>NZ_JBWYIU010000001.1:0-450401 GCF_056783995.1 Acinetobacter sp. ANC_7588 | reverse complement strand
CACCAGAAATCACAGGTACAACTGAACCAGGAACAACAGTAAATGTCGTTGTTAAAGACAAAGACGGTCAAGTTGTTGCAGAAGGTCCAGCAACAGTTACAGGTGACACATGGACATATACACCATCAGTTGAATTAGCAGATGGCGAATATGACGTAGTTGCAAAAGCAACAGATAAAGCAGGTAACACAGGTGAATCTCAGCCAGAGAGCTTCGAGGTTGACACAGTAGCACCTGAATTAACCATCGATGAGCTTAAGCCAACAAACGATACTACTCCTGAAATTACTGGTAACACAGAACCAGGAGCGATAGTTGATGTTGTGATCAAAGACAAAGACGGTGAAATTGTCTCTGAAGGTAAAGCAGAAGTTGATCCAGAAGGTAACTGGACGTATACACCGACTGAAGAATTACCAGAAGGTCATTACGATATTGAAGTAACCCCAACTGATAAAGCGGGTAACAAAGGTGATACTTCTAAAGAACAGTTAGAAGTTGATACAACACCTCCTTCTGACATTACTATTGATCCAATTGGTGGTGATGATTTCGAATCGAATGATCCTCAACCGGAAATTACAGGAACAGGTGAGAAAGGTTCGCTAGTGGATATCGTGATCACTGGTCCAGATGGCTTCGAAGAGAAGGCAACTGTTGAAGTTGGAGAAGATGGTAAATGGTCGTATAAGCCAGAAGCTGAGTTGGAAGAAGGTGACTACAAAATCGAAGCTACTCCTAAGGATGAAGCTGGAAACGTAGGTAATCCAACTGAACAAGATTTTGTAATCGACTTGACACCACCAGATATCGATATTGATCCGTGGGAAGATGATAATGATCCTTGGTTAGATATCGATCCTTGGGATGATGAAGAAGCTGCATGGGACGTGAGTGAAGCTGCATCTGTACAGGCAGTATCATTAGTTGCTGAGCCTCAAATTGCTGCATTCTCTGCTTTCGCTGCACGCTCACTATTTGTAGCTGAACCAGTATTAAAAGCAGCTCAAGTAACGGCGGTTGATCCAAGTATTAATTATACTAATGATCCACAACGTACGATTAGTGGTAATACAGTAAATAATCCTAAAGAGGTTGCTGTAGAGATTAAAGATGCTAACGGTGCTGTGGTATCTAGTGGTTTAGCAGTGTTGTCTGCAGGCCGTTGGAGTTATAAACCAGCAGAACCTTTAGCAGATGGTATATATACACTTGTAGCCACTGCACGTGATGCTGCTGGTAATACTAGCCGTACAGTTTCTTTAAAATTTGGTGTAGATACACTTTCACCTGATTTGTCAGTTGAAGAGTTATATCCTACAAACGATACTACTCCAGCAATTTCTGGTTCAACTGAACAATATTCTAAAGTTCAAGTCGTGATTAAAGATAAGAATGGAAATACTGTTGTAGATGCACCAGCTTCTGTAGATAGCTCAGGCAATTGGACATTTACACCGCCAAGAGATTTAGCGGATGGAAATTACACAGTTGAAGTAACATCTACTGATTTAGCTAAGAACAAAAAAACTGAAACTCAGCAATTAACAGTTGATACTCAAGCTCCTGATGCTGTGATTATTAATCCAATTACAGATCCAAGTGACTTGAAACCAGTATTAACAGGTAAAGCTGAAGCGAATACTACTGTCGAATTAGTGATTAAGGACTCTACAGGTCGAATTATTGATTCTGCACTTGTTCCTGCTGATCAAAATGGTAATTGGACATATCCAATCAACAATAATTTACCAGAAGGTACAATTATCGTTGAAGCTAAAGCGATTGATGAAGCTGGAAATGTCGGTCCTTCATCAAGCATCGGCTTCGATTTGGATGTGACTCCTCCAGATGCGCCAACGGCAACATTTAATGCAGATGGTTCATTAGTAACAGGTACTGCACAAGCTTTATCAACTGTTAAAGTAAAAGATGCAAACAACAACGTGATTGGTACAACCACTGCGGATAGCAATGGAAACTACTCAATTAAGTTGATACCAAGTTTAAACGATGGACAAAATGTATATGTGACCGCTTCGGATGTAGCGGGTGAATCTGCACCACGTCAAGTGACTGCTCCAAACATTCCGTTGGATGCCATTGATAATGTTGCTAAAGCTGGTATTGAATACGAGTATCCTGTTACAGAGAAATTCATTAAAGATGCAATTTCTTATAATTGGTTGATTGGCTTCGCCGGTTTTGCGATTGGTAAAACAAGTGGTGCTACAGAGTTTACAATTGGTGCAAACAAAACTGCAGATGTGCAGCTTCAAGTAAAATCAGCATCATGGGGAACATTATTAGACTCAGTATCAATTGTTCTTTACCAGCAAAATAGTTCTGGTAAGTGGGTACCAATTGCCAATAATAAATCTGCAGGATTATTTGATTTCATCGGCTTATTTGGAGAAGTTGCTCATATCAATTTAGAAGATTTACCTGCAGGTAAATATTGCATAGAAATGAGTAATGGTAACCTTGCTTCTTTACCAGGTTATGTACAGACTAATTTAGTAATTAAAGAAACTAATACAAGTACAACGCCTGTTGTGAAGTCAATCACTGAAGCGAAGGGTAATGTGATTACTGATCTTGATCCTGTACATGGTAAAGATCTTGTAGTTGCTGGTGCTGTTGTGAAAGCTGTAAATGGTGTTGCGATTAATGGTGCAACAACAATCAAAGGCGAGTTTGGGACATTAACAATCGATGCAAACGGTACATACGCTTACAAACCAAATGCAAACCTTAATGCGATTGGTAAAACGGATGTATTTAAATACACGATTACTGATCCTGTAACTGGTAAGTCTGATACAGCGCAATTAGTACTTCAAATTGATTCTAAATCAGGTACACCATTGGCTTGGAGCAAATTCACACCAGAAGCAAACGCGAATGATGCTGATGCATTGGCGAATGAAACAGCAGGTAAGTTTAATTCTACTTACTTGAATGAAACAGTTTCTGCTAAAGGTTTGGATAAGTTGATCTTTAATGTGTTAAATGACAACAGCCATAACGGTGGTAACGGTGTTGACACAATCAATGACTTCCAATTAGGCAGCAATGTGAAGATTGATGTTTCTGAGTTGTTATCTGATAGTGCAACTGCTCAAAACATTGATAAATTTATCTTTGTCGAGAAAGATGGAAACAATACGAAGTTAAGTATTGATCGTGATGGTGCAGGTACAACTTATAACAAGGTTGACCTAATTACTTTCAACAATACTGATGTTTCACTTCAAGACTTGTTGAACAAAAACCACTTGTTGTTCTAATAGACTAATGTGAAAAAGAGGAACTTCGGTTCCTCTTTTTTTATTCTTGAAAAAAATGGGACATTTAAAATGTCCCATTCATTGTCTATAACTTATTTGAGTAGATTAAGAAAATTTAAATAATGTTGTACGAGGATTTGTTCTTGTTCCAATATTGGTGTATGACCTACACCTTTTAAGATGATAGGCTCTTGAGCATTTTTCAGTAATCCTTTCAGTTCAGCTGCAGCTTCTACATTAATAATTTGATCACGATCTCCCCAAACGATGAGTGTTGGTTGATCGATTGAACGAGCCGCTAGCGCAAATGTTTCAGGTGTAAATGATTTTGACATGAGAATAAGTTGCTCAACGAGTTTCGTGTTATTCGTAACATTGGATATCATGAGCTTTTCTTGTTCGACTTTCAGTTCGTTCGGTATAAATGGAGGTTGCTGCGTAGCAATTTTAAATAACCGATCAAAATCTCCAGGTTTAGAAACGATAAAATTTTTGAGTAAGTTTGGGTCTTTTAAGTAAGGCGTATTGGCAGATTTAAATACGCCTGCACTATTAATGAGTAATAATGATTTAGTATCGATTGGATACTGAGCTGCATAAAGTAATGCTACAGCACCGCCCATGGAGTGACCGGCAACATTTAGATTTTGATCAACATGAATGGATTCCGCAAAGCGACGTAATTTTTCGGTTAGATTTGGAATTGAATAATCAAAATCTGCAGCTACTTTACTATCACCTTGTCCAGGTAAATCAGGGATAATGACGTGATAATGTGGTGTCAGATAGCGAGCGACTCGGTTCCAATTATCCCGACTGCCTGCTAGACCATGCACAAGCATAAGTACGGGTTTGCCTTTTGTTCCACCTTCGCTGTAAGCCCAATCGATGTCGGAAACTTTAATACGCTTGGTATTCAGTCCAGCCCAAGCACGTTCTTGTTGTAAAATATTTTGTATATTTATACTGTTTGGCGCGGCTTGAGTTGTCGATGTAATAGAGATTGTACCGACTGCAATTGAAGCAGCAAGTAAGTGTGAAAATATCCTTTTCATTGTATTTCTCTGTGTATTGTTATTGTGCAAATTTAGAGTAAGTGAGTCTGTTATGAAATGCATTTGCTCAAATCAATTATCCGATAAACTATAGGTCAATTATTGATGAATCGATCAGTATCAGCGGAAATGGCACAGTTGATCTTGGCCACAGTATCACAAATTCCTTATGGGAAAGTAGCCAGTTATGGTCAAATTGCTGCGATGTCCGGACTGCCTAAACATGCCCGTTTGGTTGGTCGTGTTTTGAATCAATTAGATGTGAGTAGCGACTTGCCTTGGCATCGTGTCATTAATGCGCAAGGTAAAATTAGTCATCAGCGTTTGGATGATCAAGGTTTTAATTGCCAGCAAGCTAGATTACTTGAAGAGGGGATCGTGTTTAACAATGGCAAAATAGATTTTAAGGTTTTTGGATGGTTCGAGTAGCTCCGTATGACGGTATACGGAGCTATCAGTTATTATTGCTTTACGACAAAAACAGGTACATTAACTTCGGTGATGAGGCTTTGTGCGACACTACCCATAATTAATTTCTTGAATCCTGTTCGACCGTGTGAGCTGATAACAATCAGATCAATATTAAGCTCATCAATCGCTTTCATTATGGTGCGGTGAATACTTTCTCCTTCGAGTATTTTAGTCTCTACATCTACTCCATATTCATTAAACTTTGTTTTAGCTTGAGCAAGGTTGTCTTCAATAAATTTTCGTGCTCGTTCAATTAAAAGATTTGACTGCCCATCTGAGAGATATTCGGCTGCGATATAGGGATCGAGTGTCATCACTTGCACAACAGTAATTTTGCTATTAAATGCTTTAGCCAATTCAACAGCATGCTGAACGACGTTGAGTGCTACTTCTGAACCATCCACTGGAACGAGGATATTTTGATAACTCATGTTGTTCTCCTTTTTTAACCGTTTTAATTAAAATGTATAAGTTCATCATAGACCTTAATTGTTCAAAATAAAACCAAGTGTAAAACTATGGTTTTTTATATTAAGTTATTGTTTTTGATTTAATATCTTAAAATTTTAGAGATATAAGATAGTAACGATTTATTAGAAAAAATTTGATCAACTGTTTCATAAATCAAAAAATTTGAAAATATTGTGATGGGTAGAGATGTAATTAAGGGGGCGTAACATCTCTATAGAGTATGGAGTTGATGTTTAGAATTAAAAAAAGTATTAGTCTTAATTTAGACTCCATATTCTAAAAAAACCAACTCCGATTGAGAGGTTTTTTTTATGGCTTAAATAATATTTGTGTAATAATTAACCTAATAATTAGATTTTAATAAGGCATTAAAAATATGGGGATATTTGAGATAAGAAGCAAAGATGAAGCTCGTCTGAAACATATGCTAAAGGAGTTGAGTGAGTTAAATGATTCTCTAGGGTCTAAATATTCATTACGTGCAGATTTAAGGGATTTAAATAATAGATCTTTTACAGTTGGTAAATTACTTCAAGATGAATTGGATAAAATTAGAAGCAATCAGCAGAGGTTGGCAGAAGCTTGTGATGAAACATTAAAAGTCAAAGAAAAAATACAAGCGTGTTTGGAAACTATAAAAGAAATAGAAGGAAAACTAGCAGTAGATGAGCAGGGTGTTTCTTCATACGATCGTATAGTGGAGTTAATATCTGATGAAAGCATCGAGGAGATTGAAAATTCTAAGCAGGAAATTCTAGATAAATATAATGAGTTATTTGAAGCAGATGAAAATCAAAAAGTACTAGTAGATCAACTTTCATCAAAAATAAAAGAAATAGAAGAAAAATATACTAATCTTTTTGAAGAGTACAATGCTGATGGAGAAAACTTATTTGAAGAAATGGAATCCAAAATAAAGAAATTGGAGGAAATGTGGGATGAATATTTTACTGAAGATGAAGATGGAGATATTAAAAGTAAATTAATTGATGATCGTTTGCAGAAAATAGATCAATTTTATTCAAGAGTCTATGGGGACACAGAAAAACAAATACCATCTTTAAAACAAGAATTAGATAATAGGTTGGAAAATTTAAAAGATATAGAAACTAGAGCTAAAGCTACGATTGATTTATCGAGCGAAGCAGGGTTGGCAGGTGGGTTTGTTGCCAAACGAAAAGAAGCAAATACAGCTCGTCTAATAAGTTTGGTTGTTTTTGTGGTAACGGTTTTATGTATGTTTGGCTTTAATCTTTGGCTTTTTGATGCTGATGATTTTAAAAATATGGAACTGCATACCTTGTTGTTTAAAGTAACTATTAATGCACCTCTGATATGGATTGCAACGATAGCGAATGTAAACTTAAATAGATTTTCTAGACTTGAGCAAGAGTATTCACATAAAGAGTCATTAGCTAAATCCTATGAGCGCTACAGAGCTGAAATTGAACAATTGGAACAACTTGGTGTCCAAGGAGCTGATGAACTGAAAATTAAATTGCTAGATACCAATCTAGAAGCATTTAAATTAAATCCTGTTTCACATACTCAACATGCAAGCAGATCATTTTCAATATTTAATTTTGGAAAAAAAGTAAATGATGGTTAATTAGTATGTTGAGTATAATAGTTAATTAACCTTGAAACATCATCCGTCTGTAACTGTTCACGCATTTTTAAAAACTGCTTTTCATCTAAGTCATAGAGCTTAAGAGAAAGCAGTTTTTGAATATCTTCCTCAGGAAAACGATACTTAATAATTTTGGCAGGTACACCACCGACGACAGCATAAGGTGGTACGTCTTTGGTGACGACAGCACCAGTTGCCACCACTGCGCCTTCACCAAGTTTTATCCCTTGCATAATCATGGCACGACTACCAATCCAACACCCATCACCAATGACAGTATCGCCAGCAGGCACAAAACTACGTGTATCAAAAGGAAATGCCGAAATCCAATCGGTACGGTGTAACTGATTTCCACCCATCATGATGACACACTCAGCGCCAAAACAGACAAAATTGCCAATATAAAGCTGATCGATGGGTTTTTCTGGTGTCGAAGCTTTGTCATGTAGATAACGCACTACACAACGCTCAAAACCTTGATCCCAATAGGCTGAGTAATAACTGTAATTGCCTTTAATATGAATATTCGGATTTTTGACTGTTTTAGAGATAAATTCGAATTCGCACCAGTGATTGACAGGGGAGTAGATCAGCTTTTCAGACATGGTGAAATAAAAGGAGAATATTTTAGGGCATTATATACCAATTAAAACTTACATCCTGAATAAAAACTTTTATATTCATTGAGCATTAGAAGAATGGAAAAGCTATGTTTGTTGAAACAGAATTTAGAGAAGATAGACCTGAAGAAATATATAGAATAATTAAGGAGTATCCTCTTGCATCTTTGGTCGCACAGACCCAAACAGGGTTAATTGCTGAACATATCCCGCTCATATTAGTTGATGAACAAACATTGAGAGGACATGTTTCATTACAGAATGCACTATTCAATCATTCGATTTTGAATAATCAAATACTATGCATCTTTAAAGCAGAGGATGCTTATATTTCACCGAATTATTATCCTTCAAAATTTGAAGATCACAAAAAAGTGCCTACTTGGAATTATCAAGTCGTACATATTAATGGTGATATTCAGTTTTTTCATGATCAGAAAACTAAACTTGCAGTATTAGGTCAACTCACTCAACAACATGAACGTATCACGAATGGTAAAAATGCTTGGAAAATGGCAGATGCACCAAAAGATTACTTGCTGGAAATGCTCGACTATTTGGTTGTATTTGAAATTAAAATTGAAAGAATCATCGCTAAATCAAAACTAAGTCAAAATAGAGAGGAAAAAGATTTTCGTAATGTTATTAAGAAGCTTCATGAAGCTGGAAAAGTGCATCTAGCAAAAACAATGAATCAATTAAAAAGAGAATAAAAAAACCCCTCATCAGAGAGGTTTTTAACCTAAAATATCAAGAATTAAAGATATTCTACGCTCACAATTTCGTATTCAACTTCACCTTGAGGTGTCGTAATCTTAACTTCATCGCCTTCATTTTTACCCAAAAGACCACGCGCTATAGGAGAGTTCACAGATATTTTGTTAATTTTAAAATCTGCTTCGTCATCACCAACGATTTGATACGTTTTACGTTCTTCAGTATCCAAATTTTCAATTGTAACTGTCACGCCAAAAACTACGCGTCCATTTTGCTCAAGCTCTTTAACGTCAATCACTTGTGCAGCACCCAATTTTCCTTCGATATCTTGGATACGGCCTTCACAGAAACCTTGTTGCTCACGTGCAGCGTGGTATTCCGCGTTTTCTTTAAGATCTCCGTGTTCACGCGCTTCAGCAATCGCTGCTGTAATACGAGGACGATCTACAGTTTTAAGTTGGTGTAATTCTTTCTCAAGCGCTTCTTTGCCTTGAGGTGTCATAGGATAACGTTGCATAGTTGTCCCTCAAAAAAGTAAGTATGAAAAAATACTAAGTCTATAAATGAAAAAAAGCCCGCCACCAAGAGGTGACGGGACTTCTTGGTAGTGTATTAACCTACTGTTTGTAAGTCTTGCAAACGATATACATCCATTGGCAATTTGATTGCTAAAGCTTGGCAAACTGCATCTGCACCATTAAGGGTAGTCGTATGATAGACCTTACCTTGAAGTGCAGAACGGCGGATTGAGAACGAATCCTGCTGAGCTTGTTTACCTTCTGTTGTATTGATAATGAGGTGTATTTCGCCATTTTTCAAGCGGTCCACAATATTTGGACGACCTTCAGTCACTTTATTTACACGTTCACATTCAATACCAGCAGCTTTAATCACGTCATACGTGCCGCCAGTTGCAAGAATTTTGAAACCAAAATCAGCAAGTTGTTTTGCAATACCTGCTGCACGTGGTTTATCAGAATCACGTACAGAGATAAATGCGTGTTTCACTTCGCCTTCAGTTGGAAGACCAGGTAAACGCTCATTTGCACCTAATACAGCTTTATAGAACGCTTCACCAAAAGTTTTACCAACGCCCATCACTTCACCTGTAGATTTCATCTCAGGCCCAAGGATTGGATCAACACCAGGGAACTTGTTGAATGGGAACACTGCTTCTTTAACAGAGAAGTGCTCAGGGATAATCTCTGTAGTGAATCCTTGAGATTCTAAAGATTGACCCGCCATACAACGTGCAGCGACTTTCGCTAAAGACTCACCGATACACTTAGATACAAACGGAACTGTACGTGATGCACGTGGGTTCACTTCTAAGATGTAAACGTCTTCGCCTTTAACAGCAAACTGTACGTTCATTAAACCAACAACACCAAGCTCTTTCGCCATCGCGATAGTTTGACGGCGCATTTCGTCCTGAATCTCTTTAGAAAGAGAGTAAGGAGGGATCGAACATGCAGAGTCACCTGAGTGGATACCTGCTTGTTCGATGTGCTGCATGATACCGCCGATCACCACATCTTTACCGTCAGATACGCAGTCTACGTCAACTTCGATCGCGTCGTCTAGGAAGCGGTCAAGAAGAACAGGGGCATCGTTAGACGCTTGAACAGCATCACGTAAGTAGCGACGTAACTCTTCATCGTTGTATACGATTTCCATTGCACGACCACCAAGTACATATGATGGACGTACTACAAGTGGATAGCCAACTTTTGCCGCTTCAGCCATACCTTCTTCAGCAGATTTTACAATGCTGTTGTTTGGTTGACGAAGGTTTAAACGTTGGATCATTTGTTGGAAACGTTCACGGTCTTCTGCACGGTCAATCGCATCAGGAGATGTACCAATAATTGGTGCACCAGCTTCTTCTAAAGCACGAGCCAATTTAAGTGGTGTTTGACCACCGTACTGTACGATGATGCCTTTTGGCTTCTCAATACGTACGATTTCTAACACATCTTCAAGCGTAATTGGTTCAAAGTACAAACGATCTGAAGTGTCATAGTCAGTTGAAACTGTTTCAGGGTTACAGTTCACCATGATAGTTTCATAACCGTCTTCACGCATTGCAAGAGCCGCGTGTACACAGCAGTAATCGAATTCGATACCTTGACCAATACGGTTAGGACCACCACCGATCACCATGATCTTGTCTTTGCTAGACGGGTTTGATTCACATTCGTCATCGTAAGTTGAATACATATACGCTGTGTCTGATTCAAACTCAGCAGCACAAGTATCTACACGTTTGTAAACTGGGGTTACGCCCAAGTTCCAACGATGTTTACGGAATTGTTTTTGTGAAATACCCATCAAGTTCGCAATACGAAGGTCAGATAAACCTTTACGTTTAAATGAACGGATGTTGTCCGCATTTAAATCGCCAAAACCTAAAGTTTTGATTTGGTTTTCTGTTTTGATGATGTCTTCGATTTGGATCAAGAACCATTTGTCGATCTTAGTCGCTTGGAATACATCTTCTAATGTAAAGCCGTGACGGAATGCATCAGCAACATACCAAATACGCTCAGGACCCGGAACACGAAGTTCTTGTAAGATTTTCTCACGCGCGCCTTCAGCACCCACTTCGATTTTTTCATCAAAGCCAGTTGCACCCACTTCAAGGCCACGAAGTGCTTTGTTCATAGACTCTTGGAAGTTACGACCAATCGCCATCACTTCACCAACAGATTTCATCTGTGTGGTTAAAGTTGCGTCAGCTTGTGGGAATTTCTCAAAGTTGAAACGTGGAACTTTAGTTACAACGTAGTCAATCGCAGGTTCGAAAGATGCTGGAGTTGTACCGCCAGTGATGTCGTTTTTAAGCTCATCAAGGGTATAACCAACCGCTAATTTCGCAGCGATTTTCGCAATAGGGAAACCAGTTGCTTTTGAAGCCAATGCAGAAGAACGAGATACACGTGGGTTCATCTCGATCACAACCATACGGCCAGTATTTGGACAAATACCAAACTGTACGTTAGAACCACCTGTTTCTACACCAATCTCACGTAACACTGCTAAAGATGCATTACGCATTAACTGATATTCTTTATCTGTTAATGTTTGTGCAGGTGCAACAGTGATTGAGTCACCTGTGTGTACGCCCATTGGGTCAAAGTTTTCAATCGAACAGACGATGATACAGTTGTCGTTTTTGTCACGAACAACTTCCATCTCATATTCTTTCCAACCAATTAAAGATTCATCGATCAATAATTGTTTGGTTGGAGAAAGATCGAAACCGCGTTCACAGATTTCAAGGAATTCTTCTTTGTTGTATGCGATACCACCGCCTGAACCACCCATGGTGAATGATGGACGGATAATCACTGGGAAGCCGAAACGTGCTTGAATTTCTAAAGCTTCTTCCATTGATTCAGCGATTGCTGCTTTTGGACATTCAAGACCAATTTTACGCATTGCTTGGTCGAAAAGTTTACGGTCTTCCGCTTTTTCGATCGCTTCTTTCGTTGCACCAATCAATTCAACATTGAATTTTTCTAAAATGCCATGCTCATCAAGGGCAAGGGCACAGTTCAATGCAGTCTGACCACCCATTGTTGGAAGAACTGCGTCTGGGCGTTCTTTCTCAATGATCGCTGCAACAGTTTGCCAAGTGATTGGCTCGATATACGTTGCATCTGCCATTGCAGGGTCAGTCATGATCGTTGCAGGGTTAGAGTTTACCAGAATTACACGGTAACCTTCTTCACGTAATGCTTTACATGCTTGTGCACCTGAGTAGTCAAACTCACACGCCTGACCGATAACAATTGGACCAGCACCAATAATTAAGATGCTTTTAATATCCGTACGCTTTGGCATTATTTGCTCCTCAATTACTTCTTAGATGCTTCAATAAGTTCGATGAAATGATCGAACAATGGTGCGCAGTCATGTGGACCTGGGCTTGCTTCTGGGTGACCTTGGAAACTAAACGCAGGCTTATCTGTACGATGAATCCCTTGAAGAGTTTGATCGAACAATGATTTGTGCGTCGCTTTAAGGTTTGCAGGTAATGTTTCTGCATCCACTGCGAAGCCATGGTTTTGAGAAGTAATCATCACTGTACCATCTTCGATGTTTTGTACAGGATGGTTCGCACCATGGTGACCATGAGGCATTTTCACCGTTTTAGCGCCAGAAGCGAGAGCAAGAATTTGGTGACCCAAGCAAATACCAAATACAGGTACGTTACGAGCATCTTCAACAATTGTTTTTACAGCTTCAATTGCATAGTCACATGCTGCAGGATCGCCAGGACCATTCGATAAGAATACGCCATCTGGATTTAGAGCAAGAACTTTTTCAGCAGGAGTTTGTGCAGGTACAACAGTTAATTTACAACCGCGGTCTGCGAGCATACGTAAGATGTTGGTTTTGACACCGTAATCATATGCGACAACATGAAATTTTGCTTCTGGTTGGGAGAAACCTTGACCTAATTTCCAAGAACCTTCAGTCCATTCGAAACCGTTTGGATCACAGCATTCTTTCGCAAGGTCTAAACCATTCAGACCGCCGAATGCACGAGCTTTTTCTAAAGCTTCTTCTTCTGTAATATTTTCACCAGCTAAGATACAACCGTTTTGTGCACCTTTAGCACGTAAAATACGTGTCAGTTTACGTGTATCAATGTCAGCGATAGCGACAACATTGTGAGATTTTAAGTATTCGCCTAAAGATTGCGTAGATCGGAAGTTGCTGTGCAATAAAGGTAGGTCACGAATGATCAATCCGTTTGCCCATACTTTATGAATTCGACCTGACTCAGCGTCTTCATCATTACAACCTGTGTTACCAATGTGTGGATAGGTAAGCGTAACAAGCTGTTGTGCATAACTTGGGTCAGTCAAAATTTCTTGATAGCCAGTCATGGCAGTGTTGAAAACGACTTCACCAGTCGTACTACCCGATGCACCGATTGACGTTCCTTTAAAGATCGTACCATCGGCAAGGGCTAAAATTGCTGGGGTGCTCAAACCAAAGCTCCTGAAATTTAGGCTGTAAAAAAGCGAGTAGACGAAAAAAAAGGAAGGCTACTTTAAAACCCACCCTCCTTACATCTGCTCGCTTGAACTTAACACGGCATTATACGCAAACACCTTGATAAAGTCCACGTAAATAAACCTGAATTCGTCAGATATATACCTTGTAATTTGTTTAAAAGTCTGCTTTTTAAACTTTGGACAAAAGTCTAAGAATGTAAGAATTGTTTAATAATTCAAAAGTTAAGTTTTATCACGATTTATCAAAATTTATGTAGACTTACAATTAATAAGCTAAGTTTCTGAAACAGAATAACAAAGCTTCTGAAAAGCTGATTTGTTAAATAGAACAAATGTTGAAGTTGCTCCAAATGCTTCCTAAAAGTCCGAAAAAAGTACTAATTAGGTCAATTTACAAGTATTTTAGAAAGGACTGATTAAATATGGAAAATAGAGGTAAATATTGAATTGCTTGTTAAAAGCGTAGGTTCAATTATTTAAAGATGAAATTGGTAGTTAGCATGCTGGGTTTTAAAAATTAAACCGAGATCGAATTTAAAGAGATTTGACGCTACTTCGGTGTTTGTGAAAAAATATTTAAGAGCAGATTTGGCTGTTCAAGTGATTAAGGACAATTTTGAAATTAGAAATGAATAACAGGAATTACAAATATAACTAGATATAACACGTTGAGATCAGCTGTATAAAACTTAACTCTAAAAGAGGTGGGAAGAGTCTACAACTATAGAACTGAAATATTGGGGTAAAAAAAATAGTGAGATTAAATCTCACTATTTTTTTTAAAACTGATGCAACCAATCGCGCTTGTTATGGAAGTCAGCCTCAGGACTACTATGCTGCATCGCATAATAATGTTTAGCTTGCGATGTGTTTAATACAGCGGATAAGCCAATAAAAATATCCTGCCATTTCAATTTATGTTTTAACATAAACTCCGTTAGATCAAGGCTCACATTTAAACCATAGTGCGTCTTTTTGAGTGAATTCAGTTCTATGTCATAAGCTGCTTGAGGTGGCATATCTTCAGGGTAACGATACTCTTCAAATTGATACGCTTGCCAAGCTTGAGAAGGGGAGAGATTGACTTCACGATAAAAGTCCTGATCTTTCACCCCAATGAAAATTTCAAAGCAGGTTTCTTCCCAAAGAAAATCTCGTCGTGGATGTCCAGCTACAATTTCCGGATAGACTAAGTATTGATTTGGGTCACGTAACCAATAGCCCACATTTAGTGTATATGGACTCACTTGTTCAATTGCACCAACCAGGGAGATATCAAAGTAACGGTCAAAAGAATTTAGTTCGTAACTTGCCATTCAATGCAACTCAAATTAATTAGAAAGATGTGCGTGGCGAACAAGATTCGAAAGTTTAGGATTTTGTTTTGCCGCTTTCTTATATAAAAGTGCAATCTTTCCAATGGTTTGAACAACCTCTGCACCAGTGACTTCGGCGATTTCAGTAATGACTGCTGCACGAGCATCACGATCTTCACCGCCAATTTTTACTTTAATTAACTCATGATCATTTAAAGCACGTTGAGTTTCTTCAATGACATTTTCAGTTAAACCTTGACCACCTAACATTACCACTGGGTTAAGTGCATGTCCGATTTGACGCAAACGTTTGCGTTCCTGAATTGATAAAGCCGCCATAAAGATAACCTAATTTTAAAAACGACTTAGTATAGCAAATCAAGAGATCAAACGCTTATGTTTCTCAGAAATAATCGATCAACTTAAATCAAAAAAACATAAACGATAATCTTGAATTAGATACAGATGAATACTGCAAGGGGGATAAAATTCACGTACAATAAAAAGTTAGATGATTACGTGTATTTAAAGAGTTATGGCAACACGCATTACCAATCAGAAGTTATCCAAAAGTAGTCGTGCGTGGATGAGAGAGCATTTAGATGACCCGTTTGTGAAAAAAGCACAAAAGGAAGGTTATCGTGCGCGTGCTGCATATAAATTGCTTGAAATCCAAGAGAAATACAAAATCATTAAACCTGGTATGACTGTCGTGGACCTTGGTGCTGCACCTGGTAGCTGGTCCCAAATCGCCGGAAAATTAGTGGGTGATAAAGGTTTAGTGATTGCATCAGATATTTTGGAAATGGATGCACTTCCAGATGTGACGTTCCTGCAAGGAGACTTTCGAGAAGAGGAAGTTTTCGAAAAATTGTTAAATATTTTAAATGGACGAACTGTAGACGTTGTAATTTCAGATATGGCCCCCAATACATCAGGTAATAAGGCCGTTGATCAACCTCGACAAATTTATTTGTGTGAACTTGCATTAGACTTTGCCAATAAAGTTTTAGGTCCGAAAGGACAGTTTGTTGTCAAAGTTTTCCAAGGAACTGGTTTTGACGAATTCCGTAAGGAAGTTGTAGACAGTTTTGAAGTATTAAAAACTGCAAAGCCTGCTGCTTCGCGTGCTCGTTCGAAGGAAGTTTTTTTAATTGGACAGGGCCGTAAAAAGAAATCGCAATAAAGTGACTTGCCAAGTCGCTAAAAAATGTGCATTTTGTACCTTTTGAATATTTTATTGCGAAATTGATTTACTCGCTTTTTGTTAAAGGTCACCCAATTTTGGGCATGATCAAATTAGATTGATATGGGAATAAAGCTTTGAGCGATCTCTTTAAGAATGCCGTTTTATGGCTTGTTATACTTGGTGTGCTGATATTAATTTTCAGCAACATTAGTGACCGTGATAAGCCTGCTGCATTGAACTATTCAGAATTTGTTGCAGCGGTTAATGCTGGTCAAATTAAACAAGTTACCATTGACGGTGAACGAATTAGTGGCGAAAAAGTAAATGGTTCTCCATTTGAGAGTATTCGTCCTGCGGTTCAAGATCCTGAGTTAATGCCGAATCTCATCAAAAATAATGTCGTTGTTGAAGGCACTGCTCCGCAACGTCAAGGTTTATTGATGCAGCTTTTGATCGCAAGCTTTCCAGTACTTTTAATCATTTTGTTATTCATGTTCTTTATGCGCAACATGGGTGGCGGTGCTGGTGGTAAAAACGGCCCGATGAGTTTTGGTAAGTCAAAAGCAAAAATGCTTTCAGAAGACCAAATCAAAGTCACTTTCACAGATGTTGCGGGTTGTGACGAAGCGAAACAAGAAGTCGTTGAAATTGTTGATTTCTTGAAAGATCCAACAAAGTTTAAGCGTCTTGGTGCGAGCATTCCTCGCGGTGTCCTGATGGTAGGTCCACCGGGTACAGGTAAAACTTTACTTGCGAAAGCGATTGCTGGAGAGGCTAAGGTTCCATTCTTTAGTATCTCAGGTTCAGACTTCGTAGAAATGTTCGTTGGTGTTGGTGCATCACGTGTACGTGATATGTTTGAGCAAGCGAAACGCCATGCGCCGTGTATCATTTTCATTGATGAAATTGATGCGGTGGGTCGTCATCGTGGTTCAGGTACTGGCGGTGGTCATGATGAGCGTGAACAAACCTTGAACCAGATGTTGGTAGAAATGGATGGTTTCGAAGGTAATGAAGGTATCATCGTTATTGCTGCGACTAACCGTGCTGACGTGCTAGATAAAGCTTTACTTCGTCCGGGACGTTTCGACCGTCAAGTGATGGTTGGACTTCCAGATATTAAAGGTCGTGAGCAAATCCTGAATGTGCATTTGAAAAAATTACCTTCAGTGACTGGTGTGGATGTCAAAGTATTGGCACGTGGTACTCCAGGGTTCTCTGGTGCGCAATTGGCAAACTTAGTCAATGAAGCTGCGTTATTTGCTGCACGTCGTAATAAAAATACGGTCGATATGCATGACTTTGAAGATGCAAAAGATAAGCTTTATATGGGGCCAGAGCGTAAATCAATGGTTCTTCGTGAAGAAGAGCGTCGCGCAACGGCTTATCATGAAGCAGGTCATGCGATTGTAGCTGAAATGCTTCCAGGCACAGACCCAGTACATAAAGTCACGATCATGCCACGTGGTTGGGCATTAGGTGTAACTTGGCAGCTTCCAGAGTTTGATCAAACCAGTCATTACAAAGACAAAATGTTGAATGAGCTTTCTATTCTGTTTGGTGGTCGTATTGCAGAAGAAATTTTCATTAATCAGATGTCGACTGGGGCTTCTAATGACTTTGAACGTGCAACAAAAATGGCGCGTGCAATGGTGACTAAGTACGGTATGTCTGACAAGATGGGTGTCATGGTTTATGAAGAAGATGCTCAACAGTCATTTATGGGTAGTCTAGGTGGTCGTACTATTTCTGAAACGACTCAACTTGAAATTGATCGTGAAATTCGCCGTATCCTAGATGAGCAGTACAAAGTTGCACGTGATATCTTAGAAAATAATAAAGATATTGCCCATGCGATGGTAAAAGCTTTGCTTGAGTGGGAAACGATTGATCGTGATCAAATCCGTGACATTATGGAAGGTCGTGAACCTCAACCACCTAAGGTATATGTGGCTGAGAATCCAATTGTAGATGTAAACCCTACAGATGGTCCTTCAACGCCTCCACCTTTACCAGCAAGCTAAAATGAAGGAGCCTCTTATGAGGCTCTTTTTTTTGTGTTGAAATTATCCCTCATGTTTAAATTTTACTTGATATCATGTGAATAGATTTTCTAGGAACATCAATATGCAACTTATCTCTTTACCTAATCAGATTCTTAAATGTGGTGCATTGGAACTTGATTTGTCAAAGCCTCATGTAATGGGTGTGTTAAATGTAACGCCAGATTCGTTTAGTGATGGTGGTAAACACAATAGTGTAGAGGCGGCACTAGAGAGAGCAAAGCAAATGATTGCTGAAGGGGCGAGTGTTATTGATGTAGGTGGTGAGTCAACTCGCCCTGGCGCATCTGCTGTTGATGTTCAAGATGAAGTAGATCGTGTAGTTCCGGTCGTTGAAGCGTTGTCAAAATTGAATGTAGTGATCTCAATCGACACTTCTCAACCAGAAGTGATTAAAAAGGCGGTTAAAGCTGGAGCGCATATTTGGAATGATGTCAGAGCATTAACAAAGCCACATGCTTTAGAAACAGCTGCGGAATTAGATATTCCAGTCATTATCATGCATATGCGTGGTGAGCCAACCACAATGAACCAGTTGGATCAATATGATGATATTACTTTAGATGTGATTTCAGAATTGCAAACTCGATTAGATGCAGCATTAAATGCAGGAATTAAACCTGAAAATATCATGATTGATCCGGGTTTCGGATTTGCAAAAAATGCACATCAAAACCTGAAATTATTAAAAGAGTTGTATAAACTAAATGAGTTGGGCTATCCAATGCTTTCTGCATTATCTCGTAAGCGATTTATTGGTGAAGCTTTAGGTGGTGTACCTGCCCATGAACGTGCAGTGGGTTCGGTGACGGGGCATCTGTTAAGCATACAGCAAGGAGCATGTATGGTCAGAGCACATGATGTAAAAGAAATGGTGCAAGCTATTCAAATTTGGGCAGCAATGAATAGTGTTAGTTAAATTAAAGGCAGATTTAAGACGGTTAAAATCATCAATGAAAATATTAGCTTAGTTATACTTTGATTAAAAGTGAGATTTACTCCTCGTTTTTATTGTTGGTTTAATGTCTAGCTTGTGTTATATAAGCTCGGTTTTTGTTAATGCTATTACTTGAGCTTTAATATGTTGAATGATGTACTTCTCCCGATGTTCGACGATGAATATTATCCTGATATTCTCGTGGCTGAAATTCAGCAACTCATTGAAAAATTCTCAAAGAAGGTATCTAAGGTGAATTCCGATGCTGAGATTTATCAAATCGCCAATGATATTGTGGCGGAAATTAATGAGATGAAACCTCAGTTCGAAGATCTTGATTCTTCTCTTGATGATGCAGCAGCAGACTATATTGCTGAGGCAATGATGATGGTCGTTCAGGAAGAGGGATTCTTAGATATCGAAATGGAAGAACTTGTTTCAAATAGAGAGTGGTAAATCGCTCTCTATTTTTTTGTGTTGTTATTGTTGTGGCTAAACGCTAGGCATAAAAAAACCAGCTTACGCTGGGTTCTTTATTTACACCATTATTCTCTATCAGAAGAATGGTGCCCGAGGCCAGACTCGAACTGGCACGCTTTGAGGGCGGGGGATTTTAAATCCCCTGTGTCTACCGATTTCACCACTCGGGCATGTGCGCAATAATAGAGGACACTTTTAAGCTTGGCAAGAGAAAATCGTATTATTTGCTTTCTTTTCAATCAACTTGCATTTATTAGATTAAAAAATATAAATTTTGGGGCGATGGTTTATGATATTTGTACATTAAATTGTCATCTGATTGCAATTTTAGCTTCATAAATACGGTTTAAGTTCGAAGTTAAAATAACTCGCCAATTCGTAAATAAAATGAAAAATAAAATCTCAAGACGCGCATTAATTAAAAATTCATTGGCTGGATTAGGTGCGATTTCACTGCCTGTTCTGATTACAGCATGTAATGGCGATGGTCAAACCAGCAATGAGCATAAAGTTGATTTTTTGCATGGAGTGGCGAGTGGAGATCCATTACAGGATCGAATAATTCTTTGGTCGCGAATAACACCTACAGATGTGGCGGCAACATATGAATTAGATTGGGAAATTGCACTTGATGAGAATTTTTCAAATATTGTTCAGATGGGGAAAATCAAGACTTCTGCTGCTAAAGACTTTTGCTTGAAAGTCGATGTACTTAATTTGAGTGCCGATACTCGTTATTATTACCGATTTAAATATGGGCAGATACATTCTCCAATTGGTCGTACGAAGACCTTAGCAACCAAGTCCAATGCGGTTAACTTTGCGGTATGCTCATGCTCAAATTATCCTGCTGGTTATTTTTATGTGTACCGTGAAATTGCGAAGCAGGACGTGGATGCTGTGCTGCATCTGGGTGACTATATTTACGAATATGGCAAAGATGGGTATGCAGCTGAACAAGCCGAAAAGCTTGGTAGAACACTCGATGTGGATAATCAAAACGAGATTTACCGTCTAGAAGATTATCGAAAACGTTATGCAAAATATCGAACAGATCCT
The DNA here is from genome assembly GCF_056783995.1 of Acinetobacter sp. ANC_7588. Taxonomy (NCBI): domain Bacteria; kingdom Pseudomonadati; phylum Pseudomonadota; class Gammaproteobacteria; order Moraxellales; family Moraxellaceae; genus Acinetobacter; species Acinetobacter sp. ANC_7588. Next base: position 430,073 of record NZ_JBWYIU010000001.1, on the reverse strand, counting down.
GATTTACAAGCGGTTCATCAACGTCATCCATTTATTCTGATTTGGGATGATCATGAGCTGACAAATGATGCATGGAGAGCTGGTGCGCAGAATCATCAACCTGATTTAGAGGGAGATTTCGTAGCACGAAGAACAGCAGCCCTAACCGCTTATTTTGAGTGGATGCCAATCCGCGAAAAAAGCAATAACGATATTCTTCATATTTATCGTCAGTTTAATTTTGGTGATTTAGTTCAACTTAATATGCTTGATACACGTATGTTGGCACGAGATGAGCAACTGGCTTTTGCTTCATTTATGGATGGTGAAAATCTAAATGTTGAGCAATTTAGAGCGGCATTATTGAATGAGCAGCGACAGCTAATAGGGATAGATCAGTTAAATTGGTTGGCGAATAGTCTTCAGAGTTCTCGTGCAATATGGAATGTATTGGGTCAGCAAGTATTGATGGCGAAAATGTTGGTACCTGTTGAAGTATTGCAAATATTAAATGTTGCCAAAAGTGGAATGGTAGATGACAACTTTTTAATAGAAGCTCAAAAACGTCTGATGGAGTTGGTCGCGATTAAATTGCGTTATAAAAATAGTGACCCGAGCTTAACTGACGCTGAATTATTAAGAATCCTAACCGTGATTCCTTATAATTTAGACGCTTGGGATGGTTATTATGCTGAGCGTGAGCGTGTTTATGCTTTGTATGAGCAGTATCAGAAGAAAGTTGTTGTGTTGGCTGGAGATACCCATAATGCGTGGGAGTCTGCATTACATCAACAAAATGGTGAGAAGGTGGGGATTGAATTAGCAACAAGTTCAGTTTCTTCACCAGGTATGGAGAAATATCTCAATTTACCTGAGAACTTAATGCAACAATTTGAACAAGTGTTTATCCAATTGATTGATGAATTAAGCTTTTGTAATTTGAATCAACGAGGCTATTTAAAATTGAGCTTTGATTCTACGCAATTGAGTGCAGATTGGTTGTTTTTAACAGATATTCATTCACAGAAGTATCAAGTTGATCAACTCAGATTGCACTCAACAACGTATGATACCAATTTGAATATAATTAAAGTAATGCAGCAAGCAAGTTGATCGTAGCGCTACATGATGCTATCGATATATTTTTCTATATCGGTATGCTTGTAGCGCATACACAATTTGTTTTCATAGTTCATCAAATGAACATAAAGTTGCGCATTTTTTTGTTTTTGTTCAATCAATAATTGATGCTGCTTTGAGTTTTTAGATGAAAAGATTAGTTTTAAGTAAAGCTTAAAATTTTGTTTATAACTCCAGAAAGCCACTCTACGAATTTCTTGAATGTAGTAATAGTTTTCTTTAGAAGTATTTTCTCGGAATAAATTCTCTTTATAAAATTTAACGAAACCAAAATTCATAGCGAAATAAAACAAAATTCCCTGTAAGAACCAACTTTCCATAAAAGCGATATTTAAACTTTGTAAAAGAATGAGGATGGTCAGTTTGAATGGGGTATTTTTAAGTTGCTGGTAAGTTGAGATGCTACTATGCTTGATCTGTTTGAGGATGATTGGCGTAATCAGCATAAAAAATAACATGATACACAACACAGCACTCCCGCCAGATTGAAAGCCTTCTAAAAAAACAATGTGTTGTTTAAGCAAAAGGGTTAACAAATATGAGCAAGGGAGGAAAATCATTAATGCAAGTGCAAGCGGGATCAGTTCTTTACGCTCATCTAGAATCCCTTTGGTCTTTAACTGACTATAGAGCAAGAAGTTTTTTTTAAACGCTTGAGGATATTGTTGTTTTAGTTCTTGAAGATATTGAGCAACTTGCTGATTTTGATTCATTTGAATATGAAATTCTGAAGATGAGTGATTATAGCAGATGAGTTTAAAGAAAATGCAGACATAAAAAAACCAGCTTACGCTGGGTTCTTTATTTACACCATTATTCTCTATTAGAAGAATGGTGCCCGAGGCCAGACTCGAACTGGCACGCTTTGTGGGCGGGGGATTTTAAATCCCCTGTGTCTACCGATTTCACCACTCGGGCTTAACAAGATGGAGGCGGAGGTCGGAATCGAACCGGCGTACACGGAGTTGCAGTCCGCTGCATGACCACTCTGCCACCCCGCCATGTCTTGTTGATGCGTATATTAACAAGCTCTGAAAAAAAAACAATAGTGCTTTTATTCGTATGTGCAGAAAAACAGCATATAACGGAAATTATTTAAAATATTCATGTAGAATGTGCGAAATTGATTCATATCAACACTTGGGAGATGTGCCGTGGCATTAGTTTTAGATGGTCGTGCATTGGCAAAACAAATTGAGGCTGATTTGTTAACTCGCGTAGAAGCGTTAAAAGCAAAATCAGGACGTACTCCAATTCTTGCGACGATTTTAGTAGGTGACGATGGTGCATCTGCAACTTATGTGCGTATGAAGGGTAATGCATGCCGCCGTGTTGGTATGGATTCACTTAAAGTTGAACTACCAAAAGAAACGACGACAGAACAATTGCTTGCTGAAATTGAAAAACTCAATGCAAATCCTGATGTTCACGGTATTCTTTTACAACATCCAGTACCTGCGCAAATTGATGAGCGAGCGTGTTTTGATGCGATCTCACTTGAAAAAGATGTGGATGGTGTTACTTGCCTTGGTTATGGTCGTATGGCAATGGGTGAAGCGGCTTACGGTTCTGCGACACCTGCTGGTATTATGACGATTCTGAAAGAAAACAACATCGAAATCGAAGGTAAGCATGCGGTTGTTGTAGGTCGATCTGCAATTTTGGGTAAACCAATGGCAGCTATGCTTCTCGAGGCGAATGCTACTGTAACGATTTGTCACTCTCGTACACAAGACCTTGCTAGCTTTGTGAAGCAAGCGGATATCATTGTGGGTGCAGTGGGTAAAGCTGAATTGATTCAAAAAGATTGGATTAAACCTAGTGCAGTAGTTGTTGATGCTGGTTTCCATCCACGTGATGGCGGTGGTGTGGGCGATATTCAACTTGTTGGTATTGAAGAAATTGCTTCAGCTTACACACCAGTACCGGGTGGTGTAGGTCCAATGACAATCACAACGTTGATTCGTCAAACAGTTGAAGCAGCTGAAAAAGCTTTAGGTTAATATTATCTCCCTCTCTTGCGCCGTATACGGCTCAGGGAGAGGGTTGGGGTGAGGGTATTGAGTTAGATAAATCCTCTCGCTAACCCTCTCCTTTAAAAGGAGAGGGAATTCTCTTTATTAATTTAGGTTTCGTATTTGAAACTCAAATTTTGTATATTTAAAAATAAAATCCAATGAGCTGTACTTTCCAATTTCCTAAAGCGCCTGAACATTTACTAAAAGCCTTACATGATGTGATTCCAGGTTGTGAACTTCATGCACAGCAATTGCCTGATACACCAATTTCACTTTGGCTCATTCCACCTGTTTTTCCAACCGATAAGCTAGATGATGAAGTTATTCGTCGTATATGGAATGATACGCCATATTGGATTTTCTGTTGGGCATCAGGTTTAGCAATGGCACAATGGTTATTGGCTGAACCGCATCATGTGAAAGACAAAGTGGTTTTAGACTTTGGCGCAGGTTCAGGCGTAGTCGCGATTGCAGCGAAAATGGCAGGGGCAAAGCGTGTCATTTGCTGTGATATCGACCAAGTTAGTTTGGATGCGTGTCGTGCCAATGCTGAATTGAATAATGTTGAGCTTGAATATTTGGATGACTTATATAAAGCTGAGCAGGTTGATATCTTGTTGGCGGCTGATGTGTTGTATGACCAGTGCAATCGTTTCTTCTTGGATGAGTTTTTAAAATTTGCACCTGAAGTGTGGGTGGCGGATAGTCGTGTAAAAAACTTTAGTCATCCGAAGTATGAAAAGCTTGATGAACGCAGTGCAACGACATGGCCAGACTTGGATGAATCACCTGAATTTAGAAATGTCAGTTTTTATAAGACACTCAATGAAGTACATTGAGTGTCCTAAGTTTAGAGTGTGCAGTTAAAGCGAACGACTTGTAAGAGGCTAGGCTTAGTTTCTAAAGAAAGACGTGTATTGTAGTCTTCATTGCTGTATAGGCTTTGAGTGTTTGAGAGTCCGAATGATGTTCGTGATTGACCAATTTGAACCTGTTGAGTTTCTTGTGTTTTATAATTGGGATTAGCAATTTCATTTACACTCAAAATGGTGGTTTTATATTGTTGAGTGTGCCCTAGAACTTGTTGGCAAGTACGTTGTAATTTGTGTTCATCAATATTTTGGTTGGCGCGTGCAGAGAGGGTATACGAAATAGTGGCAGAATTCTCTGATTTATTTTCAATTTGATATCCTGTAGCTCCATTGTGCTGTCGCGGAACAGATTGACAGGCTGTAAGCATAAGGGCGATTAAACAAGAGCCAATCATTTCTATTTTTTTCATTATTTGATCCTAATAAGCTGTTTAAATCAGTATGCCATAAGTGTGACAACTTATTGGTACTAATAAACGTTACTAAATACACTTTATTCAGTTTGTTTGAAGTAAAAAAAAGGTCACCGAAGTGACCTTTTTTCTCATCATGATTAAGCAGATTTAACCGCTTCTAAAAGCTCAGCTTGACGTTTTTTCAACGCTTCTGGTAAACGATCACCAAGTTTGTTAAATAATTCAGTATGGCTTTCAAGTTCTTTGATCCATTGCTCTTTGTCTTGAGAAGTCACAAGGTCAAATTGCTCTTTCGTAAAGTCTGAACCAGTCCAGTTCAACTGTTCGTAAGTTGGAACACGACCAATTGGAGTTTCAACAGCGTCAGCACGACCTTCACAGCGATCGATAATCCACTCAAGAACACGCATGTTTTGACCGAAACCAGGCCATACAAAGTTGCCTTCAGCATCACGACGGAACCAGTTCACGTTGTAAATACCAGGAAGCTTGTTACCAGCAGCTGCAGCTTTCTCACCAACTTTCTCACCCATTTCTAACCAATGTGTGAAGTAGTCAGCCATGTTGTAGCCAGCAAATGGAAGCATCGCAAATGGATCGCGACGAACAATACCTTGTTGACCAACAGCAGCAGCAGTTGTTTCAGAACCCATCGTTGCAGCTTTATAAACACCGTCAACCCAGTCAAATGCTTCTGAAATTAGAGGCACTGTGTCCGCACGGCGACCACCAAAGATGAACGCAGAGATTGGAACACCTGCTGGATTTTCCCAGTCAGCATCAATAGAAGGGCATTGACCAGCTGAAACTGTGAAACGCGCATTTGGATGAGCTGCTTTTTCTTCACCAGTATGTGGTTGACCTTTCCAGTTAGTTAGGTTGGCAGGTGCTTCTTTAGAAAGACCTTCCCACCATACTTCACCGTTGTCAGTCACGGCAACGTTTGTATAGATCACGTCTTTATGAAGCGTAGCCATACAGTTCGGGTTCGTCTTTGTATTTGTGCCAGGAGCTACACCGAAGAAACCTGCTTCAGGATTGATTGCATATAAGCGACCATCTTCACCTGGTTTGATCCAAGCAATATCGTCACCTACAGTTTCAATCTTCCAGCCTTCATAACCTGCTGGTGGAATTAACATTGCAAAGTTTGTTTTACCACAAGCAGATGGGAATGCAGCTGCGATGTAGTGTTTTTCACCTTGTGGATTTGTCACACCAAGGATGAGCATGTGTTCAGCTAACCAGCCTTGCTGACGACCCATGAATGATGCGATACGTAATGCTAAGCATTTTTTACCAAGCAATGCGTTACCACCATAACCAGAACCAAATGACCAAATTTCACGAGTTTCTGGATAATGAACGATGTATTTTTCTTTGTTGCAAGGCCAAGCCACGTCTTTTTGACCTTCTTCCAATGGTGCACCTACAGTGTGTACACATGGAACAAATTCGCCATCAGTGCCTAGAACGTCATAAACAGCTTTACCCATGCGAGCCATTTTAGACATGCTGACTGCAACATAAGGAGAGTCAGTAAGTTCGATACCAATGTGAGCAATATGAGAACCTAAAGGTCCCATAGAGAAAGGTACAACGTACAAAGTACGACCTTTCATAGAACCATCAAATAAACCGTTTAATTTTTCACGCATAACCGCTGGAGCTTCCCAGTTGTTAGTTGCGCCAGCATCTTCTTTGTTTTCAGAGCAGATAAAAGTACGGTCTTCAACACGAGCAACGTCAGAAGGATCAGAGTTTGCAAGATATGAACCAGGGTGCTTTTCTTGGTTAAGCGCTTGCATTGTGCCGTTAGCGATCATCAAGTCGATATAACGTTGATATTCTTCTGCGCTACCGTCACACCATTCAATTTTTGCTGGTTTTGTTAGTTTAGCAATCTCTTCCACCCAAGCAATAAGCTTAGGGTGACGAACGAATTCTGGTGCGTTCACTTGGGTCATGGTGAGGCCTATATCAAAAGTGTACAATGTGGTGTACAAATAATATCTAGATGCTGGTTTGCAGACTCTAGATTCAGTATGAAAAAAAAGTGGCTGTATTAAAGCATATTTTCTTAAAAAAAATAAGACCAAAGGCTTAAATAGTGCTTAAGACTTGATTGGTGTTAAGTTTATGTAATTATTTGATATTTTTTTAAAAAATGAGTGATTTATTTTTTATTTTTAATTTTTATGTTTGGTATTTATAGTTAAAATATTCATTTAAAATAAAAACTTAATTAAAATATGAGATCAATTCTCATCATCGAAAAATCAAATGAACATCATTTAAAAATTACATAAATTGGCTTTTAATTGAGTAGTAAATAGACGAAATTTTAAAGTAATTCAATTTTTAAAGCCATAAAATGAATTCAATGCTAAAGCCTTTGTCTATGATTTTTAATGAAAAATCTGGATTTCATGCCACCAATAATGATCAAATTTATGAACAACTTATGCATTACTGGACAGATCTAGGTTTTGAAATACAAGTTTTTGATATTGCTTCAGAAATGAGTGTTCAAGCACTCATCGAAAAAGTTCATCTTCGACATTTAAATCATGATAATCAGGGGGTGATTGTGGTTGCTGGCGGGGATGGAACGTTAAATTCTGTGGCTAATTATTTATTACATCAAACCATCCCTTTGGTAATTTTACCTTTAGGGACATTCAATTATGTTGCACGGGTTTTGAATATTCCTTTAGATATTCTCGAAGCTGCAAAACTGGTGGTTGAAGGTAAGCCTAAAGCGGTACATGTGGCAAAAATTAATGATGCCATTTATCTAAATAATGCGAGTTTGGGTCTTTATCCATTGTTTATTAAAAAAAGAGAGTTATATAACCAAAAACTAGGGCGTCTACCATTACATGCCTATACTTCTGGCTTAGATGTGTTGATTCGTGATCGTAAAGAATTAAAGTTAGAAATTGAGGTGGATGGTGTGAATTATGCAGTTAAAACTCCTTTATTATTTTTAGGCAATAACCAACTTCAATTAAAAGAAATGAACCTCAATATCGCTAAAACGGCAGAAGAGGGTCGGGTTGCGGGAGTTGTACTTGCTCGCACGGATAAGCTGAGTATTTTTAAAACACTCATCCAACTCATTCGTGGAAAATTAGATCAGGCAGCAGACGTATATAGTTTTAGTGCGGATCATGTGCGAATACGTTCTCATCAAAAAAAAATGACAGTAGCAATCGATGGAGAAATTATTCAACTGGATTCACCATTAGATATTCATGTTGAAAGAAATGCACTGACCTTAATGGTGCCACAATGATTTTACATTTGTCTGATTTGCATTTTGGGACTGAGCAACAAGATTGCTTAGATGCAATTACTCACTTTGTTGCAGAACATTTGATCGAAGCTGTTGTGGTCAGTGGTGATCTCACTCAAAGGGCAAGATTTTCACAGTTTTATCACTGCAAAAAATTTCTAGAAGAACTTAATGTTCCTTATATTGTGATTCCGGGTAATCACGATATTCCTTTGTTTCATTTATGGCGCAGATTTTTAAGTCCGTTTCATCGGTATAAGTTGTTTTTTGGTGAGATGGAACAGACCTTAGAAACTGAGCATTTTTATATTATAGGAATCAATACAATTCACCCTAAGTACCATACTAAAGGTCGTATTACTGAGTTTCAAATTCAGGATGTTGATCAAAAAATGAAATTGGCTCCTCAAGATAAATTAAAAATTCTGCTTACGCATCAACCTTTCTATAGTGGTGATCACGGTATAAATATGTCTAAAGATCGTCCTAAAAATACTGAAAAAGCCCTAAAGACATGGGCAAGCTCAGGGTTGAATGCAATTCTACATGGTCATTTACATGTATCTGCTGTTTATGATCTGAATAAGATTTTCCAACTTAATGCTCAACATCCAATATTGGATATTCATGCAGGTACCGCTACGTCACATCGTTTACATCATGACTTTTCTAATAGTTTTAATCTAATTGATGAAAAACTGAAGGTGCGTGAATATCGCTTTGATTCGAGATTCAAGAAATTTTATTTAGTTGCAAATCGGAATGAAGGCTAAATTATCGAAATGCCTAAAAAAAATACAAAAAATTAAATTTTTTTTTCATTTTCCCCTTGAAGCAATTTTTTCCATCCCCACAAAAGTGACATCAAATAATTTTGGTGGTGATCTAAGGAAATTAAGATCACGACTATTAATCAAAAGACTTAGTCTGATGGAGTATTTTTATGAGCAACATTCGTCCATTACATGACCGTGTAGTAATTCGTCGTGTTGAAGAAGAAACAAAAACAGCTGGCGGCATTTTATTGCCAGGTTCTGCTGCAGAAAAACCTGCTCAAGGTGAAATTATTGCAGTTGGTAATGGTCAGATCACTGACAATGGCGTTCGCGCTTTAGATGTAAAAGTAGGTGACAAGGTATTGTTTGGTACTTATGCAGGAACAACTGTGAAAGTAGATGGCGAAGAACTATTAATCATGAAAGAGTCAGATATTTTAGCTGTTTTAGAAGGCTAATTGATTCTTTTTAATACTACTCATTTAATCAATCAGATTTAGTAATTTTAATAATATTCGGAGTCAAATATGTCAGCTAAAGACGTTAAGTTTGGTGATTCAGCTCGCACAAAAATGATCGCAGGTGTGAATATCCTTGCAGATGCGGTTAAAGTTACACTTGGTCCTAAAGGCCGTAACGTAGTTATCGATCGTTCATTCGGTGCGCCACACATCACTAAAGATGGTGTTTCTGTAGCGAAAGAAATCACATTAAAAGACAAGTTTGAAAACATGGGTGCTCAACTTGTTCGTGAAGTTTCTTCTAAAACAAATGACATCGCAGGTGACGGTACTACAACGGCAACCGTTTTAGCTCAAGCAATTTTGAACGAAGGGATCAAGTCAGTAACTGCGGGTATGAACCCAATGGACTTGAAACGCGGTATTGATATTGCAGTTAAAGCTGTTGTTGCAGATATTAAAGCAACGGCTAAACCAGCATCTGATTCTAAAGCGATTGAACAAGTGGGTTCGATTTCTGCGAACTCTGATACGACTGTTGGTTCACTGATCGCTCAAGCGATGGAAAAAGTGGGTAAAGAAGGTGTAATCACTGTTGAAGAAGGTTCAGGCTTTGAAGATTCTCTAGATGTTGTAGAGGGTATGCAGTTTGACCGTGGTTATATTTCTCCATACTTCGCAAACAAACAAGATACATTGACTGCTGAATTGGAAAACCCATTTATCCTTCTTGTTGATAAGAAAGTAAGCAACATCCGTGAGTTGATTACTGTTCTCGAGGCAGTTGCGAAAACAGGTAAACCACTTCTTATCATCGCTGAAGATGTTGAAGGTGAAGCACTCGCAACGCTTGTTGTAAACAACATGCGTGGCATCATCAAAGTATGTGCTGTTAAAGCACCAGGCTTCGGTGATCGTCGTAAAGCAATGCTTCAAGATATCGCGATCTTAACTGGTGGTACTGTGATTTCTGAAGAAATCGGTATGCAGTTAGATCAAACAACACTTGAACATTTAGGTACTGCACACAAAGTAACTGTATCTAAAGAAAACACAGTGATTGTTGATGGTGCAGGCGATGCGAATCAAATTGCTGAGCGTGTTCAACAAATTCGTGCGCAAATCGAAGAATCAACTTCAGAATACGACAAAGAAAAACTTCAAGAGCGTGTTGCTAAATTAGCAGGCGGTGTAGCAGTGATTAAAATCGGTGCTGCAACTGAAGTTGAAATGAAAGAGAAGAAAGATCGTGTAGACGATGCTCTTCATGCAACTCGTGCTGCTGTTGAAGAAGGTGTTGTTGCGGGTGGTGGTGTTGCATTAGTACGTGCAGCTAAAGCACTTGACGGTGTAACGGGTATTAACGATGATCAAAACGTAGGTATCAACATCCTTCGTCGTGCGATTGAAGCGCCACTTCGTCAAATCGTATCTAACGCAGGTGACGAACCATCTGTAGTGATTAATGCAGTTAAAAATGGCGAAGGCAACTTCGGTTATAACGCTGCGACTGGTGAATACGGCGATATGCTAGAGATGGGTATCCTTGATCCAGCGAAAGTTACTCGTTCTGCACTTGAGCATGCTGCGTCTGTTGCGGGCTTAATGTTAACAACTGAGTGCATGATTACAGAGATCCCAGAAGATAAACCAGCTATGCCTGACATGGGCGGTATGGGTGGTATGGGCGGTATGATGTAATTCATCCCACAGCCTAAAAAATCCCCGCTTTAAGCGGGGATTTTTTTGTCATCTGTCTGATAAATATTTGAATACTATTGTAAATATTGAATAAAAGCCTCGTAGAGCGCTAATCTAAAGGAACATTAACACCATGATTGGGGGTGATGATGTTAACTGTTCAAGAAAATCAAATCATAGAAGAAATTTATGAGGCTGCCTTAAAGCCACATCACTGGGAAAATGTTTTAAAACAGGTCGTGGAATTTACACAGAGTTCAACGGCGATCTTTACTTACTTGGATCAGCTTCGGCCCGAACAAAATTTTATTTACACCATTAATATCCCGATTGATGGAATTCAAAATTATCAAACGTATAACTTAGATGTCGTAGACATGCGTATTCATGGTGAGTTAATGAATACCTATGGATTAGAGCATGCCTATCAAATTGATTGTCGATCATATGCTGAAACAGATAATGAGGATTTGAAGAACTTTTATGAATATTGTTTAGTTCCTTCAAACATCTGTTATCTCAGTGGGGTATTGTTAGAGTATGGAAAATATAAATGGGGCGTGCTTGCGGTACATCGACCATCAGATGAAGCTGCTTATGATACTGCTGAATTACAAAGTTTAGAAAGACTCGCAAAACACTTTAGAAGAGCGATTCAAATTCATCGACAAATTAAGTTTCTTCAACATGATAGAAGTAATTACACCGAAATTTTAGATAAGTTGAATGTGGGTGTACTCATTGTTCAATCTGATTTAGAAGTTAGATTTGTGAATCAGTATGCGAAGGATTGTTTGAATGATACGAGTATGATTGAAATAGATTTGCATAACAGATTAAAAATAATCGAGCCTTATAATACTCAATTAAAAAAATTGGTGCAGAGCACATTCAAAAAGAATGAGCGTTATTCATTAGAGAGGCATGATCAAGAAGAAGTTGGGGGTGCAATGCAGTTATATAGCGATCGACATCAATCAGCTTACTTCATCACAGTCTCACCACTTAAGGTGCTGTCAGATTCAATGATCTTAGACAATAATCAAGTTGCATTATTCTTATCAAAAATGCAGGATCGAAAACGCTTGTCTAAAATATTACTGAAATCAACATTCCAACTGACAGCTCGAGAAATTGAAATTTGTCAGCATTTTATGGACGATCAGCATCTTGATAATATTGCTTTGAAATGTGGGATTACGCTGAGTTCACTGCGGACATATCTGAAAACGATTTATCAGAAGCTAGGATGCTCCTCACAAGCTGAAATGATGCGGATTTTGATCGAATTTATTGATGCTTTTCAGCATATTGAATAATCCCCCTTTAACGAAGATGTTGAAGGGGGATAAAATTAATTCATTCTGGTCAGTGTAAATGTGCCTTCATCTGCTACGGTAAAGCTTAAACTTTGAGTAGAAATTTGTAATGGTAAGCCTAAATGCGCGTCTGTATCGGATAATCCAGCACAACCATTTGTATCAATGCTGAGGGGCGTGGTAACAAAGAGCTTGTTGTCGCGTAATTGATAACGACCATACTCAATACCAGGGCCACCACAAGGTCCATCATATGAATCTGGTTGATCATCGCCAATAGCATCTACCATAATGAAAGTGTTATTAGAATTAAATACGAAAATTTGTTTACCACTTGAGGACTGCCATGCGCCTACAATTCCACTATTATTTCGAGGAACTCGCGTAAATTCTGCACTTTCATCAAGATTATCATCATCAAAAATTTTGAGTTTAGAACCATTAAAAGATAGCCTTAATGAACGTGATTCCCCATCATCGAGAAGTCCCCAATCTTCATTTGTGTCAATCACAGGCGTAGTACTATTTATGGAAGAAGTATAAAAGCTACCACTCGAAGCATCTAGATTAATCTTGGCGTATTCCATGCCATTTGAAGAACTATTGGGCTCACTTGGGATTGGTTCACCAAGCATATATTCGCCATTCTCTCCAATAAATAACACAATTTCAGACTCATTGTTTTTTGCATACCATACGCCTTGAATGTCTTTGAGCAGTGAGCTGCTAAAATGTTCTTTAGCTTGCTCTTCACTGACTACTGTATTGGAGGCAATTTCAGGAATATTGATAATTTGAGCTTGAAGTCGCTCTCTAAAATCACTTGTCGTGTTGCTGAAATCAATCGCTGAAGGCGAGAGAGTTGAAACATCATCAGGGATTTGTATGGTCTCTTTATCCTCATCGATATCCAGTGATTGTAAAAAAATCAGTAGATTGATAATTCTCTTGTTACGTTCATCTGCATTTAAATCTTCATCCACGAGTTCATTTGGTGTCACACGAGCTAAACCTTGTACAGTACCAATTTCGATATCACCAATTTTAAATGTAATGACATCTCCATCTTGATATTCAAATTCCCCATTTGCATTGGTTTTCTTCGCATTGTAATTATTGCCATTTACGATATACGTCGCACCTGCTACTGGGCTGTCAGTCAGTATTCCTATTTTAATCTGATCATCATTTTTTGCGGATTTATCCGAACCACCACAAGCTGCTAAACAGGTACTGAGCGCCAGTGTTAGAAGAGCTTTTTTCATCATTTCCCCCAAATCATTCGTATTTTTGTACCTCGAATATAGTTTTAAAAAATTGAATATGACTATCCTCAAATTGGGAGGGGGGTGATGGCATTAATGTTGCGTAATTTTAGAAGTTTTTTACTTTTGAGAAATTGCGCATATTTTTTTTGAAGGATCAGATAAGCGGTTCATAGGTGAGGGCTTCATATTCTCTTCTTAATTCAATCAATGTTGATCGTTTCTGTTATTAGTTCTTGTTTTTTTATTCATAGTCACTGAATATCAATTAAATTTTTATATATTTTAATGAAAACACTTTCTAGAATTCTTTTGACGGCTTTACGACTATGTTATCTAAGTTCTTTATTGAACGACCTATTTTTGCTGGCGTACTTGCGATCATTGTCATGGCAATTGGTATATTTGCGGTGATGAGCTTACCGGTAGAACGCTATCCTGATATTGCTCCGCCAAGAATTACTGTATCAGCAACTTACACAGGAGCTGATGCCGAAACAGTTGAGGAAAGTGTCACACAGGTCATAGAACAACAAATTAAAGGAATTGATAACTTACTTTATTTTAGCTCTACCAGTAATGCATCTGGGAATAGTAGAATTAGTTTAAGTTTTGAAAACGGAACTGATCCAGACACAGCACAAGTCCAAGTTCAAAATAGCATTAATGGGGTGATCAATCGTTTGCCTGAAGACGTGCAGCGTCAAGGGGTCAATGTCTATAAATCCTTAGGTGACACCTTTATGGTGGTGGGGTTATATGACACTACGAACCAAAGTAATAATATTGCGTTGTCAGATTATTTGGCTGATCACATTGAACCAGAAATTGCGCGTGTAGAAGGTGTTGGTGAGGTTGATGTCTTTGGTTCTCAATATGCCATGCGTATTTGGCTAGATCCGAACTTATTGAAACAATATCAGTTGATGCCTAGTGATATTCGTGCCGCAATTGAAGCACAAAATACACAAGTTGCTGCAGGTGGAATCGGAGATTTACCGACAGTAGCAGACCAGTATCTTAATGCAAAAGTTACCGCTGGATCACGACTAAGAACAGTCGATGAATTTAAAAATATCATTGTCAAAGCGACCCCTGATGGAAGTTTTATTTATTTAAAAGATGTAGCACGCATTGAGTTAGGTGCTGAAAATTATCAAGCTTTTAATACCATTAATGGATCACCTTCAGCAGGCTTGGCTGTTTCAATGTCATCTGGTGCGAATGCTTTGGCAACCTCTGCAAAAATTAAAGAAGTCCTTGAAGACATCAAGAAAAAACTTCCTGAAGGCTACCAAATTGTATACCCACGAGATAACACGCCGTTTGTTCAAGAGTCCATTAAAGAAGTTGTAAAGACCTTAGTTGAAGCCATTATCTTGGTTGTGTTGGTCATGTTTATCTTTTTACAAAGCTGGCGCGCAACACTTATTCCAACGGTCACGGTTCCAATTGTTATTTTGGGCACTTTCGCCGTCTTATTTGCGCTCGGAATGACCATCAATACATTGACACTTTTTGCATTAGTTCTTGCGATTGGATTACTTGTAGATGATGCAATTGTGGTGGTCGAAAATGTCGAACGTTTAATGCATGAAAAGGGGCTATCTGCAAAGCAAGCGTCCATCTTATCTATGCAAGAGATGACGGGGGCTTTAATTGGAATTACAGTGGTGCTAACTGCAGTATTTATTCCGATGGCTTTTTTTACAGGATCGACAGGAGTTATATACCGTCAGTTTTCAATTACCTTGATTGCAGCCATGTCACTGTCATTGTTGGTCGCGTTAATTCTCACACCAGCATTGTGTGCGATTATTCTTAAACCTAAACAACAAGAAGCAAAATGGGCGACATGGTTTAATACAAAAATGGAATCATTACGATTGCATTATCTAAAGTGGGTTGAAAAAAGCCTGTCACTAAAATGGATCGTTTTAACCAGTTTTGCTGGGTTAATTGTGATTTTTGCTTTGTTTTATAAGTCGCTTCCAACCAGCTTTATTCCAAGTGAAGATCAAGGTTTTATCAGTGTCCAATTCAGTTTACCTGAAGGTGCACCTATGACAGAAAGTCAGCTTGTTGGTGAAAGTATTCGAGAGTATTTTCTTGAACAAGAAAAACAGAATGTTAGGTTGGTTCAAATTCGTTATGGACGAAATTTTTCAGGAACGGGTCAAAATTTAGGAACAGGATTTGTAGCATTACATCATTGGGATGATCGTCCAGGTGAGGCAAACTCTGCACAATCCATTCGTGAACGAGCGATGGAGTTCTTTAGAAAAGACAGTCGCGCTCGGATTATGGTGAGTTTGCCAGGTTCTGTAAGTGGTCTTGGCGATACAAACGGCATCGAGTTTTGGCTGCAAGATTTAAATGGACAAGGACGACAGTATTTAGAAGATCAATTTCAAGCGCTAGAACGACAGGCAATCAACTTCACGACTTTTGAAAATTTGGGCAAACGCTCTAATCCAGATAAAGCCAAATTGAAAGTGAATATCAATCAAAAGTTAGTGATGGCGAATGGTCTTTCACAATCTGCGATTAACAGCACTTTGGCTGCAGCTTGGGGTGGTTCCTATGTGAACGACTTTATTGATCGCGGACGTATTAAACGCGTCATGATGCAGGGTGATGCCGAGTATCGTTCAAAGCCTGAAGATCTCAATTTATGGTCTGTACGAAACAATCAAAATCAAATGATTTCATTTGGTAATTTTGCCACTGTGGATTGGGATGGAGGCCCTGATGTGGTGACTCGTTTCCAAGGTTATTCCGCGCTACAAATGGAAGCAGACACTGCAAAAAATGTGAGCAGTGGTGCTGCAATGCGTGATATCAAGTCTATGGTTGATCAATTGGACGGGGTTGGGCTAGCGTGGAGTGGATTATCGTTTCAAGAGCAACAATCGAGTACACAAGCCATTTGGCTTTATCTCATCTCTGTTGGCTTTATCTTTCTATGTTTAGCTGCCTTATATGAAAGTTGGTCGATACCTTCTGTTGTGATTGCTGCTATTCCATTGGGTATTGGCGGTAATATTATTTTTAGTTGGTTGGTCGGATTTCCAAACGATATTTACTTCCAAATTGCGTTACTTACGACGATTGGGTTGTCATGTAAAAATGCCATCTTAATTGTTGAATTTGCGGCAATGGCTCAGGAGCGTGGAGCTAACGCGATTGCTGCTGCTTTACAAGGTGCAAGTTTGCGCTTACGTCCAATTTTAATGACCTCGCTTGCTTTTGGTGCAGGGGTTATACCTTTGGTATTTGCTTCAGGTGCGGGTGCTGCCAGTCGTCAAGAAATTGGTGTCAGTGTCCTTGGTGGGGTAATTTTCGGCACAATTTTAGTTCTAGCCTTTATTCCCTTTATGTTTGTTATCGTTCGGAATATTTTTAAATATAAATCAAAATCAGCATCTGAAACTTAATGTGGTATCCGCAGTATAAAGAGTATGGTACTGCGGTTGATTTAATCCATTTTTAAATATCAGTTTTTGACAAGATCAATACGCACTAACATTTTCAATTAGTGTTAGCATGCCTTGCGTAATTCTAAACGATAATAAATGAAGCGATTATGGATCAAATTAAACAAGATCATAAAATTGAAGCATTACAACAAGCATTGATCAATTCTGATGTCGCTCAGATTGATCATATTGCGGATACGATTAATCCTGCAGATTTGGCTTTGTATTTACAGCAATTAGAAATTGATCAACAAATACAACTTATCCACCATTTAGAAAACGCAGCATATGTATTTGAGTTTTTGCCACTCAATCATCAAGTACAGTTGGTTAAAAAAATGGACGGCAAAAGTACAGTCCAGTTAATTCGTTCAATGCATTCAGACGCTCGAACTGATTTGTACAAAGCTTTACCGGATCAAATTAAAACATTTATTTTTGCGAATCTAGATCGAGAAACGAAGCAGCAAGTTCAATCTTTGGCATTGTATGCTGAGGAAACAGCTGGTGCGATCATGACATCTGATTATGTCACTTTGCCATCAGACATCTCAATGCAACAAGCTTTAGAGATTTTGCGCCATTCCGCCAAAGATACTGAAACCTTATATCTGATCTATATTACCAATCAATTTCAGAAACTTGAGGGTGTAATTTCTCTTCGAGAAATTGTGCAAGCACCTTTGGATAAAACGGTACAAGAAGTCATGACCACTGAGGTCATTTACGGACGGGTGGATGAAGATCAGGAATCAGTGGCAAAAAAATTAAGCCACTATGATTTTATCGCCTTACCCATTTTAGATCATGATGATCATCTACTCGGTATCGTCACTTATGATGATGCTATGGATGTATTCCAAGAAGAATTTACCGAAGACTTTTTGAAAAGTGGGGCGGTAGAGCTTAAAGAAAATATCAGTATTCGTTCAGCACCAATATTATTGTTATTTAGACAACGTGTTTTTTGGCTAGTATTTCTGGTCTTTGGCAGCCTACTTTCGAGTATTGGGATCGCCCATTATGAAGACATCATTGCTGCGCATATTGTTTTGGTTTTCTTTTTACCGCTATTGGTAGGGAGTGGTGGTAACGCAGGCTCCCAATCTGCAACCTTGATGGTTCGAGCAATCGCAACTGGCGATGTAAAAGCCAAGGATTGGTTTATGTTGCTTGGTCGTGAAGCGATGGTTGCTCTATGTTTGGGTGCAACGATGGCTGCAGCTGTTTGTATTCTTGGCTATATCCGTGGAGATATGATGGTCGCTTTAGTGCTTGCGATCAGTATGATGGGTATTGTCATGATGGGCTGTCTGATCGGGATGAGTTTACCATTTGTACTCAATAAATTAGGACTCGATCCTGCAAGCGCATCTGCGCCCTTGGTCACTTCAATATGTGATGCAACTGGTGTATTGGTCTATTTATTTATTGCTTCACAACTCTTATTCTAAGGCTATGACTGATGGAGTATCTTTGCAGGATGTTGCTTAAATGACAAATAAAAATAAATTAACCCAAGCTGAAGTCATCAAAATGGAACGCGATCTTGCCAAGTTCGCAAACATGATGGATTCCGTCGTAAGAATTCCATTCACTAAACAAGGGGTAGGGGCTGATGCAGCATTGAGTACGATTCCTGTGGCGGGTGACGTAGCTGGATTTGTACTTACGTGTTATGCAGTATTACAAGCTCGAAAAATCGGTGTGCCCCAATCTAAATTGAATGGCGTGCTTAAACTTGCTGTGATGGATGGTGTAGTAGGTTTAATCCCTGTTGCAGGTACACTCTTTGATGTGTTTATTCGACCGAGTCGCAAGGCTTTAGATGTGGTTCATGATCATATTCGTGAAGAGTATCAGATTCATTCAGACCATCATGTGGTACACCCATTTTTACATGAAAACTTAGAGCGTAAACAGCAGAACTCTGCCTTCTGGCGAAATCCTGTCGTGGCATGGATTTGGATTCATATTCCTGATTTACTGGGTCTTCTGTTTTTAATTATTTTTGGTGTTGCCTTATGGTTTGGTGTCACGTTCTTATGGCAATGGTTTCAATCTATTTAAAGTCTTATAGATTGAGTCCATTAAAAAAGCCTCCCTATGGAGGCTTTTTTTAGAAGCAGATTAAGGACAATCAAGTTGTTGTAATGCTGCTACACGTTGCTCAATTGTTGGGTGTGTTTGGAAGAGTGCAGCAAGGCTGAATCCTTCTTCACGACCTGATGAAATTGAGAACGCTTTCATTTCTTTAGGCATTTGATCTGGCATTTCAGTTTCTGCTTGCAAGCGAAGTAATGCACTGATCATGGCTTGTTTACCTGCTAAACGCGCGCCAGCCTCATCAGCACGATATTCACGATAGCGAGAGAACCACATCACAATTGCCGAAGCAAGAATACCGAATACGATATCTAACACGATTGTAATGAGGAAATAGCTCCAGCCCGGTGCTTCACCTTCTTCACGACCAAATACATTGCGATCTACAAAGTCGCCGACGATACGCGCGAAGAACATCACAAACGCGTTGACTACACCTTGGACTAAAGCAAGGGTGACCATGTCACCATTTGCAACGTGACCAATTTCATGCGCCAAAACTGCACGTAATTCATCTTTATTCATGCGTTCCAATAAGCCTGTTGAAACAGCGACTAAAGCATCGTTTTTGTTCCAACCAGTTGCGAAAGCATTTGATTGATAAGATGGGAAAATACCAACTTCTGGCATTTTAATACCAGCACGTTGAGAAAGTTGTGCCACTTCATTGAGTAACCATGCTTCCGCTTGGTTGCGTGGAGCATTGGGATCAATTAACTCTGTACCTGTGGTTTTCTTTGCAATCCACTTTGACATGAATAGGGAGATTAAAGAACCCACCATACCAAAGACAAAACAGATCACAAGTAAATTGCCAAGATTCAAGCCACCCGCGCCATGGTAACTACCGACACCGAAGAGTGACAAGATTATGCCAGCTACCACCAGTACCGCGAGGTTGGTCAGCAAAAACAAACCAATCCGCATCATCGAGAAAATCCTCTTATAAATAAAATTTAATAAGCTTTTTGAATTAAAAAAACCTAACTCAAATATGCTTTCGAATGGGGAAAATTTCAAGAAAAAAATAAAAAAGATAACGAAAAAATTGATATTAATTCGAAATATAGATTTTCGCTGATGCTGTGGCATTATTTGTAGAATATGAACCAGCTGGTGCGTCAGTAAAACTGCCATCAGCGGCCACAATAATTTGGCGAGGAGGTGACTTTGGTTTAGCTGGTGCAGTCACTTGAGCTGATAAATTCTGATTGTTATAGCTCGGTGAACTTAACTTAGAAGATACCGATGCTGAATAACTATTGGTTGGATTTGAGCCTACACCATTGGCGTATAAATTATTGTAACGACTGAGTACACGTCTGACATAGTCTTGAGTTTCGCGAAAGGGCGGAATTCCACCATATTTAGCAACATTTCCTTCGCCAGCATTATAACCCGCTAATGCCAATTGCGTATTGCCATTAAAGCGTTTCAATAACCAAGCCAAATATTTTGCACCAGCGAAAATATTTTGTTCAGGATCATATGCATTATTGACATTAAATCGTTGTGCAGTCGCAGGCATCAATTGCATAAGACCCTGAGCACCAACAGGGGAACGTGCATGTATATTAAAACCAGACTCTGTGTGCATCACCGCTTTAATGAGTCCTTCAGAAATGCCGTGTCGTTGAGCTGCTTGGCGAATATAGCCATCAAAGGCATTTCGATTTTTACTATGGCTTGGGAGAACAGATGCTTCGTTGCTTCCCCAATTGCTGTAACTATGAATATTGCTATCTGGATAGTAGGTTTTCTTTTCAACTTTAAGATGGTTGTATTTGTTTTTGCGGTTGGTCAGTACGGTAGTGCCGTTTGAATCTTTCAGCTGATAGATTGTTTGACCTGCAGAAGCCTGTGGCGAGAATATTAGAAAATTCACACACCCAAATAACGCTATGACTTTTATTTTATTTGTAGTTTTCATCATTCGAACACTATTTTTGTCCCTAAATGATATGTGGGTGATTTTCTGCAATGGAGATGTCTCTCAACTATGTAATGTTTTTTAACAATTCGTTGTAAAAAAATCAAGTCTTAATTGTTGGCTTAATATCCAAAAAAATTATTTATTTTTATTTATAAACAACTGCTTGACACATATAACTCATTGAATTTTAAGGATATAGAATAGTGGTTAAAAAATGATCAATCTAAGGGAAAGCACCATCTTATCTTGCCAAAACTTTGTCAACCCCTAAAAAGTCCACAATTTTATCCACAGGTTTTGTGGAAAACTGTGGAAAAGTCCAAAAGATAAGCAATTCGACTAAAAAATGAACCCAAGCGTCCATTTTAGATGTGTGAATAAGACAGTGTTATGAAAAAATAAAAATTAGATGTAAAAAACAGATTCTTTAGATGCGATTAAGCACTGAATCGGCTAAAATTGCGCAGTATTTTTTTTATGGTTAATGTCGTCTATGTACTCGCCAGTTGAATCCAACCAAGGATTTAATTTTAAGCCAGAGCCACCTACAAGTTCTGCATATTATCGTTTATTAAAAAAACTTCGTCGTCAAGTAGGTCATGCAATCCGTGACTACAAAATGATTGAGGATGGCGATAAGGTCATGGTATGTATTTCAGGTGGTAAAGATAGCTATACCATGCTGGACATTCTCCTGCAGTTTAAACGCATAGCACCAATCAATTTTGATGTTGTGGCTGTGAATCTTGATCAGAAACAACCAGGGTTCCCTGAGGATGTATTACCCCGTTATTTAGAAGAAAATAACATTCCGTACTACATCTTAGAAAAAGATACATATAGCATTACCAAAAAGCTTACACCTGAAGGTAAAACCTATTGTGCAGTGTGCTCACGCTTGCGCCGTGGTTCTTTATATGGTTTTGCTCAAGAAATTGGCGCGACCAAAGTTGCCTTAGGTCATCATCGTGATGATATTATGGCAACGTTCTTCTTGAACCTATTCCATGGTGGTAGTTTAAAGGCGATGCCACCAAAACTACTTTCATCGGATAAAAAGAATATTTTGATTCGTCCTTTGGCGTATGTTGAAGAGAAAGACATCATCAAATACGCTGAAATGCGCAAATTCCCAATTATTCCATGTAACTTGTGCGGTTCGCAGGAAAACTTACAGCGTGCAATCATCAATGATATGTTGCGTGAATGGGATAAAGCTCATCCAAAACGTTTACACAGCATTTTTGGCGCGTTACAGAATGTCTCGCCATCGCAATTGGCCGACCGAGATCTTTTCGATTTTGAAGCCTTAGATGGACAACGTGAAGTTGATTTTGATGTAACTTGTTCAACAGCCGAAGGGGACACACCAAATAAGCGTATTAGCATGGTCAATCTCGGTTTTGCTGCTGAATAACTCGTCTTAATTTAAAAAGCACTTTTCGAAGTGCTTTTTTTATTTCTTAGATTTTTACATTTTAATGAAGGTGTTGAGTCGATTTACAAAATGATGTTTTTTGTCACTTTAGGTCGTAGTACCGATACAAAAAATCATTGACAAACTTGTGAAAAAATAAAGATTTGATGATATTTAGACGAATAGTTTTATTTACAAAAAAAATCGAACGCCGAGTACAAAAAAACGTATCGCATTTGGAAAATATCATGCTATAACTCTCTCAAGCGTAAAGCTTCTACATGTTGTTATCTTGGATAGGTAACGCAATAAATTGAATAAATACATCGAGGAAAGAACATGCCTGCATTTTTAACTGATGATTGGTTTGCAAACGTTGAGAAACTTACAGCTGAAGCTGGTGATTTGAACTTACCACCATCATTAGCAAATCTAGCATTGAATCTTGTAGTAACAGGTAGCGAAGGAACGACTGAATTAGCGCTTGATAGCGGTAAGATCCAAAAAGGCGCTTCTGCGAATGCTAAAACAACTTTAAACTTAGATGCGGATACTTTACGCAAAGTATTCTTAGAGTTTGACATGGCTGCTGCTATGCAAGCATTTATGACTGGTAAAATCAAAGTTCAAGGCGATATGTCTCAATTGATGGCTTTACAAACAGCGAAGCCAAGCCAAGAACAAAAAGATTTGTTCAAAAAAGTTTTAGAGCAAACGACTTAAGACTTTTTAAACAAAAAAAAGCTTACCTTTAGGTAAGCTTTTTTTTGTTAAATACTCACCAAACTTGGTGTCGTTTTAATATGTTCTAAATAAGCACGAATACGAGTGACGTATTGGATCGCTTGCTTATAACGCGTATTGTGCGATTGATTACGGTAAAGAAAATCATATACCTGTATCCAATCATTCGGATTTTTTCCTTGGGCTTTTAGGCGCTTCATAATCGCATCTGTGGCACCTGGCCCCATATTGTAAGCCACGAGGGCATACCAATAACGATCATGTTTAGGAATATAATCATATTTTGACATCATTAGATCAAAATACTTCGCACCACCTGCAATACTTTGAGCAGGATCAACACGATTCGACACACCCATTGCTTTTGCTGTGTTGTTGGTGAGCATCATGATGCCACGCACACCTGTAGGAGACACAGAATTCGGTTTTAAGAACGACTCTTGATAGCCTATCGCAGCGAGGAAGTGCCAATCTAAGTCGTATGTTTGGGCTGACTTTTTAAAGCTAGCTTTATAAATTGGCATACGTGTTTTCAGATTGCGCTGAATAGTATCCCAATCATCTTGTTTAACCACGTTGCGGTTGTAGAAAGATGCCATTTGACGGATAGCACCATTTTGCTTGCTTTGACAAACAAAACCGCTGGCAGTATCTGTTAAAGGATCAGCAGCATTTTTAAAAACCCAATTGATTTCTGGATTAAGCCCATTTTTGCGTAAGCTTTCAAGGTCACCACATGATGCGGAAAAACCTGAAAGATTCTTTTGCTCAATGGTCATGATCGATGCTGTGGTCACCGCGAAATGAGCTTTACCTTGCTGCACCATTTTCAAAGCGGCTTCATTACTTTGAACCGTTTTAAAATCGAGTTTTACATTTAAGTTTTGAGCGTAACTGCTCACCAAGTCATAGCCAAAGCCATGTTTGAAGTTACCGTCTTTAAAAACCACGGTGGGATTCGACACGGCCACCACTGTAAGCTTGTTCGAATTTACAATGGAGTTGTATTGGTTGTCGGTCTTTGTTGCATTTAATGCATGAAATGGGATAAATGCTGTAGCGAGGACCATCGCTTTAAACGAGAGAGAAGAAGTTAGTGAATTAAGGCAAAGCCTCGATCCAGTGTTTGAACTACTGCGCATGTTGTCTCCGCTACAAGTAATTTATGCCCAAAAAAAGCAAAAGCAGTACCGCCTTAAACTTTTATTTAAAGTTGATAAATTCAATTAGGGTGGGCGTCATGAACGTCATTCAAAATGACATGTGTGGGTGGATAAAATATTGAAGAAAAGATCTTCGTACAAAAAGTAATCAAGATAAAACATGGGCGCATATTAATGGTCAATTTTACTCATGTCAAATTTTGTACAAAAAAAAATAAAAAACATGGTTTTAAGATATTGATAAATAAAAAGAAAAAACTTTATAAAATTTTTCCATGTAGAAATGCGGTATAAAATGTTGCAATGTGTCGCTATAACGTAAGCAAAATACTCATTTTATCGCCTATGAAATCGAATTTAATTACCCGAAGTGGGCATGACAAATTGGTCGCAGAACTACAATATTTATGGCATGAGGAACGACCTGAAATCACCAAAAAAGTGAACTGGGCTGCCAGTTTAGGTGATCGTTCTGAAAATGCAGATTATCAATACAATAAACAAATTTTACGAAAAATAGACCGTCGTGTTCGTTACCTCAGTAAACGACTTGAAGAGTTGCGAATTATCGATTTTTCTCCTGAACAAGAGGGCAAAGTATATTTTGGCGCTTGGGTAGACATCGAGAACGAGGAAGGACAATTAAAGACGATTCGGATTGTCGGTGTAGATGAAATTTATGATCATCATCCTCAACATATTTCAATAGATTCACCTATGGCACGTGCAATGTTAGGTAAGCAAGTAGATGATGAATTTGAAGTACAAACCCCCTTGGGGAAAAAAACATGGTTTATTAATTCAATTCGCTATGAAAAGCTCGAAAATTCAGCAAAATAGTGCTTTTTGATTTAAAAATAGGCAGGCGAGCAAAATTTCTTAGAAAAGTGTTTGCCAATTTTAAAAAATATTTATATGATAGCCGCCATTGGAAGCGTGGCAGAGCGGTTTAATGCACCGGTCTTGAAAACCGACGAGGGTGTGAGTCCTCCGTGAGTTCGAATCTCACCGCTTCCGCCAAATTTTTAAAAAGCCACTAATTATTAGTGGCTTTTTTATTTTCTTCATGTTGGTGCGATACTAAGACAGATATTTACTGTTTTATTTAATTTTTTGAACATATTATAAAAAAACCACCTTAAGGTGGTTTTTCTACAGCGTTTAAGCCACTTTTTCTGGAAGATCGAACCAAATCACACGAGCATCTTCCGATGCTTTAATCTGCGCTGGATCAATAAATGCAATAGCATCTCCAGCATTCACAATGTGTTCAGCGACTTGAATTGAACCACTAATCACATGTAGATAGCTGACATGTTGTGTTGCAACAACTTCAAGTGAATGCCCTTTCTCCAAAACAGCTGATTTAACCTCCGCATTTTGGCGAATATGCATGGGTGCATGTTCTGTCGGTCCACAAATCAGATGCCATTTGTTCGGTTGTTCAGCAGGATCGAGTTGAATTTGTTGGTAATTCGGCTCTGCATCGCGCTGATTTGGAATAATCCAGATTTGCAGTAAATGAACTGTTTCATCACCTTGGTTTATTTCACTGTGTTGAATGCCTGTACCTGCACTCATCAGTTGCCATTCACCAGCTTTGATATCACCGTGGTTACCCATACTATCTTTATGTGTAATCGCTCCCTGCAATACACAGGTGAGAATTTCCATATTGTCGTGTGGATGTGTACCGAAGCCTTGATGACCAGCTATGAGGTCATCATTAATGACACGGAGAGCACTGATGCCCATGTGGTTAGGGTCATACCAGCTCCCAAATGAGAAGCTGTGTTTGGATTCTAACCAACCCATTTTTACATGACCACGTGATTCACTGCGATGTAAATAAGCATTCATGATGATGCTCCTTTCATTATTCTTAAAGATGATGTTATTTTAATAGTTTAAAATGAATAAGATAGTAGGTTAGGACAACGTATCGTTCTAATTTTGAAACATAAAAAGGATAAAAAAGCCTGCTTGAAGCAGGCTTTTTAAAATTAGATTATTCTAAGAATTTTACTGTAACGCCAGAACGAACTTTGTTACCCAGATCATTCGCATCCCAGTTGGTTAAGCGGATACAACCGTGTGAAGCTGTCTTTGAAATGCTTGATGGATTAGGTGTACCGTGAATACCGAACGATTTTTTGCTTAAACCGATCCAGATATTACCTACAGGGCCATTAGGACCAGGTGGTAATGAAAGTGGCTTCAAGTTTTTACCTTGTACAAAGTTACTTGGTGAATAGCTATACCAAGGGTTTTTCGCTACGCCAGTAATTTTGTATGTTCCTGTCGGTGATGGAGTGTCAGCACTACCGATAGTTGCTGGGAATGAACCAACCATTTGGTTTTGTTGGTTAAACAAATAAAGTTGTTTAGCGCCTTTATGTGCCACGATTAAATGAATATTTTCTGGAAGTTCATTGCGAATGTTGGTCACAATAAGCTTTTCACCCGCTTTCTTAAATGTCGCTTTAGGATTTAGTTTCTTGAGAAACTCTTCATCCATATGGAATTTTTCAGCCAGCATTTCACTTACACGAGTGTAATAAAGACCTTTCATTTTCGCTTGTAAAGCATAGTCATGAGGAATTGAGGCTGCATAAGGACCTTTTAGGTCTGCTTCGGTAATCGTATATTCAACATAAGCAGGTTTACCAGCTTGGCGTGCAACTAGAGCATCCCAAGTTTCTTTCGTCAAAACACCTGTAGCCTTTAAACCATTCATTTGCTGGAATGAAGCAATTGCTTTAAGTGTATTTTTTCCACTTGTACCGTCAATAGCACCTGGTGAAGCATGTGAATTATTTAACATTACATGTGCACGAGCATATACAGGGAATTGACCTTTGCCAATGTTTTCATACCATTCAGCATTATTCAGACTGTCTAGCGTCCATGAATTTGCTGTAGCAGGTGCTGATGTAGATGAAGCTGGATTTGTCACTGCTGAAGATGCAGGTGCACTGCCAATGTCCGCAGTGCTATCCTCAGTTCTTTCTAGGTTTTGAAGCGTATCTGCAGCTTGATTTAGATCATTTTGCTCTTGCTGGCTAATTTGGGCTTCAGAGCTAGATTCTACCGCGAGAGGATCAATTGGATCTTGAATAGTATCTAAACTCGTTTTTGTAATTGGAGAAAGCGGTTGTTCAGCAGTACCAGAAGCAGCCAATGCAGTTCCAGACATAATACAACTTAAACTCAAAGCAAGAATTGAGCGAACGAACATGTAATTCAACCTTAAGAATTATTCATATTGATTTATAAAAACACGGATAAAGTATTGCAGAAAAAACACGGATATGCAGTATTTGTTTTGTTTAAATCAAATAAATTCCGATAGTCTCAATCTTTATTTTCATTCTAACTAAATACTTTAAAGTGCAGCTTTTTGGTATGATGAATGGAATTTCAATTTTGCATCGAGAAAGTAAATGACGACCTTAAAAAATGATCGTTTTCTGCGTGCCTTATTACGTGAACCTGTGGACTGCACGCCAGTTTGGATGATGCGTCAGGCTGGTCGATATTTACCTGAATATCGTGCGACACGCGCAACTGCGGGTGATTTTCTTTCTTTATGCAAAAATAATGACTTTGCTTGTGAAGTGACTTTACAGCCGCTTCGTCGCTATGACTTAGATGCAGCCATCCTATTTTCAGATATTTTGACTGTTCCTGATGCTTTGGGCTTAGGACTATATTTTGAAGCTGGGGAAGGACCAAAATTTAAGAAAACAGTCCGTACTGAGCAGGATGTAGCCCAATTACCAAAAATTGATGCTAAATCGGACTTAGACTATGTCATGAATGCAGTGTCGACAATCCGATCAGCATTAGGTGGCCAGGTACCGCTAATCGGGTTTTCTGGGAGTCCATGGACACTCGCGACGTATATGATCGAGGGTGGGTCGAGTAAAGATTTCCGTTACACCAAGCAAATGATGTATGCACAACCTGAAGTTTTACATGCCTTGTTAGATCATTTGGCTGATTCAGTCATAGATTATTTGAACGCACAGATTGAAGCAGGTGCGCAGGCGATTCAAATTTTTGACAGTTGGGGTGGTGCACTTGCACATCGAGAATATCAAGAATTTTCCCTCAATTATATGCACAAAATCGTGAAGGGTTTAAAGCGTGAAAATGAAGGCCGCAAAGTACCAGTAATTTTATTTACCAAAGGTGGTGGTCAATGGTTAGAACCTATGATCGCAACTGGCGCAGATGCGTTTGGACTAGATTGGACAACCCCTTTAAATGTTGCACGTCAAACTGTTGCTGGTCGCGCTGCCCTACAAGGTAATTTAGACCCTGCAACATTATATGGCTCTCCTGCGAGTATCGAAAAGTCAGTAAGATTAATGCTCGATGATGCATATGCTGCTGGTGAAAAAACGGGTTATGTTGCAAACCTTGGACACGGTATCACCCAATGGGTAGATCCTGCGAATCCTAAAGTTTTCATTGATACGGTACATGAGTACAGCGCAAAATATTTAGGCTAAACATTTAGGATGAATGTGTGAGCTTTTTAAAATCATTATTTGAGTTTCACTATAAGGCAGCATCCGCTGCCTTATTTGGTATTTTATTACTGCTAGCCTTTGCTATGACGGCTTCGATGGGGCATCAAGAATATTATGGATTGTACCGATACGACTACCTCTTGATTTATGCAATGGTTATTCAAGTCTGTTTACTGCTTTTAAAGTTAGAGTCTTGGGCTGAAGCCAAAGTTATTGCAATTTTTCATATGGTGGCCATGGTCATGGAGATTTTCCTGACACATCCACAGATTGCATCATGGCAATATCCGCAACCTGCGGTATTTAAGATTATGACCGTACCACTTTTTGCGGGATTTATGTATTCTGCCGTGGGCAGTTTTTTTGCTCGTTCACTCAGGCTCTATCGTGTAGAAATTGAGAACTTACCTAGTTTTTTTAATATGCTGAGTTTAGCGATCTTGTCCTATTTAAACTTTATGACGAAGTTCTTTATCCCAGATATACGATATTTACTGTTTGCATGGAGCGTGTTGATATTTTGGAAAACTAAAATAACGTTCAAGCTTAAATATCATGAAATGACCTTGCCAATGCTTCCTGTACTTTTGTTGCTGGCATTTATTATTTGGATTGCTGAAAATATCAGTACTTTTTATCAAATTTGGTTGTATCCAACGCAAGTGGAACAGTGGCATATGGTGGGATGGGGGAAACTTGGTTCTTGGTATCTCCTACTAATGCTGAGTTTAGTATTGGTGTTAAAAATCTTAGGTGAACGGAATTCACAGGGTTTGTGGCGATTGAAGGGCGAATAAGTTAATTCATCAAAAAAACTCAATACTTGATGGCATTGGTAAGATTTGTTTTGCGTTCTTGGCTTGATATCGCTATGTTAAAGAAGTTCGTAAAAGAACAAAATTGGAACAATAAAGAACACTTGAGCACATCAAGTTTGGAGTGATGTTATGTATAAAAAATTAGCTTTAGCTGCGGTATTGGCAGTAGGATCAACAGCTGCATTTGCTGACCGTGATGTTGGTTGTGGTATCGGTTCACAAGTTTGGGCAGGTCAGTCTGGTAAAGTTGCAAAAATCTTAGCAGGTACGACCAACGGTTTATTTGCTAACCAATTATTCGGTATTACTTTCGGGACGTTAGGCTGTAGTGGTACAGGTACAGTAACAGCACAAGCAGTAACATTTACAAATGAAAATGCCGAAGCTCTTGCACGTGATATGGCGGTAGGTGAGGGGGAAAGTCTTAACGTCCTTGCAGAGCTTCTGAATATTAAATCTGAAGATAAAGCACGTTTCTTTGCAGTATCAAAAGAAAATTTCTCTGAAATTTATTCAGCGGACAATCAAGATGCATTCCAAGTCCTTACATCTATTCAAACTGTTATGTCTCAAGACGAAGTATTAAAAGCTTACGTTTAATTGCGAAAACCCTGTCTTATGGCAGGGTTTTTTTGTTTCATCATTATTAAGTTCATTTTATGAAATTTGCTTTTTTTTCTGCCTTGATTGTCAGTAGCTTTCTGACACATGCATATACTTCTCCAGTTGAACAATATATTGCACAAGCACAACACCATCAGCTTGATAAAAATAAAACTTGGCAAAGATTAATGTATGCACATCAAGCGAAGAGTGAAGTCAGCTATTCAGGATTTTTTTTTAGTGCAAATGGTGCAGATAATTTACAAGATGAGCTGAATGCAAATATTCGTGAATTATTTATAGATCGAGGACAAGATCAATCCATTATATGTCGTTTCCCAGCTCGCTCTGCATGGTTAATAGAACAACTGAAAATAAAACAAGAGGAGCTTCCTAAAGCAGATTGTCCTGCTCTAGAGGAATGGATTGGACAGATTAAACCGTATCAAGCAACATTGATTTATGCGACAGATTTCATGGGAAATCCAAGTTCGATGTTTGGTCATACCTTGCTACGTCTTGATCCTAAAGATCAAAAAGAGCTTAATCTTATTTCTTATGCAGTCAACTACGCTGCGACGGTCGAAAATAGTGATAGTTTTTCTTTTGCTTGGAAAGGCTTAACGGGTCAATATCCAGGTGAATATTCGTTAATGCCCTACTATCGAAAAGTAAAAGAGTATGGTGATTTCGAAAGCCGTGATTTGTGGGAATACGAATTAGCATTAAACCCAGAAGAAACCACACGTTTAGTACAACATATCTGGGAGTTAAAGCATGTCCAATTTCCCTATTATTTTATAAGTGATAATTGTGCCTACCGCTTATTGGGACTCATTGATTTGGTAAAACCCGATGCCAATCTACAAGCACAGTTTAGTCATATTGCAATTCCAGTCGAAACCATCAAAGCGGTGCAGCAGCAAGGTCTCATTAAAGATACTGTTTATCGCCCAGCACTTGAAACGCAGTTACTTCATCAAGCAAAACAACATGGTAATGACTTAGCACATTCGGCACATCAATTAACGCTGGTGCAACCAGCACAAATGCGTGAATTTTTAGCTCAGTTTACGGCCAAGGATCAGGCGCGTATTCTTGAGATGGCATATGATCATTTGTATCTACAGCTCATTTCTCAAAAAATCGAAGCGAGTATTGCGCAACCTAAAATACGACAAATTTTGAGTTTAAGAAGCCAACTCCCTGTTGAAAAACAACGTACTGAAGTGGCAAGACCACGAATTGACCCTGTGGATGGGCATCATGCTCGAAAAACATCGATTGAATTTGGACGAGTGCAAGACGATACGTTTGTGCAGATCAACCATCGACAAGCCTATCACGATTTATCTGATCTTCAGGGGGGATACCGACTTGGAACGCAGTTGAAATTTCTTGAGGGGAGTCTTGAGTTTCGGAATGATCAACTCAAGTTGGCTGATTTGGATCTTTTAGAAGTGAATTCTTATAATCCAATTACACCTTTTAAGACGCCGTTGAGTTGGGGATTTGGATTCGGTTGGAAACAACTCTCAATTGATGATTCTGGAAATTTCAGTGATAGCGAGCAACATGGTGTTTTGAATCTATCAACACAGTTTGGATATAGTTGGGCAGATGCAGATCGTGAACACCTGTGTTATGCGCAGATGCAGAATCATATTCAAGCTGGAAAAATTTTAGAAAAGGGCTGGAGATTGGGGCTAGGGCCAACTGTAGGTTGTCAAAACTTATGGTCAGATCGAGTGAATAGCTTAGTGCAAATTGAAATCCCTTTTTGGGAAGATCAGCAGGCTTGGCAGCTCGGACTACGATCCTCAGTTCAGTATGCACTTAACTCGCAAAGTGCTATCTCTATTCACTGGAATTATCAATTACAAGAACAGCATGATTGGCATCAAACTAGTTTAGGATTTACACGCTATTGGTAAATACACAGTACTAGGAAGTACTGTGTTGAAAGGAGAAGCTTGTTTTTAAACGATTACATTCACATAGTACTTTTTCACTTTCTCAACGACTTCAAATGTTCCAATGAATCCTGGTGGTATTACACCTGCTTGACCTGCAGAAACTTCGATAAAGTGATTTTTACTTTGAATGTGGATGCGAACTTTTCCTTCTATAATTTGAAAGAATTCTTGTTTATTGTCGGCAAATTGAATATTCCAAGCACCAACTTCACATTCCCAAATCCCACATTCCATATGCTCGTGTTCATAAAGACTGTAGGTGTGACGTTCGGGATTGCCTTGGACGAGACGATCAGGACGCGGGAAGTCGACTGATTTTTCTGCGTGTTGTTGACCTTGACCTGCAACATGAAGAGATGTCATATATTCACCTTAAGAAATTGAGCCTTGGAATACGGTCTAAAAAAAACCTCAACAGGGTTGAGGTTTTATGAATTAATAACTTTCTGGAACAGCGCTCAGAAACTCGCGACGTTCATCTTTGTTAGTTTTAAAGTCCCCAACAAATGATACTGTACGAGTGGTTGACTCTTGTTTGCCTACACCACGCATCATCATACACATATGTGCTGAATCAATGACAACAGCTACGCCTCTAGCACCAGTCACTTGAGCCACAGCTTCAGCAATCTGTTGAGTTAGATTTTCTTGAATCTGTAGACGACGGGCAAACATTTCAGTAATACGTGCAAATTTAGATAAACCTAAAACTTGACCTTCTGGTAAGTAGGCAATATGCACACGTCCATAGAACGGCAGTAAATGATGTTCACAAAGCGAATAGAATTCGATGTTCTTGACCAAAACCATTTCACGGTTGTCTGAAGGGAAGACCGCATTGTTGGTCACTTCTTCAAGCGTTTGGCTATAACCTGACGTCAAATACGAAAAAGCTTTAGCAGCGCGCATTGGTGTATCTTTAAGACCAGGACGAGTAAGATCTTCGCCAACGGCAGTTAAAATGTTGGCGTAGGATTGCTGCATAGACATAAGACGTGTTCACTTACACAGATGTTGAACAAGGACGGCATTGTATCAGAAAACGATTACAATGCCGTATATTCAGAAAAAATTCCGATTATTGAGTAAATTTTGGATTCTTTTCTGCACGTTTAAGCAGAACTAAGACCGCGCCAGTGCCACCTTGTTTTTCAGGCGCACTGACAAAAGCCAAAACATCACGATGTTGTCTGAGCCAACTATTAACATAGGTTTTTAAAACAGCTTCAGGGCCTTTACCATGAACAATTTTAATGACGTTTTGATTTTGCTCTTTCGCCATCTGAATAATTTGCAATACAGCTGAACGTGCTTCTTCTACGGTACAGCCATGCAAATCAACTGCTTCAAACCAACGTAAATTTCCAGCTTTCAGATCTTCAAATACTTTATGTTGTAAGGTCGCAATTCGATAACTGAGACTAGCCTGACTGCCAACTGGATTGAGCATGGCTTGAGTATCAGACATCACAGTTTCATCAGTATGCATTGGACCTTCAGCAGCAGCACGTTTTGCTAAGGTTTGAGCATCCAATTTCTTTTTTACTGGTTTCTCAATTTTTGCAATATTGCCATGATCAATTTTTTGAACACCTTGCATTTGCTGACGAAAGAGTTCTAAATCTTCCTCATGCTCTTGTTCAACCGTCTTTTTAATAGGTTTAGGAGCTTCAACACGAGGAGCAGGATTACTGATTTGTTTCTTAAACTGTTTCAGTAAATTAAATTGATCTTTTGATAAAGAAGAATCATGTTTACTCATAACGTGCTTGTGACTTTAAAGTGGAAGAGGAATGAATGTGATTATAATCCGAAAATCCCTCAACTTTGTAGTGAGAAGTATTTAAGTTGATTTTAAGGTGTTGGATGAATTGGAGATAACTTAAGGGATAAAGCAAAAAAAAGAGATTGATTATTAATCTAATTTATTTTGAATTTGTTCTAGCTATTGTTGTTGGCATTAATGGAGGCAAGAATGGATTCGGAAATCCATTCTTATGAGATTGAATTATTTTTAGTCGAACAATTTACCGCAGAATATTAGAGTCAAATATTCTGCGGTTCGCCAAACAATGCGGTAAAGGCATGATCAGGACGAGGCTGTTTCATAAAACTTTCACCCACAAGGAAAGTGTGAATGTCATTTTCTTGCATCATGGTGACATCAGCTGAGGTTGCAATGCCGCTTTCCGTCACTAATAAACGAGATGGTGCAAGTTGTTTTTTTAGACGAATTGATGTGTTCAAATCAACATCGAAAGTTTTTAAATTACGATTATTAACGCCTAATAAACAACGATCTGATAATTTGAGAGCACGTTCTAGTTCATATTCATCATGCACTTCAACCAGTACATCTAAATGATGTTCAAATGCAGTTTTCGACATTTCCTCAAGTTGTTGATCTGAAAGACATGCAACAATGAGAAGGATACAGTCTGCATGCAATGCACGAGCTTCAATCACACCATAAGGATCGATTAAGAAATCTTTTCTTAGTGCAGGCAAATCACAGTGAGAGCGAGCAATATGAATGTTCTCATCGGCACCTTGGAAGAAATCAATATCTGTAAGTACTGATAAACAAGCTGCACCCGCTGATTGATACTGTTCAGCTATTTCAGCAGGATTGAAGTTTTCTCGAATAATGCCTTTAGATGGAGATGCTTTTTTGATTTCAGCAATGACAGCAGGACGTTTGTGCTGTAGTGCTTGAGCAAAACCGCGAACAGGGCTAGCGGCTTGAGCGAGTTCTTCGACGTCCTTATAACTACGTTGTTTTAATCGTGCAGCAAACTCTTCTTGTTTACGGTCAACAATTTTGCCAAGAATAGTATTCGCGATATCTAACATAAGAATGTCCTGACTTAATTAAGCTTCATAATGTTTTATTGTTTTTGTGAATTCAGAAAGCACATCCATCTTTTCAAGTGCCTGACCACCATAAATGATGTCATGTGCTAATGCCACACCTTGTTTATAACTCGAAGTTAAACCTGAGACATAAATACCAGCACCAGCATTTAATGCAATCATACTGGCCGCTTTTTCACCTTTCGGTGATTTTTTCTTACCTAGTGCATCTTTGATCAGTGCCAAACTTTCAGCAGAGCTATCAACAGATAAATGCGTCAATGTTTGAGACTCAATCTCTACATCCTCAGGGAGGATTTCCCATTCAGTAATTTCACCATTTTTTAACTCAGCAACATAGGTGGATGAAGCAAGACTGATTTCATCTAGCCCATCTTTAGAGTGAACAACCATGACGTGCTCAGCACCAAGTTGCTTAAGAACTTCAGCAATAGGTCGACATAGTTCTGTTGAGAACACGCCAATTACAAAGCGCTTTACACCAGCCGGATTCGTAAGCGGGCCAAGTAAGTTGAAAATGCTTCTGAAGCCCAATTCTTTACGAGGACCTGCTGCATACTTCATTGCTTTATGATGGTTTGGAGCAAAGAGAAAACCCACACCCAAATCGCGGATACAGCGTTCAGTCTGTGCCATATTTAGGTCGAGATTAATACCAGCTTGTTCTAATAGATCTGACGAGCCTGATTTTGATGACACACCTCGGCCACCGTGTTTGGCAATCGTTGCACCTGCAGCTGCAATTACAAAACTTGATGCAGTTGATACATTAAACAGGTTTTGTCCATCACCACCCGTGCCAACAATATCGACTAAGTATGGAAGATCACTGACATCAATCTTGATCGCATATTCACGCATCACGCGTGCAGCAGCAGTAATTTCGTCAATACTTTCGCCTTTTAAACGTAAACCCATCATTAATGCACCGATTTGTGCATCAGTCGCTTCACCATCCATAATGGTGCGCATAACAGCTTCCATTTGAGGCTGTGTTAATTCAATATTTTTCGTAATGTTGTTTAATGCTTGTTGAATATTCATGTCTTGCTCTTACGCATAAATTTCTAAGAAGTTTTGGAAAATTTTGTGGCCATGTTGGCTGAGTATCGATTCTGGATGGAACTGAACACCTTCAACGGGAAGGGTTTTATGTTTCACACCCATAATTTCTTCCATAGAACCATCTTCTTCATTGGTCCAACACGTCACCTCTAAACATTCAGGTAAAGTCGCTTGATCAATGACTAAAGAGTGATAGCGAGTCGCTGAGAATGGAGAGGGTAGATTGCTAAAGATCCCTTGATCAGAGTGGTACATGTCAGATAAACGCCCGTGCATTACTTTTTTTGCACGAACAATATCTCCACCAAATGCTTGCCCGATACTTTGGTGACCTAAGCACACCCCAAGCAGTGGAATCTTGCCTGAAAAGTGTTGAATCGTTGGGATTGAAATACCTGCCTCAGAGGGAGAGCAGGGACCAGGTCCAATGACGAGATATTTTGGTTGCCATCGCTCAATATCCTCCAAAGTCACGGCATCATTACGGACCACTTTTACTTCCTGATTTAACTCGCCAAAATATTGGACGATGTTGTAGGTAAAAGAGTCATAGTTGTCGATCATCAGAAGCATTTTAAGCTTAACCTCTTGAAATTTATAATTTAACTTAATTTAGCTTTGTTATTCACGTTGATAAGATGCATCACAGAGTGTTGACTGCATCCTTGTCTAGTAACTCAAAGCGATTAAGTGGCAGTTATCATAGCAGATTCTTTTATCAGCGCAGGTTAAATTTTGGGGTTGAAAACATCAGCAATATTGATCACTTAAATCAAATTAATGTGTGAATGAATGGTTCTAGGTGAAGAGCGCTAATAAATGAAATATTGATCTGAATCTAAAAGCTCATACGTGTTACTCATAAGTTTTTTTAATCATTCTGTTTGATGAATAAGATTTGTTTTAAAAACAAACAAACAAAATGCACTCAGTAAATTTATAATTTATAAGATTTAGTCTCGCGGTCGTTCACTTTTACATCATTTATCTAAGATATTTAATTTTACTGAACTAATATGATGCACAAAATTTAGATATATCATGGCTCGATGTGTATTAATAAAGTTATGATTGAGTTGGATTATTTGTCTTTCAAATAAAAATAAAATATTAAAATTTTTTATTTAATGATATATAAAACAATGTGTTAAACGCATGTGTCTGAAAATTTGATCCATTTTTCTAATTTATAAAAATTTATAAAATATATCGTTTGGTAAATTAGGTAATTAAATCCCTGAATAAACTTGACTTTAAGTTTAATAATTAAACGATCATGCTCTGAGATGCACCATTTTGATACAGGTTGTAAATAAATATTTTTTATTGCGATGAACTGTGCCTGAATATGGTGCATTTAGTTTTAAGCACAGTATAATAGTCGCAAAGCAAAGTGAATAAAGCTGTTAATCTGATAAGGATTTCAAGATTTTAGCTTTGCTTTTAAAAGTTGGTACGGTAATTGCTTTAAAACTACCAACTACTAACACGCACTAAATGTGCAACAAAAAATCATCGGAGCAAAATGAGCATGGCGAACAAGGTCCTACAACTCATCCAAGAAAGTGGCGCAAAATGGGTAGACTTCCGTTTTACGGACACTAAGGGTAAAGAACAACATGTTACTTACCCAGCAGATACTATCGATGAAGATACTTTTGAAGATGGTAAAATGTTCGACGGTTCTTCAATTGCTGGTTGGAAAGGTATCGAAGCGTCTGACATGATCTTACGTCCAGATGCTGAAACAGGTTTTATCGACCCGTTTTTTGCAGAGCCAACTGTAGTGGTGACTTGTGATGTTATTGAGCCATCTACTGGTCAAGGTTATGACCGTGACCCACGTTCAATTGCTCGCCGTGCAGAAGAATATTTAAAATCTACTGGTATTGGTGATACTGCTTTCTTTGGTCCAGAACCAGAATTCTTCGTATTTGACGAAGTTAAATGGGACATTGATATGTCTGGTGCTCGCCATACATTAATCGCTGAAGAAGCTGCTTGGTCTACAGGTAATTCTTACGAATCAGGTAACTCAGGCCACCGTCCACGCGTTAAAGGTGGTTACTTCCCAGTGCCTCCAGTTGATTCTCACCACGATATGCGTGCAGAAATGTGTGCGAAAATTGAAGACATCATGGGGCCAGGTCGTGTAGAAGTACATCACCATGAAGTTGCATCATGCCAATTAGAAATTGGTGTGAGCTTCAACACAATGGTTCGTAAAGCTGATGAAGTACAACAGTTTAAATATGCTGTTTGGAACGTTGCTCATCAATATGCTAAAACTGCAACGTTTATGCCTAAACCAATGGTTGGTGATAACGGTTCTGGTATGCACGTTCATATGTCAATTTCTAAAGACGGCAAGAACTTGTTTGCTGGTGATGAATATGCAGGCCTTTCAGAAATGGCATTGTATTTCATTGGCGGTATCATCAAGCACGCACGCTCATTAAATGCGATTACTAACCCTTCTACAAACTCGTATAAGCGTTTAGTGCCACATTATGAAGCGCCAATTATGCTTGCTTACTCAGCGCGTAACCGTTCAGCTTCTATCCGTATTCCATACGTTTCTAGCCCGAAAGGTAAACGTATTGAAGCACGTTTCCCAGATCCAATGATGAACCCGTACTTAGGTTTTGCTGCATTGTTAATGGCGGGTATCGACGGTATTCAAAACAAGATTCATCCAGGTGAAGCTTCAGACAAGAATTTGTATGATCTACCTCCTGAAGAAGAAGCAAAAATTCCTACAGTTGCACACAGCTTGGATATGGCTTTAGAAGCTCTTCAAGCGGATCACGATTACCTTCTTAAAGGTGGCGTATTCACTAAAGAAATGCTTGATGCTTACATTGAGCTTAAAACTGAAGAAGTTCGTCGTCTTAATACGACAACTCACCCAGTTGAATTTGATATGTACTACAGCCTGTAATTCGTTCACGAATTTCGCTGTAAAAAACCCGCGCAATGCGCGGGTTTTTTTGTGTTTTGAGTTAAAATAAATGTAGTCAAATATGAGAAATATTTCATGGCAAAGCCACGTAAAAAGCACACGGGATTTTTTCCTTGGAATGATCCAAGTGACCACGAAAAAGGATTTAAGCTCAATTTTTCTGAAGTGACCTATTTGGAAGTTGGCAGAACCATGGAAGGCTATAAACAGGCACAATTTCTTGAACTGAGAAATCCTGATTTGGCTTTACAATTTGATTATCCAAATGAATTTTATATCAGTGCCGAAGGTTTTATTTTAGTAAAAACAGCACAAGGTAAATTTGAAGTGATTGCAAAATCAGACAGTGCTTGAATGTGTGTGTCTGCGCCTAAAAAATAAGATTTATTCCTTGTGATCATCCAAGTCATATTTGAGTAAGTTTTCACGCTCATAAGGTGCATCCTCAGCAGGATATCTTAAATTTTCAATATTTTGGCTCTTGGCGATAGACCATATAATACTCTCTCCAGCGGGGATATTAGCGCTGAAATTCTTATATAGTGGATTAGTATAAGTATCTGTTGCATTGATTATTTTCCAACCTTTGCTTTCTAAGGCTAGAATGATCTCGCCTAGAAACTGTCTATTAATCGCATTCGTATGGAGTAACAATACATGTTGAGGAGAGTGTTGAAGGGTTTGCAATGCGAGTGAGTCATAATATTCAGCTCGATCAAGAAGATGATCAATATAAGCACGCTTCAATCTTTTAATGTGTGACGTTTTTCCTGCTTTTAGATACGCTAGATATTTTTGATTATAAAACCAGTCACTTGCATCAATACTGACACCACCATGCTGGTAATGATTTTGTCTTAACCAGTTTTGGACTTGATCTCTTTTCGCAATATTATTGCCTTCTTTGAGATAGGGATATCTAAAAATTTTCCTATAGTTTTTTAAATCACGAAAAACTAATTCATTAATTCTAATGCTCTTGATGTAGTCTTTCGCCAAAACTTCAGGTTTATTTAAATTTTCGTGAAAAGCACTGTGATTGCCAACAATGTGTCCGTGTTTATCCCATTGACGTATTATGTCTTTACCCGCATTGTCACCGATTTTGATGTAACTTGGGAAAATGATAGATTGAATATTTTTGTTTTTTAAATGCGCTAGTATTTGTTGATTAATGTGTGGAGCAGTAGGATCAATAGTTGGATTTAATCCATCATCAAAACTCAGTGCTAATTGACGAGCATGAGCTTGGGAAAGAAATAACAGTGATATAAATAAGTACAAGCTAAATTTAAGCATGTTTAATGAAGTTGTTTACGAATGAATGTTTATAGCATTTTTTGGGGGAGTGCAGTATGCAATGTGTGAGGGTGATGTCTTAAACTAAACCATAGGTTTGGTGCATTAGTTCTAAAGCTTGGGTACACTTGAGAGTATAAAATAATGGTAGTCTGAAATATGCTTGAAAGCCGTCAATTTAATCATCAGGAAAAATTAATGTGTCCTGAGTTAAAAAAATGGTTGTACGCCTCAGGCTCACTTACCCAACAACTGACAGATTTAGCTGATGGAATATTTAAAGTTCAACGAATCCAAGAGCGATTTAAACGTTTAAACTTTAATGATGCTAGCTGGATGGGTGTATCACATCAGCATACTTCTTGGGTTAGAGAGACTCATTTATTTGGTTCTGATTGCGAACCTTGGGTAAAAGCGAAATCTATTTTTCCAATTACCAGCCTTCAAAAAAAAGCACGTCTCTTTCAACATATTGGAAATCAGCCTATAGGTCGATTCCTGTTCCAACGCACAGAACCGCAATGCCAACGTCGCGTGATCTTACTTGAGGATGGATGGACCAGACAGAGCTGTTATACTTGGCATGGCTGTAAATTTATTGTCCAAGAAACATTTTTACCAGCATTTGAACGTTTTATAAAAACTCATTGAGCTAGACTTTATGGCAACCGCACAAGCAATCACCTGGCGCGAGCGTTTAAGCGCTTATTACTATTTATGTCGTTTCGATAAGCCAATTGGTACTGAGTTAGTCCTGTGGCCCACCTTATGGGCGCTGTGGATTGCAGCTGGTGGAATACCTGATGTAGTGACACTGCTTGCCATCGTATGTGGCACTATATTTATGCGTGCAGCGGGATGTGCCATTAATGATTTTGCTGATCGTAAAGTGGATGCACACGTAGAAAGAACTAAAAATCGTCCATTAGCCACAGGTGTGATTTCGGCAAAAGAAGCAGTTTGGGTGTTTATCGCACTCGTTGCTGCAAGTGCTTGTACATTGTTTTTCCTGCCTATTGAAACTTTTTATTGTGCTTTAATTGGGCTGGTACTTGCTTTCATCTATCCATTTATGAAGCGCTATACGCATTTACCTCAAGTGGTACTGGGGATGGCATTCTCATGGGGTATACCGATGTCATTTACTGCAATGGGTAAGCCTTTGGATTGGACGTGTTGGCTACTTTATTTCGGTAATTTGGCTTGGACTGTGGCTTATGATACTCAATATGCAATTACGGATCGCGAATATGATTTAAAGATTGGGGTTAAGTCGACGGCTATTTTGTTTGGAAAAAATGATATTAAAATTATCAGTTTATTGCAGGCGATGAGTGTTATTTTAATTGGTACTGCACTATGGCTTGAACAC
The DNA here is from genome assembly GCF_056783995.1 of Acinetobacter sp. ANC_7588. NCBI lineage: Bacteria > Pseudomonadati > Pseudomonadota > Gammaproteobacteria > Moraxellales > Moraxellaceae > Acinetobacter > Acinetobacter sp. ANC_7588. The sequence continues at coordinate 388,479 of NZ_JBWYIU010000001.1, read as the reverse complement.
ATACTTGTCCCTTTTGGATTAATCGCATTAGTGCTCGTGGTAGGTGATTTCATCTATCAATGGACCAAAACACGTGATAAAGATCCGCAATGGTGCTTCTGGGCATTTAGACATAACCGATGGGTAGGGGTGATGATCTTTATGGGGATTTTTATTGCATTAATTTAATCTTAACATTAAATAAAAATAAACTAATTAAGCATCCTAGTCGGATGCTTTTTTTTATGTTTAATTAAAAGTACTCATGGAGAGTGATAATAATGAATGGAAAGAATTATGAAGAGTACAATTAAAAAAACGGTTATCGCAATGTGCTGTACGGCAGCATTACTCTTAACGGCTTGTAATAGTGATGATGATAAAAATATTTTTCAAGAAAAAGTGTTTGTTGCTGAGAAAGCTTATCAAAAAGATAGTCTAGAGCAAGCTTCCAAAATCCAAATTATGACTTATTTAATGCCGAATGTTCTGGGTCAGAAAACTGAGGCTACAGCAATGGTCATGTTTCCTAAGACTGCTCAGCCAGCAGCAGGATGGCCAGTGGTGGTATGGGCACATGGAACAACTGGTGTTGGAGACGAATGTGCACCAAGCAATAATTTACTTAATTCGAATTTTGAAATTTTAGCGAACAGCCTTCTTAAAGAAGGTTATGTCATTGTAGCCCCTGATTATGAAGGTTTGGGGGTTAAAGGGATTCATCCTTATCTTCATCTATCTAGTGCTGCACAATCTGCGATTCATGCAATAAAGTCAGTTCACCAAGCATATCCATCACGATTAAATAAATCTTGGATGTCTGTCGGCCAATCCCAAGGTGGTCATGCATCATTAGGAATTGCACAATATGCCAATAATGATCCGTATTACAAAGGGGCTGTAGCGACTGCTCCAGCATCCAGTTTGGGTTACATTATTACCCAAGTCGCACCAAATGCCATTTCAGCTATAGAAAGTCAAAATAGAGATTTGGCAATCGCTATTTATTCAGAGCTATTAGCTTATGCTGCTTATACAGGCGTAGGGATTAAAGCATATGAACCTAGATTTTCATTAGCAACGATATTCCAATCTAGGTCTCAAGCTGTGGCAGAGAAATCTGAGGGGTCGACTGGTGAAAATGGCCTATGCTTGATGCCATTAATTGATGAGTTTAGAAAAGACATTAAGACTTATTTTGAATCAAATTCAACACAAAAAGTAATGGACTATCCTGGGTTAAAGGTTGGCTTTGAAAATGATCCAGTGGTGAGTAGTTTTTTAAGTAATAATCAGCCTGGAACTCAAAAACTCATGAAACCGGTTTATGTGGTTCAAGGTGAAAATGACACCGCTGTCCCATATCAAGTAACACAACAATTAGTAAATCAGTTAAATGGATTGGGGACTCAACCTCCAATTGTATTAGATATTGTGGCAGGAGCATCGCATACACAAGCGATTGTTGAGAAAAATGAAGAGGTTGTTGATTTTATTAAATCGTATTTACCGGTGCGCTAAACGTGACTATGTCAGCTAGGGTGTTGCATCCTGGTTGACACTTAAAGCTAAAGTTTTTTCTATGACTTTATTCTGTTATATTGCCTCGGACTCAATAACACAGGTTTTGTTGATGACTTCATCAAAAAAGAAATTCACCACTAAATTTATTTTATTGGCAAGTCTTGGTCCCCTTATCCCGTTGCTTATCATTGCGATCGCTTTTTTTGCAGTAAAGAGTGATGCAAAAAACAAAGCTGAGTACGATCGTTTACGTGCAGAACAGGCCGCGCGAATTGAAGCTAGAGAAAAACAAGAGCAACTTGAGCAGAATGTTTCATCTGTTGCAGAGCCTTTGAATTAATTATTTTTTAGCAAGAATGTCTTTTCTGAGACTTTGAATACTGGGGATATCGTTATAGCGAAATACTCGATATCCTGCTTCATAAAACATTTGATCGCGTTCGGCATCTTCTTGTTCCTTACCAAGATGACTTGGATCATCGAGTTCGATAATGGCGATAACTTTAAGCTGATCATCCAGTAAGACAAAGTCAGTCACTTTTCGATTAAATTTAGCTCGAATCTTTAGACTGGGGTTTGTGATTAAAGCGCTAAAAGCGACTTGAGCAAGCACATGGTATTGCGGAAAACTCTCTTTTAATCTAAAAAACATTTTACTTTCAAATGCGGTAATAATGCGTTTGGGGTAAAAGCGTTGTGGCTTTTTAAATAATTGTTGAAAGATAATGGTGAGCAGGGCAAGGGTTGCAATAACACCAATAATTAAGAAAGTAATTTGACTGGATTGAAACACAGGAATTCGTAAATAAAAGCACATATAAGAAAAAACCCACTCGATTGAGTGGGTTTTTAGAATCTTGGCTCTCCAACCTGGGCTCGAACCAGGGACCTGCGGATTAACAGTCCGTCGCTCTACCGACTGAGCTATTGGAGAATCTGGTACGCATTCTATGAGTCAAATGAAGAGAGGTCAAGCCTTAACATTGAAAAATATTAGAAATATGAATCAATTGATTTAAATTTAATCTAAGTGAAACGATCTATAGCTTTTTTAATAAATGGACATACTCTGCTTTGCTTTTCAGTGGGTTTGCTTTACGACATAAACTCATGAGTTCCATCATGGTCTGTTGTGATGATTCCACATTTAACTCATTTTGAATTTTTTTGATCAGGAGTGCGTGCTCAGAGGATAATTCCGAAGTACAGTGATACAAACGTTCATACATAAGTGCAGGGGCTACTTTATTATGTTCAGATTTCTGAGTGCATTGAAATATAAAGATGAGACTGCCAACAAGTAGAGACCAGAAAATCAGTGATTTAAGCCAAGGTGTATTCATTTTTAGACTTTTTTATAAAATTAGAATAATTCTATAGCAAATCAAAAATTTAGGCATAAAAAAACCCAAGTCATTATGCTTGGGTTTTTAGAATCTTGGCTCTCCCACCTGGGCTCGAACCAGGGACCTGCGGATTAACAGTCCGTCGCTCTACCGACTGAGCTATGGGAGATTAGATTGGCTCTCCAACCTGGGCTCGAACCAGGGACCTGCGGATTAACAGTCCGTCGCTCTACCGACTGAGCTATTGGAGAATCTGATGCGCATTTTAGGGTTGAAATTACTAGTCGTCAACCAATTATTGTAAAGAAATGAATAGTTTGATTTATTAATACTCAAATTGATGTAAATAACAAAAAAACCATCCTAAAAGGATGGTTTTTTAAACGTAATAAGACGGTTAAATCTTATTTTTCTACGCCAGCTTCTTGACCAGCATATTTCGCGTTAGCGTAATCCCAGTTCACTAAGCTTTCTAAGAAAGTAGAAATATACTTAGGACGAGCGTTACGGAAGTCGATGTAGTAAGCATGTTCCCAAACATCGATCGTTAATACAGCTACTTTACCATGAGCAAGTGGAGTATCAGCATTTGAAGTTTTCATGATAGAAAGTTTACCATTTACTTCATCAGCAACTAACCAAGCCCAACCTGAACCGAATTGAGTTGTAGCAGCAGCAGCAAACTCTTCAGCAAATTTTTCGTAAGAACCGAAAGCTTCGTCAATTTTAGCAGCTAAAGCACCAGTCGCTTTACCACCACCGTTTTTAGCCATACAGTTCCAGTAGAATGTGTGGTTCCAAACTTGTGCTGCGTTGTTGAAGATACCCGCTTTAGAAGCATCACCAGCAGAAGCTTTGATGATTTCTTCAAGCGTTTTACCTTCAAGATCAGTACCTGCAATTAGGTTGTTTAAATTAACAACATAAGTATTGTGGTGTTTGTCGTGGTGGTATTCTAAAGTTTCTTTGCTGATGTGTGGAGCAAGATCTTCGTAACCGTACGGAAGAGCTGGTAAAGTAATCGTTGTCATGTTTTAAGTTCCTTGCATTGTGCTGGGTTTTACATCGAAGTGCACTTATTGTAATAGATTCTCACCATATTTTGCGCATTACTTATAAATAAGAATACAGAATAAAGCGTGAATTAATACGTATAAGCTCACTCCAATTTAAAACGCGTGGTTAAATCAATTTAAATAGGATTATTGAGTTCAACGTAATGATATTCAAGACCAAATTGTTCACAAATTGCTTGACCTAGTCGTTGAACACCATAACGTTCAGTCGCATGATGTCCACATGCGTAATAATGCACATCTAATTCTAAAGCTTGATAAAAGGTACGCTCACTAACTTCACCTGAAATATAAGCATCGCAATTTTGTTCGGCAGCTTTAGTGATAAAGTCTTGAGCACCGCCAGTACAAAATCCAACTTTTTGAATACTTGGTTTATCAGCCATCAAATGTATCGCATCATAATTAAGTTGTTGTGACACAAAAGCTTTGAACTCATCTGGTGTCATTGCATTTTTTAAATAGCCGATATTTCCAATGGGATGACGTTCACTCGGATCAAGTGCTTCAATTTGATCAAGATGAAGTAAATCTGCTATCGCAGCATTATTTCCCAAGCTAGGGTGGCTATCGAGAGGTAAATGATAAGCTAATAGTGAAATATCATGTTGAATGAGTGATTTAATTCGCTTGCCACGCATTCCTGTAATCGGAGATGGCTCACCTTTCCAAAAATAGCCATGGTGAACCAATAAAACATCAGCTTGCAGCTCGATTGCAGCATTAATAGCTGATTGAGAAGCCGATACAGCACAAACAATTCGCTTTACTTCTGTTTTACCTTCGATTTGCAGACCATTGGGAGCGTAATCTTTAAATTCATTGGCCTTTAGGGTCTGATCACACCATTGGATAATGTCGTTTAGCTTTGCCATAATGTTCTTAAGTCTGTGAAAATATAAAGATCAAATCATATTTTTAATATTAACTAAAGCCGAACAAAACTATTTTCACAATTTTAGGTATATAAATTTTTTTTGATTACAATATGCAGTCATAAAATACTTTTGTCATCAATAAATTAAAATTCTCAGAGGATATTAAAGTGCGCCGGTCCTTTACATGGTTACCATGGGTGTTACTCATTATTGTCATTATTAGTTTTGTCACATGGCAAAAACTAAATCAACCAAAGCCTCAAATAGCAGCTGATGGATATAAAATGCCAGCTGAAAAAGTAGAACCTTTGGTGGATACGACACGTTCTGGGGGAGTAGTGTCATACAATGCTGCGGTAAAGGTCGCAGCACCTGCAGTCGTTAATATTTTTACAACACAAACTGTAAAAAAAGTGGATCATCCGATTTTAAATGATCCTGTTTTTAGAGAATTTTTTGGTGGTCAATTACCTGAACGTTTTGGACAAGAACCAAATGAAAATAGTTTGGGTTCGGGGGTGATTGTTCGACCTGATGGTTATATTCTGACTAATAATCATGTGATTGCACAGGCTGACCAGATTGTTGTGGCTTTGTATGATGGTCGTCGAGCAGAAGCCAAAGTAATTGGAACAGATCCTGATACGGATTTAGCAGTCATTAAAATCGAAATGGACAAACTGCCAGTGCTTCCTTTCAAACTGAGTGGAAATGAAGTTGGAGATGTTGTACTCGCAATTGGTAATCCATTTGGCGTGGGGCAAACAGTTACGCAAGGGATCATATCTGCGACAGAACGTTCGGGATTGGGTATAAATTTCTATGAAGATTTTATTCAAACCGATGCTGCTATTAATCCAGGTAATTCTGGGGGAGCACTCATTGATGTTGCAGGTAATTTGATTGGGATTAATACTGCAATTTTCTCGCAATCGGGTGGTTCTTTAGGAATTGGTTTTGCTATTCCTGCTAAAGTCTGCCAGCAAGTTCTGAATTCAATATTAAAAGAAGGCAGAGTAATTCGAGGGTGGCTAGGTATTGGTTTGGCGAATCCGACGCAACCCGATGTATTACAACCTCGTGAGAAGGGTGTAATTGTGAGCAGCGTCTATGAGTCTGGTCCTGCAGATAAAGCTAAGATTAAAGTCGGTGATCGGATCATGAAAGTAAATGATCAGGAGATCAACAATCCATCACAATTGATTAATTATGTTGCAATGCAATCACCGAATACCTCTGCAAAAATTGAGATTTTACGTGAAGGTAAGAGCATCAATACTGAAGTGGTTATTGGTGAACGACCAGCTGAAACCAGCGATCGTAATAGCCAGTATATTCCATTACCTCGTCGTTAAATTAACAAGCCCCAGTAATATGGGGCTTTTTTATAATTCTTAGATTCTATATTGTTTCATACCTTTGAATGAATCTGAATAAATCTGCTATTTAATAATTAAATACGGTCATGCATTCCTAAGTGACGGTGAGATAGGGTTTTAACACATGCAAAATTGAATTCACTCAAGAAGGATTAAACAGTGTACGAAACAAAAAAAGCCAGTGGTTCACTGGCTTTTTTTGAGAATAAAATTAGCTTTCCTGTTGAATACCCGCAACCAACCAATCTTGACTAGAACCTGCTGGTTTAACGAAATGCCAAACTTCAGCAAACGGTTGTGGAAGGCTATTTAAGTCTTCACTTACCGTACCCGTGAAACGAACGCTGACAACGTATTGACCATTTTCAGTCGCAGAATCAACAACCATAGCATTCAGATTTGAAAACTCAGCTACGTCTTGATCTTGGTTAGCCATGATATCGTTATACATCGATTGATAAAGATCAGGCGTCAAATAACGTTGAATCTCAGCAATATTACTTGCCGTATTCATTGATTGAATATGGTTGAAGCGTTGGCGTGCAATGCGTAAGAAAGCCGCTGGTTCAGTTCCGTCAGGTAGCTGACTTCCACTAGACATTGTTGCTGCACCAAAAGGAGCTTGTGGTGCTTGACCAAATGGCGCTTGAGATGCAGCTGTGCCACCGCCCACAGATTGACCAAAAATATTGGTATTGTCATTAGACACTGAAGGGCGAGGTGCAGCAGTTTGACCAAACGGTGCAGATTGTGGACCTGAACTGTTTGGTGCATAAGGGTTGTTAGCCGCTAATTTTTTTTTTGCTCCGAATTTACGGAAGATGAAGAACGCAGCAGCAGCAATAATCAACAACCATACCCAACTTGGGATACCACCTTCTTCCTCAGGTTGTGCAGCAACTTCTGCTTGACTCGCTGGAACAGTATCATCATCTGCTAAAGCATTTGCTGCGACTGCACCAATTGCAGCACCAGCAACACCAGCAGCGACCATACCACCCACACCAGGACCAGACTTTTGAGGCGCAGTCGCTGGAGCAGCAGGTTGTTGGGCAGGAGTAGCTTGACGTGGTTGCTGATATGATTGGGTTGGAGCAGCAGAACGGCTCATACCATGGCTTTTACCACCACCAGCACGTTTTGCTTCTGCAAAAGGCGCTACCATGAGTGTCGCCATTAAAATACCCGCAACTAAACTACGCTGTCGTACTTCCATCTAAAATTCCTATTTTAAAAAGTTAATTTCACACTGTATTTATGCAGTCTTTTGGCTTAAATTTCAACTTAAACCTCAATTTTTTTCAGTATTCATACACAGTGTATAGTTAAATAAATTGATCAGCTGAATTAATGTTCATCCGCTAAGCTCATCGCTTCAGTTAAAGCTTCATGTAGACGGGCAACGGCGATAATGCGAACACCAGGAATATCCTTTTGAGGTGCATTCGCTCTAGGGACTATAATATATTTAAACCCGTGCTTAATTGCTTCCTTCAACCGTTCCTGCCCGTTAGGTACGGGACGAATCTCTCCCGATAATCCCACTTCGCCAAATACAGCCAATTGCTGAGGGAGTGCTTTTGCTCTCAAACTTGAAGCACAGGCCAATAAGACGGCGAGATCTGAACCTGTTTCAGTAATTTTTAAGCCACCAACAACATTCACATATACGTCTTGACCAGAAGTTTGAACACCACCATGACGGTGCATGACGGCGAGTAGCATATTCAAACGGTTTTGCTCAAGACCCAATGCAACACGGCGAGGTTGACCATGCGCGTCATCTACTAGGGCTTGCACTTCAACTAAGAGTGGACGTGTACCTTCTCGACTAATCATGACGATAGAACCAGGAATCGCTTCATCATATCGGCTAAGAAAGATGGCTGAGGGATTGGCAACCTCTCTAAGCCCTTTATCAGTCATCCCAAAAACACCGAGTTCATTGACTGCACCAAAACGATTTTTAACAGCTCGAATCATTCGATAACGTGAATCAGATTGACCTTCAAAATAAAGTACGCAATCGACCATGTGTTCTAAAACACGAGGGCCAGCTAAAGCACCTTCTTTGGTCACATGACCCACAATAAATAAAGCTGTTCCGCTGTTCTTCGCAAAACGTGTCAGAAGGGCTGCAGATTCTCGAATTTGAGAAACGCCGCCTGGCGCAGACTGTAAAGTTTCAGTGTATAAAGTTTGAATCGAGTCTAAGATCGCGACAGCAGGTCGTTCATGCGCTAATACTTCGCAAATACGCTCTACGCACGTCTCAGCCATCACTTTTAATTGATCAGTTGGAAGATCCAAACGATTGGCACGTAATGCAACTTGAGATAAAGATTCCTCACCAGTGACATATAGGGCGGAACTTTTCGCGGCAGCCATATGGGTTGCCGTCTGCAAAAGAATTGTTGATTTACCAATACCAGGGTCACCACCGATCAGTACAACTGAACCAGTAACAAGCCCTCCGCCTAAAACGCGATCAAATTCTCCAATCCCTGTTGCTAAACGTGTTTCGTGAGAAACTGAAACTTGATTCAATGTAGTGATTGATGCTGCTTGACCAGCATAACCACCTGCAATTTTTGGATTTGCACGATGCGTAATCGCAGGGGCAATAGTGACTTCAACTAAACTGTTCCATTCTCCGCATTCTGAGCATTGACCTGCCCATTTAGGATGATCTGCGCCACATTGTTCACAGCGATATACACTTTTTGCTTTAGCCATAACTTAATATAGGTTTTTTGATTTTCTATATACTGAGCATACTGAGTAAAGGTTACGAAAACAAAAAAATATTGATCAAATTTTAAAACAATAAGACAAGTCATGACGTGTGCTTTAACTAGATATTAAATTAAAGCAATCATGAATTGATTTATACTCATATCAAAAATCGACTGAGTTATTTGATATGCGTTTGTACGCTCAACATATTGATGCCATCGCACGCGAAATACAGCGTGATGTGCTGTTTATTCATTTTGAGAATTACACGGATGATCAGAATGAGGAAGAAAGTATTCGAGATCATGTGATTGCATGGCTTGAACAACATGAAATTGAATTTGTGCCATGTTTAGGTTTGTCTGGTGAGGATGAAATTGACAGCTATCTGGGTGACCTATATCTAGATATTCCTTTTGATGAGCAAAATAACCAGTATCAGCTGGTTAAAAATTATCTTGAAGATGAACAGGGCAATATGAAAATTGAACATGTTCTATTTTTTGTGTTGAGCTTGGAGGTTGCGGAAGAAATTGCAAAGGATCAAGAGGAAAAACAAAATTTGAACGATCAGAAATTTTCGTGAAAAGACAAAAAAAGCCTCATCAATGAGGCTTTTTGGGGGTTTGATTCTATTAATTTGTTTAATAAAGCTCACCAGATTTTCGTCGTTCAATAAAATCTTTAGATTCTTTTGCAATAACTCCAGAAAGTAACAATAAGGCAATTAAGTTGGGTGCTGCCATTAAACCATTGAAGGTGTCTGCGAAAAGCCAAACTAAATCAAGTGTGACGACACAGCCTACAAATACTGAAGCAATATAAATGAGACGATAAATAAATACTGACTTTTCACCCAGTAAATAGGTGCAACATTTTTCGCCGTAATAACTCCAACCTAAAATAGTTGAATAAGCAAAAAAGATGATTCCGAACGTAACAACCCAGCCCCCAAATCCTGGTAGTAATTTGTCAAAAACACTAATGGTCAAAACAGCCCCAGTTTGATCACCGAAACTTTGTCCTGCCATGATGAAACCCATAACAAGAACAATACCCGTAATTGAGCACACAATAATTGTATCAATGAATGTACCTGTCATTGAAACTAGGCCTTGACGGGCAGGGTGATCAGTTTTTGCTGCTGCCGCTGCAATTGGCGCTGAACCCATACCTGCTTCGTTTGAGAATACACCACGGGCAACACCGTAACGAATCGCTGCACCAATCGCACCACCTGCTGCCGCTTCACCTGTGAATGCATAGGTAAAGATCATTTTTAAAGCAGGAACAACTAATTCAAGGTTATTGAAAATAATAATTAGCCCGCCAATGACATAGCCTAGAGCCATGACTGGAACAATAATTGAGGATGCTTTGGAAATAGACTTAATACCACCTAAAATCACCAATGCAGAGAAAATTGTAATAATGATGGCAGTGGTGAGCGTGCTTATACCCAAACTATTTTCTACTGCTAGTGCCACTGTGTTTGATTGAACTGAGCTACCAATACCAAAGGATGCTAATGTACCAAATAATGCGAAGAGGACTGCGAGCCACTTCCATTTCGCGCCAAGTCCTCGTTCAATGTAGTACATTGGACCACCAGACATTTCTCCTTTTTCATTTTTTACACGGTATTTGACCGCCAAAACACCTTCACCGTATTTGGTTGCCATACCGAAAAATGCAGTCATCCACATCCAGAATACAGCACCCGGACCACCCAGTACACAAGCAGTCGCTACCCCTGCGATATTACCTGTACCAATCGTGGCTGAAAGTGCAGTCATGAGTGAGGCAAATTGTGAGATATCTCCCGAGTCTTTTTTATCGGGGTGTTTCCCGAACACTTGTTTAAATGCCAATGGAAGCATCCTGAATTGCCAAAAAAGTAGACGGAATGTTAAGAAAACACCTGTCCCAACAATCAGCACCAGCATATAAGGTCCCCAGACTAAGCCGCTGAGTGTTTCCATGATTGATTGTATTTCTTGCATAAATTACCTTCTTATTTTCCTGATTGTTTTTTACATGCATGATCAAGCAAGGGATATGCCATACTTTTGTGCGATCAAACACATCATTCCTTTTGATTATTTTTTGCACTTATATTTTTTACATATAACAACAAGATTTTCAATATTTTACTCAAAATAAGATAAATAAATATGATGAATAAATGTTCATTTTGGCGATATATAAGAAAAATGAATTAATACTTTAAACTAATTAGAAAATATTGATCGTGCTAATTTTCTTTTTGAAATCTGATTTTTTTCAGTTAAGTTGTGCCGATTAATATATTTGGTGAATTTGAAAATGTCAGATCAAAATATAAATTCGCCTCAGCAAAATGGTGAATTACAACGAAGTCTATCCAATCGACATTTGCAGTTAATTGCAATTGGAGGCGCAATTGGAACAGGTTTGTTCATGGGCTCTGGGAAAACAATTAGCCTAGCTGGTCCTTCAATCCTTGTAATTTACATGATCATCGGTTTCATGGTTTTTTTAGTGATGCGAGCACTAGGCGAATTGTTGCTTTCAAATTTGCAATATAAGTCTTTTATTGATTTCGCCACGGATTTAATTGGACCATGGGCAGGTTACTTTGTGGGCTGGACCTACTGGCTGTGTTGGATCACCATTGGTATTGCAGATTTATCGGCGATCATTTATTACCTTCAGTTCTTCAATAATGGGATGCCTTTTAGCCCTGAAGAAGGGGTAATGATTAGCATCGCTGCAATCGTATTTATCATGGGATTGAATCTTGTTACGGTGAAACTGTTTGGTGAATTAGAATTCTGGTTTGCTTTAATCAAGATTATCGCAATTGTGGTTTTAATTGGCGTTGGCTTTTGGATGATATTTACAGGTTTCACTTCTACATCAGGTGAAATCGCAGCATTCAGTAATATTTGGTCACACGGCGGGATCTTCCCAACAGGTGCAATCGGTTTCTTGGCAGGCTTCCAAATCGCAATTTTTGCTTTTGTGGGTGTAGAACTGGTGGGTACAACCGCAGCTGAAACTAAAGATCCTGAAACGAATTTGCCGAAAGCTGTCAATTCGATTCCTATTCGAATCATTATTTTCTATGTTTTATCGTTGCTGGTGGTGATGTCGGTTACACCATGGAATACGATTGATCCGAATATTTCCCCATTTGTAAACTTGTTTAGTCAAGCAGGTATTGCAGCCGCTGCTATTATTATGAATTTGGTTGTATTGTCTTCAGTGATGTCATCGATGAACAGTGGTGTATTCTCAACCAGCCGCATGCTGTTTGGCTTATCGCGCGAAACTCAAGCACCTGAAGCGTTTGGAAGACTGAATAAGCGAGCTGTGCCAGCGAATGCCTTGTATTTCTCAGCAGTATGTTTGTTACTAGGGGCAGCACTGCAATACTTCGTACCGAATACGGTGGAAGCATTTACTTTAGCGACAACACTTTCCACCATTTTATTTATTTGTGTATGGTTGATGATCATTTGGAGTTATGTGGTCTATTACAAAACACGCCCAGAACTTCATGCCAAATCGAAATTTAAACTACCAGGTGGATTGGTGACATGTGCGATTGTTGCTATATTCTTTATTGGTATGATTGGAGTATTGGCTTTAGAAGATGATACTCGCCGTGCATTGATGGTGAGCCCGATTTGGTTTGTTATTCTGATCATTGGTTATTTTGGTTTTTATAAGAAAAAATAAAAACTTATAAATGATTTGCAATTTAAGTCAAAAGAAACGTCAGTAAAAACTGGCGTTTTTTTATTTCTGTTGCGTTAAATACTTTGGTGAATTAGATGATCAAGGTATACTTCTATAAATTTTACTGATAGGTGTAGGTATGCGTATTTTGATCGGAGTTATCAGTGCAGCCGTTGTTTCAATTTTGGCTGGATGTGGTCAGACTGGTGCATTACAACTACCCAGTGATCCAAACTATGACAAGCGAGCACAATATTTAATTTATAAAAACAGTGATCGCCCAAGTCAGGATCAAGCTGAACCTAAAGCAGATGCTGTACCTACTCAAGATTAATATTCATTTATTTTTTTTCTCCAGCGCAATTTAGAAAGGATACATCCATGAGTTTCCCTCGCATTCAAGGGGTTTTGCACGCAGAACAATGTTCATTGGATCAACTTGCTCAGCAATTTGGTACACCACTTTATGTTTATTCAAAAGCAACTTTTGAAAAACATTATTTGGATATGGATCGTGCTTTTAATTTTATCGATCACCAAATTTGTTTTGCAGTGAAGTCAAACTCAAATATCGCTGTTCTAAATGTGTTGGCGAAACTTGGTTGCGGGTTTGATATCGTGACTGGTGGTGAATTAGCACGTGTTTTACGCGCAGGTGGTGACGCTTCTAAAATAGTCTTCTCTGGTTTGGGCAAGTCTGAAGCTGACATTCGTCAAGCATTAGAAGTGGGTATTGCTTGTTTTAATGTGGAATCATATGCAGAGCTTGACCGTATTCAAAAAGTTGCAGCAGAACTTAATGTAAAAGCTCCAATTTCACTTCGGGTAAATCCAGATGTTGATGCCAAAACACATCCATATATCTCGACTGGTCTTAAAGAAAATAAATTTGGTATTCCTTCTGATTCGGTATATGAAACTTATCAGTATGCAGCAAGTTTAAGTCACTTAGATATCGTAGGAATTGATTGTCATATTGGTTCACAATTGACTGAAACTCAACCTTTTGTTGATGCACTTGATCGTGTCATGAACATGATTGAAGCATTGAAAAAATTAGGGATCAACCTCAAACATATTGATATTGGTGGTGGTCTTGGTGTGACTTATAAAGATGAAGTTCCACCGACAGTTGAAGAATATGCAAATGCTTTACGTCCTGCATTAGAAAAACTTGGACTTAAAGTGTATATGGAGCCAGGGCGTAGTATTTCGGCGAATGCTGGCGTATTGGTGACGAAAGTTGATCTTTTAAAACCAACCAATCATCGCAATTTTGCAATTGTTGATGCAGCAATGAATGACTTGATTCGTCCTTCTTTGTACGAAGCTTGGATGGATATCCAAGAGGTTAATCAAAATTCGAAAACTGAGAAAAAAGTTTGGGATGTGGTTGGTGCGATCTGTGAAACAGGTGACTTCATCGGTAAAGAGCGTGAACTTGCGATTCAAGCGAACGATCATTTAGCTGTTTTGGGTGCAGGTGCTTATGGTTTTGTGATGAGTTCAAATTACAACAGCCGAGGTCGTGCAGCAGAGGTGATGGTTGACGGTGATCAAGCACACTTAATTCGTCAACGTGAAACGATTGAGTCTCTGTGGGAACGTGAGTCCTTATTGCCTTAAGGAGACAATAGATGTTGCTAGAATTTACTAAAATGCATGGTCTAGGTAATGACTTCATGGTGGTTGATTTAATCAGCCAACGTGCTTATCTAGATCCTGTCATGATTCGCCGGTTGGCTGACCGTAATTTTGGCATCGGTTTTGATCAGTTATTAGTTGTTGAAACACCAGATCATCCAAACGTTGATTTCAAATATCGCATTTTTAATGCGGATGGTTCTGAAGTTGAGCAATGCGGCAATGGCGTTCGTTGTTTTGCCAAATTTGTTCATGATCGTCATTTAACCAATAAAACTAAATTCAAAGTGCAAACAAAGGCGGGGATTGTCGAGCCTGAGTTGGGTGCGAATGGATGGGTTCGTGTGAATATGGGGTATCCGAAGTTCTTACCGAACCAAATCCCATTTTTAGCAGAAGCGCCTGCTGCTTTATATGATTTAGCTTTAGCGGATAATGAGACGATCAGCATCGATGTGGTCAATATGGGAAATCCGCATGCAGTGACCATTGTGCCAGACGTGTTAACTGCTGATGTTGCTAAAATAGGCCCTCAAGTGGAATCTCACGAACGTTTTCCTGAGCGTGTAAATGCTGGATTTATGCAGATCGTTGATGAAAAACATGCTCGATTACGAGTTTTTGAACGTGGTGTGGGAGAAACATTGGCTTGTGGTACAGGTGCATGTGCTGCTGCTGTCTCAGGTATGCGCCGTGGTTTATTGTCTAGCAATGTGGAAATCGAACTTGCCGGCGGTAAATTGCTGATTGAATGGAAAGAGGGAGATGTAGTTTGGATGACTGGTCCAACTGCAACGGTTTATGAAGGTCGTTTGGATCTACGTTATTTTCAATAAAACTTATTTCCTGAGTAAAAAGCCCTGAAATTCAGGGCTTTTTACTTTATGATTTGTTGGAATGCCCACGAGTATTGATGATTAGACATCGATTCAATAGAGAGAAAGCCAAATGCAATATGGCGCAATGCAATTGCTGTCAATGTGGTTGAAAGAGAGAAAGATTCAAAATCAATCTGAGCATACGCTTGAGGCGTATTTCCGTGATGTGTCTGGTTTTATTGACTTTTGTTATGAAAAGAAAATTGAATTAAATCAAGTTGAAGCATCTGATTTACGAGAATATATGGCTTATAAGGTTGAACAACATCAACTCAACAGTGCAAGCTTACAACGTCATTTAACAGCCATTCGTCAATTCATGAAATGGGCTGTGGAAGGGAAATATGTATCGAATAATCCCATTCATGATTTTAAGTTAAAAAGACAGCCAAGGCCTTTGCCGGGTATGGTTGATGTCGAAACGATTCAGCAAATCTTGGATCAACCTGCACCTGAATCCTATCAAGATCATCTCTTGTGGTTAAGAGATAAAGCTATTTTGGAGTTGCTTTATTCAAGTGGTTTACGATTAGCTGAAGTACAAGGATTGAATATTCGAGATATCGATTTTAAACGACAATTACTTCGAATTACGGGTAAGGGAAATAAAACTCGGGTTGTTCCTTTTGGTTTGAAAGCGAAAACGAGTTTAATCGAATGGCTTAAAGTCCATCGTATCTGGTGTGGGGAAATTGAGTTAGATTCCCCAGTTTTTATTACTAAAAAAGGGAATCGATTGACGAATCGACAGATTGAAAATCGAGTCAAATTGCAAGCACAGAGAGCGGGCGTAAATGTGGATTTACACCCTCATTTATTGCGACACTGTTTTGCTAGTCATCTGCTTTCAAACAGTGGTGATTTACGAGCAGTTCAAGAAATGCTAGGTCATAGTAATCTATCTACGACACAAATTTATACTCAGTTAGATTTTGATCGTTTGGCTCAAGTCTATGATAAAGCTCATCCTAGAGCCCAAAAATCTTAATCCTCAGTATTAAGTATATTGAATATACTTAATACTGTACTGAATGATAAAGTTATCTGTTTAAAGTGCTGGTGTGTGTATAGGTATCATACGTGCGGGATTCACTTTTTGGAATGCGACTGCGATTTCAAATAAAGTCGGCTCATCAAATTCACGAGCAATAAACTCGATGTTAACATTCATAGGATAACTACTGCGACTTGAGTTCACTGATTTAGCAGGCATAGATAATGCAGGAAAACCACTAAACGGACTTAGGCGATTATTTGTACCTGTGGTCGGGCTACTTCCTAAATTGCCAGCAAACCCAGTAATAGAAGGGTAGGCTAAAGCGTCGTATTGTAAGCCTTTACGAGTACCATCTAGTTCAACATTATTTAAAGCGCTATTCATGCGTAAGCGCACGAAAGGACTTCTTTCAGTGGTGTTGCGCTCATAATTCTCAATATATGATGCACTTGTTGGATCAGAATTATAGCCGCTGAAGTTACGGATCATTAGTTCACTAGCGAGTAAATCTTCATACGATTGGTAAATACTTCTTGTGGTCTTTAGATATTCTGTAAGTGATATTTTAAATTCAGCACTTGAAAGACTCGAATAACGTGTCAAAATTGTATTTAGATCGCTTATTGTAACTATTTCTACAGTCGCTCCTGCCTCTTCAAGTTTAGTAATTGCGTTATCCATTGCTTCTTTAACGAGATTGTAGTCTTCTTTCTGTTGAGTGGTTGAACCTTCGGAAGGGTAAAGTGCTTGTACTATACCAATACGCTTTCCTACAAGACTTACAGTGTCATGAGGAACGTAGCTATTCGGTTGATTAATCAATTCGCGGTAAGCAGACTCTGATTTTAGAAGAGGAGAAGTACGTGCAAATTCACTACGTTGATTTGAACTTAATGAGCTATCAAATCCGATCATTGCATCCATTAATTTTGCACAGTCAATAGCTTGTCTACACATTGGTCCAGCAGTATCTTGAGTTGGTGCCAGTGGAATAATTCCATCTTGGCTCAAAAGACGTAAAGATGGTCGTAAACCGACAAGACCCTGTACTGATGAAGGCACACGAATTGACCCTCCCGTATCAGTTCCTATTCCCACCATTGCAAAACTTGCAGATATGGCAGCGCCAGTTCCTGATGATGAACCACCTGGGCCTTTACTTAAGTCATACACATTTTTAGTTTGATCACCTAGAGTTGATTTTCCACCAAAGCCGAAAGCGAACTCATCAAGATTGGCTTTTCCTAAAATGATTCCGCCATTTTCTTTGATATTTTTTATGATATAGGCATCATCATGTGGAAAATTATCTTTTAATGCTACAGAACCTGCTGTGTTCGCCATATCTACAGCATCAATATTGTCTTTAGCGAGTACAGTGACACAGTGAAGAGGTCCTGAAAGTTTCGAATTTTTTGCAAATTGTTGGTCGAGCACTTCTGCTTCTTTAAGTGCATTTGGGTTTAAAGAAATAATGCTATTGAGCTCTGGACCTTGTCGATCGTAAGCTGATATACGATTTAAATATCCTTGCACAACATCAACACAAGATGAACCTTTGCTTAAAATCGAGTTATGCAAATCACTAATGGTTGCTTCTACAGGATTAAACGGGACAGGAGGCGGCGTGTTAGAATTATTTGTGCTACTTTCATTGTCACCACAGGCTGTTAAGAAAGTTGCTATCGTGACAACAAGCAGAGTTTTTTTAAATGTGATCATGTGCATTCCCCAGATTAAGTTCAAACTGGTTAAGCAATGAATGTGCCACTCTAAAAATGAATGAAATTTACAGTTTTATGCTCCAGAAAATAGCTAATAACCATTGATATAAATAAAATGCGTTAATTTAATGCGAATAAAATTATTTGAAAAATAATGTATTGTTGGGATTGAGCTTTTGAAAGCTGCGCTTTTAAAAATAATTTTCCCTTGAACTTTAGCTTAAATTTTTCGAATTGAATTTTTTTAATACGATTTTTAAGGTATAACTTTAATAGATGGATTTAAGTTGTATACAAATTAAAAAATATTTTGCAGGAATGATTAGGTCAAGCCATGATTGACAATATTGATCAAAAGTATCAGCAACTCTCTTCAGCACAAAAAGACATTTTTGCAGGTTATGGTTTACGTCAGGTGAAACATTTTGTGGAAATCAATTTACCGATGATTGAGGCCGCTCTCCCCAACAATGCCTATGTGCAGGGTATTAATACTGAAGGAAAAATCCAAGCGATTGATCCAATAGCATCTAAGACTTATTTGTGGATTTCTGATCAGCAATGGCAAGAAAGACCTATTGCAGATCAAGGAGTTGATTTGAAAGAAGACTTTATTGAAGTTTGGAAAATTTTTGAACTAGAACAATATCCTATTATTGAATTGAGTCACGTCCATCGTGATTACTTGGCGGCGCTCAATCAAGTTTGAAAAAAATCATTTAAAAAACAGGGCTAATAATTTTAGCTCTGTTACTTTATAGAAAATTAAATTTACCCGTTTCCAACAACTCAATACATAAAGATAAAATTATTGATTAAATAACGTTCAATTTTGTTTCATATATTTATTCTGCTCATTCGATTCAGTCAAATTCTTTACACTTGTCTAATAATTTTGAATTTTTTTGGAGAGGGGTAAATGATTAAATTTCATGAAAATAATATCCATGCCGCCATTTTTGATATGGATGGCACAATGTTTGATACGGAGAGACTTCGTTTTCAAACGTTGAAGCAAGCATCATTAGAACTCATTGGTGTCGAATTTACAGACGCCTATTTATTATCTTGTTTGGGTTTAAGTGCTCGTAGTGCCGAAAAACTGGCAAATCAGCAATATGGTCAAGAAGTACCGTATGCGGAAATTAGAAAGCGAGCAGATCAGCTAGAACTTGAGCATGTAAGAAAATACGGAGTGCCGATTAAATTTGGACTCATGCAAGTTCTTGAACGTTTAAGAAAGTCCAATCTGAAAATGGCAGTAGCAACTTCGAGTCGACGTGAAATAGCTGAAGAGTATTTAATCAATGCCAATGTATATAAGTTTTTCGACATTATCGTATGCGGAGATGAGGTTGCTAATGGAAAACCACACCCAGAAATTTTCTTAAAAGCTGCTGAGCAACTGAACATTGATCCAACTTTATGTTTAATGTTTGAAGACTCAGAAAATGGAATGATGTCGGCGTTTGAAGCGGGTGGATTAACGGTATTACTTCAAGATATCAAAGAACCTAATTCAACCATGCTCGAAAAAGCGAATTTCTTTTACGAAAGCATGCATGATTTTCTGGAAGATTTGAATCAATTTACACCAAAATTAAAAATGCCTGCTCTATTTGACTCTTTTCCTCAGACTTTAAATCAGCATGTCGTGGGGATACATGGTTTTGGGGCAATAGGTGGTGGCTATATTGCCCAAGTATTGTCTCATTGGGATGGATATACTCGACCAAAACAAATCTATGCTTCAACGCGGAATTCACTCTATAGAAATAGTGTGAATACTTTTGGTGGTTACAGTATTCGTTATGGGCAACACTCTCATGACGAGCGAATAGACAATATAACCGTCATAGATGCATCAAATATTGAAATGATGCAGCACATGTATATTGAATCAAGTTTAATTGCACTGTGTTTACCTGAAAAGGCAATCGAGCAAGAGGCTAAAACCATTGCTCAAGGGTTGTATGCGCGTTATATCCATTTTGAAGAACAGTTGAATCCTCTAACAGTTTTAATTGTTTTAAACAAAGTAGGCGCAAAATCATTAATTGAACAACAAATTTGTAGTGCTTTGCATGAAATTACGGATGCGAAGACAGTCAATATCATCATGTCGCAGCACTATTTTTGCGATACAGTAGTCAATCGAATGGTAGCGAAAATTACAGATCAAAAACTATTTAGACAGTTAAAAATCAAATACAATATTTTTAGACATGTGCAGGATGAGCATGATTTAGACGTGACGGATGTGGATGAAGGGACGCGTTTAAATGCTGAACAAGAACAATTGGCTACTCAGTATATTGACGATCTATACGAAAAATTCAAATCGGCGCATATTCTACAGAATCTAGAATTAATCTTATTTCATGCCGAAACAGATATGCCACTTTATGTAGAAAATAATAGCCCTTTATTGGCAAAAATGCGCCAAATGATTCTGGTTGAAGAGATTGAAGAGATACAGTTAATCAAAAATCGCATGTGGAATGGTGTGCATGCAATGACAGCATGGGCTGCAAGTTTTCGACAGTATGAAACGATCGGGATTGCACTGTCTGATGAGCAAATTTCTAAATTTATGTTGGCAGTACTCCATGAGGTTAAAGTTGGATTAAAGGATCTACTACCACATCGAAAAGAAAATTTAGAATTGTTGGCGAAGAGTTTTATCGACTCTTGTGAGACGGCTTATAAAGACCCATGTGATCGAGTGGCACGAGACCCATATCGTAAGTTAGGTTTTGGTGAGCGGGTACTATCTTCATTGGCATACAATTTTCAACGTGGCAAGCCTTATCAGGAAATTTTCAAAGGGCTTGTATTGGGTTATGCATACGTTATATTGAAGCAAAATCAACGATTTGAAGGTGTGATTCGGCATTTAGCTCAGCAACTTAGTCAAACTGAATTGGAACTTGAGGATCAATTGTATTTGCAGGAAGAGCTGAAACGGAGACTCAAAATTTGTGATCCTAAATTGAGTGAATCAGTGGATCAGCATGTACTTCTAGAAAAAATTTTGAATGAAAAAATCGAGGTTGAAAAAACTTAAAGCATTGAACATTTAACTTTTTAACTTGATCAAAATGGATAATCGGTCCGATCTGAAAAGTCAGTCGGATCGATTGCTTAATGGTATTAAATTGATTGCAGGGGCAGTTGATAGCTTTGTTTAATGATTTGACTGGGTAAATCCGTTTTCACACTGGTAATCCCATTTTTTTTGGTTAAGTGTTCTGACTGAAATTTACGATAGTTCTCCAAATCAGGTACGACAACTTTTAACATCGCATCACATTCGCCCAAAATAATATAGCACTCCATGACTTGAGGGAGTTCTTTCATCGCTTCAATAAAAGTATCGATGGTTTCAGCGTCTTGTCCCACCAACCAAATACGCGAAAATAGAATAAGTTGTAATCCGATTTTTTGAGGATCAACAATGGTTGTGTATTGCTGGATGACTCCAGCATCTTCGAGAATTTTTACGCGTCTTAAACAAGAGGATGGTGATAAGCCAATCTCTTTGGCTAAATCATTATTTTGAATTCGACCGTTGGTTTGAAGTTCATGAATGATACTTTTATCGATACGATCTAATTTAACTGAAATTGATTTAGATATTATTTTCATATATTAGAATTAAATTCTAAAAATTAAAGAATAAATAGAATATTTGAAATCCTATTTTATGTAAATTCGAAGATACTTTTTTTTCATTTTCATTAATGATGGAAGAAAGAAAATGTCTACCTATTGGTTATTTGCTTTGACAGTTATCCCTCTTATTTTTACGCCTGGTCCGGATATGTTATTTATTCTGTCACAGGTAATGGGTAAAAATGCGAAAGCAGGCGTTATGGCGACTTTAGGGGTGTGTTTGGGTTATTTCGTCCATTCTTTTTTAGTCGTTGTGGGTATTGCGGCTATCATTATTTCTTTCCCTATTATTTTTGAAACGATCAAATGGTTAGGAATCTGTTATTTGCTTTATTTGGCATTTAATTTGATTCGATCTGCGCTTAATCACAAAAATATTGAAATTAAACAAAGTCAGGTCATTAGTCCGATTCGACGCGGTTTTATAACATCCTTACTTAATCCTAAAGGTATGCTTATTTATTTTGCGATTTTGCCTCAATTTCTTAACCAGCATACCTCTTCGATTATGGGACAGGGGATTGTCTTATCCCTAATCTTCATTGGATTATGCTTAATTATTTATTCATCATTGAGTTTTGTATTTGCATTTTTGACACAGAAAACAGGGATAAATGAAAAACGTCAAAAATGGATTGATGGTGGTTCGGGAGTGATGCTTTCATTGGCAGCAACATGGCTCATTGTGAATTAACATTAAAAAAGCGCAAACTAATGTTTGCGCTTTCTATTCAAATAGATTTAACTTTGGTTAAATTATACTCAAAAAGAATAGCTGTTATTGTAATTTTTGCTGTCTGTTATGACATTTTTTACCTCAAATTTGGTGACTCACGCCAACGCTTTTCAACGTAAAATAAGAGTCTACAGCATCAATTCAACTGATGTAGTTAATAAATTAAAAAAATATTAAAAATCAAAGTTTAATTTTTTACAAAAAATATTGAAAAGCTGACAAATTTATTAACAAAATAATTTTGTGAACGCTCCGTTCAACGAAAATTACGCTTTTTTACAGCAGTTTTGTGAATTGTGACTTGACCGAAATGCCAAACACATTGCAAGATAGGACACCTAAAAATTTTAAATGAAGAGTTATTATAACTTTTCTGAATATTTACTTCTGTTAAAACAGCCGAGGATTACATGAAGGCTCTTGTTGCTGTAAAACGTGTGGTTGATGCCAACGTTAAAGTTCGCGTAAAGCCGGACAATAGTGGGGTTGACCTTACTAACGTTAAAATGTCAATTAACCCATTCTGTGAAATCGCAGTGGAAGAAGCGGTTCGCTTAAAAGAAAAAGGAACTGTTTCAGAAATCGTTGTTGTTTCTATTGGTCCTAAAGAAGCGCAAGAACAAATCCGTTCTGCAATGGCGCTTGGTGCAGACCGCGGTATCCTAGTTGAAGCTGATGACAGCCAACTTGGTGCTTTAGAAGTTGCGAAGATTCTTAAAGGCGTTGTAGACGCTGAACAGCCACAACTTATCCTTCTTGGTAAACAAGCAATTGATGACGACTCTAACCAAGTTGGTCAGATGCTTGGTGCATTACTTGGTGCTGGTCAAGGTACATTTGCTTCAGAAGTTAAAGTTGAAGGCGATAAAGTACAAGTGACTCGTGAAATCGACGGTGGTTTACAAACTGTTGAACTAGCACTTCCAGCGATCATTACGACTGACTTACGTTTGAATGAGCCACGTTATGCTGCTCTACCAAACATCATGAAAGCACGTAAGAAACCGCTTGATACTAAATCTCCTGCAGATTTTGGTGTTAATCCTGCAACTAAGCTTAAGACTGTTAAAGTTGAAGCGCCTGCTGAACGTAAAGCTGGTGTTCAAGTGAAGTCTGTTGATGAGCTTGTTGAAAAACTAAAAAATGAAGCGAAAGTGATCTAATACAGAAGGATAAAAATCATGAGTATTTTAGTAATCGCTGAGCACGACAACAAAGCACTTAACGGTGCAACTTTAAACGTTGTAGCTGCGGCTCAAAAAATCGGTGGTGATATCACTGTATTAGTTGCTGGTTCAGGCGCTCAAGCAGTTGCTGATGAAGCCGCTAAAGCTGCTGGTGTAAGCAAAGTTCTTTTAGCTGACGATGCTGCATATGCAAACCAATTGGCTGAAAATGTAGCGAAGCTTGTTGCTTCAATTGGTACAGGTTATTCACACATTCTTGCGGCGTCTACAACGACGGGCAAAAACGTACTTCCACGTGCTGCAGCACTTCTTGATGTAAGTATGATTACTGACATTATTGCAGTTGATAGTCCTAAAACTTTCAAGCGTCCAATCTATGCTGGTAACGCGATTGCAACTGTAGAGTCTGGTGAATCAGTTGTTGTTGGTACAGTTCGTGGTACAGCGTTTGATGCAGTTGCTGCTGAAGGTGGATCTGCTGCGGTTGAAGCTGCAACTTCTACTGGTGATGCGGGTATTTCTAAGTTCGTATCTGAAGAAATCGTAAAATCAGAACGTCCAGAATTAACAGCAGCTCGCATTGTTGTATCTGGTGGACGTGGTGTAGGTTCTGGTGAGAACTACCATAAAGTACTTGATCCATTAGCTGATAAGCTTGGTGCAGCTCAAGGTGCATCTCGTGCAGCAGTAGATGCTGGTTTCGTTCCAAACGATATGCAAGTTGGTCAAACGGGTAAAATCGTTGCGCCAGACCTTTATATTGCTGTAGGTATCTCTGGTGCGATTCAGCACTTGGCAGGTATGAAAGATTCTAAGGTGATCGTTGCGATCAACAAAGATGAAGAAGCTCCAATTAATGCAGTAGCTGACTACTGGTTAGTAGGTGACTTAAATACAGTGGTTCCAGAATTAGTTTCTAAAATCTAATTCAGCATTGCTGTACTAATGCTCTGATCGAGTAATGATTCATTTCATTTTACTTGGTCAGAGCATTTTTATATTTAATCATCAAAAAAATCTCATAAAACAAAATTATAGATTATTCTCATCAAGGGATCAGAATTTACCGTTTTATATGTTTTTTGTAATTGTGATATGATTCGCCATCATTTTTTAAGCTCATTCATACTTTCAATGTATTAATGAGGGAGTTTGTGTTTTGCTGGTCGACACCCGAATAACATTACCGCTTGTTCTAATCGCGGTCTCATGTTTAATTTTTCCATTATTTAATCAAGTCCATTTCAATGTGTTTGGTATGGAAGACGTGCGTCTGATTGAAAATTTACAGGCTCTTTTATTGTTGTCCTTTGCAGTTATTAGCTATTTTTACATAAAGCCTTTACAGCTTAGAGAAGGTAAGAAAGAGTTTTGGCTTTGGGCTGTTTGCTGGTGGGTTTTATTGTTTGGTCGTAGTACCAGTTGGGGGCGAGATTATTTCCCTGATGTCCCAAAAATCTATTTTCGAGGTATCTCAATTGTATTGATTGGGTCTGTGGTTTTTCCACTATTGAACCAAAAATTACGCACAGAGATTGTGAACAAGTTTAAGACAGCTATTATCCCAGTTTGGGCCTTGGTTTTGGCTGTGATTGGGCTCGTTGTTTCTGATGCGATAGAGCATCATCGCTTTATAGGGATGCTCCTGCTCACAGAAAATAGTAATGAAAGCTTACTCGAAGAGCTGTATGAGTTTCCGTTGATTTTAAGCTTATTTGCAATTTCTTTTAGTTTAATGAAAGCGGACAAGCGCGAACTTCATCATTGAAGAATATTCATGTATTT
This sequence comes from Acinetobacter sp. ANC_7588, assembly GCF_056783995.1. Lineage (NCBI taxonomy): Bacteria > Pseudomonadati > Pseudomonadota > Gammaproteobacteria > Moraxellales > Moraxellaceae > Acinetobacter > Acinetobacter sp. ANC_7588. Next base: position 363,212 of record NZ_JBWYIU010000001.1, on the reverse strand, counting down.
ATAAAGATCCTTACGAGGATCTTTTTTATGTATAAGTAGCAAAAAAGTGATTTTTATCATTCATTTTAGGGCAATACTGTTTAAGAATTTTGTGTTGAAAATTTAGTCATTTTTATGAATAAAATTAAACAGATCATCCATAAAATTTAGGGACAAAAATACGGATTTGTGCTATAATTTTCGGCTGAGTTTTAGAATTTAGCTCCATAGATTTTGGGCTAATTTTTTGCAAGATTGATTATATAAATCGAGCAGTTTCTTCAAGCTGTTTGTAATAAGGAGTATGCATGAGCGTATCGGAAATTCGACCGATTGCCATTGAGGATGAACTGAAGAGCTCATATCTCGACTATGCTATGAGTGTCATTGTCTCTCGTGCACTACCAGACGTTAGAGATGGTTTAAAGCCAGTTCATCGCCGTGTTCTTTATGCGATGCATGAGCTTGGAAATGATTATAACAAAGCTTACAAAAAATCAGCGCGTGTCGTTGGTGATGTAATCGGTAAATACCACCCTCATGGTGACTCTGCTGTATACGAAACAATCGTTCGTATGGCACAAGATTTCAGTTTACGTTATCAGTTGGTTGATGGTCAGGGTAACTTCGGCTCTGTTGATGGTGACAGTGCAGCAGCGATGCGTTATACCGAAGTGCGTATGCGTAAATTAACGCATGAACTGTTAGCTGATTTAGAAAAAGATACAGTAGAGTGGGAAGATAACTACGACGGTTCAGAGCGTATCCCACAAGTTATGCCAACTCGTGTGCCAAATTTACTCATTAATGGTGTCACGGGTATTGCTGTAGGTATGGCAACCAATATGGCGCCGCATAATATGACTGAAGTGGTCAATGCGTGTTTAGCCTATGCCAATAATCCGAATATCAGTATTGAAGGATTGATGGAACATATTTCGGGTCCAGACTTTCCTACAGGCGGTATCATTTACGGTAAATCGGGTATTGTTGATGCTTACCGTACTGGTAAAGGTCGTTTATTTATTCGTGGTAAGTACCATTTAGAAGAAGACCAAAAAACAGGTCGCACGACGATTGTATTCACTGAAATTCCATATCAAGTGAACAAAGCAAAAACGATTGAACGTATTGCTGAACTTGTGAAAGAGAAGAAGCTCGAAGGTATTTCAGAGTTACGCGATGAATCTGATAAAGAAGGGATGCGTATTGCAATTGACTTAAAGCGTGGTGAAAACGCTGAAGTAATTGTCAATAATTTATTCCAAAATACTCAGCTTCAAAATTCATTCAGTATTAATATGGTTTGCTTGGATAATGGCCAGCCAAAGCTGATGAATTTAAAGGACATCATTGCTGCTTTCATTCGCCATCGTCAAGAAGTTGTAACACGTCGTACGATGTTCGAATTACGTAAAGCGCGTGAACGTGGTCATATCTTGGAAGGTTTAACGGTTGCTTTAGCAAATATTGATGCCATCATTGAAACCATTAAAACCTCTGCGAATCCGCAAGAAGCACGTGAACGTTTGCAAGCAGGAGAATGGTCTGCAGGTGGCGTAGTTGCTTTATTAGAAAAAGCAGGTTCAGTTTCTGTTCGCCCAGATGAAATTGAAGGCGAAGATCCTAATAAACCGTTTGGATTATCTGGCAATATTTATCGTCTCTCACCAACTCAAGTGGGTGCAATTTTAGAATTACGTTTGCATCGTTTAACTGGTTTAGAACAAGATAAGTTGCATGCAGAATATTCTGAAATTTTGGCACAAATTGCAGAGTTGACAGCAATTCTTAATGATTTTGAATTGTTGATGAATGTGATTCGTGAAGAGCTTGCACTTATTCTTCAGCAATACGGTGATGAGCGTCGTACTGCGATTGTAGAATCTCGTGTAGATTTCTCTCGTGAGGATTTAATTCCAGAAGAACAAGTTGTTTTAACCGTTTCTCAATCAGGCTATGCGAAAACACAGCCACTTTCTGATTATGCTGCGCAACGTCGTGGTGGGCGTGGTAAATCAGCAACGTCTATGAAAGAAGATGATTACATTCAACATTTGATTGTGACATCTAACCATGCAACAGTTTTATGCTTTACCAATGTCGGCAAAGTCTATCGCTTAAAAGTTTTTGAAGTGCCTCAAGCTTCTCGTGGTGCAAAAGGTCGTCCTATGGTGAACTTATTGCCATTAGATGAAAATGAGACAATTACTGCTATTCTGCCAGTGATTGATGCACCGAAGAAATTTAAAGAACGTCTAGCCGATTTCCGTCAGTTTGTTAAATCTCATCAAGCTCAATTACAGCAAAACGAAATCATTGCTGCACACTATGATGCATTAGAAAAATCATTTGCTGATCTAGCAGATGGTGACGATCTATCGGACGAATTGCGTACACATCTGAAAGAGTTAGGAGTTGAATTATCAACTACAGATCTTGATGATGAAGTAGTAGTTGAATTTGCTGAGCTTGCAGAAAACTTACGTAAAAACTTCTATGTCTTTATGGCAACTGAATACGGTACGATCAAGCGAGTTGAACTTGAGCAGTTCTCTAATGTACGTTCAAATGGTTTACGTGCAATCGAGTTAGCTGGAGATGACCGTTTAATTGGTGTTGCGATTACTGACGGTGAACAACAAATTATGTTGTTCTCGAATGAAGGTAAAGCGATTCGATTTGCAGAAACTGATGTACGTGCCATGGGTCGTTCTGCGAAAGGTGTACGTGGTATGCGTGTCACCATTGGATTGGCTCAAGCGGAAGAAATTGAAGATAATGATGTAGATTCAGAAGATGAAGATACAGATTCTAATTTCCTAAGCCGTATTGTTTCATTAGTCGTTGTTCCGGAAACAGGTGAAGTGCTTTGTGCTTCAGCAAATGGTTACGGTAAGCGTACGCCAGTGGATGACTTCCCGACCAAGAAACGTGGTGGTAAAGGCGTCATTGCGATCAAGACATCAGATCGTAACGGAGAGTTAGTCGGTGCTGTAGCGATCGATGTTAGCAAAGAAGTTATGCTGATTTCTGATGGTGGTACGCTAGTACGTACTCGTGCATCTGAAATTGCTCAGACGGGTCGTAATGCACAAGGTGTACGTTTAATCCGCTTAGGTGAAAACGAGACATTGGTTGGTGTTGAAGCGATTGAAGCTGTTGAGGAAGATGATTTTATAGAATCAGTTGAAGGTGAAGAGGCTTCAATTGAATCTAATGAATCAGTAGATACTCAAGAAATTGATACGACTGATAGCGATGAAAAATCTACAGATGAATAATTTGTAGGAATTAAAAAAGGACGCTGAAGCGTCCTTTTTTAATTAACAATAGTCTAAAAAAGAATTTTAATTAAAAATGAAACTCAAATTTAATTATAGCTTGCTGATTGTAATAGCACTGTTTATAACAGCATGTAGTGAACCCTTTCATTTCAGCTGAATGAAGGAGAGAGGGGAATCTGAGGAATATTGTTCATAAACAAAACATTCAGCTGTAAATACTGATGCGCTTTATAATGCAGTTCAAGATAAAAATAATGAAATGGTTGTTGAAATTGTAGATCAAGATATAAAAGATGGATTTTTATTACTCAGTCATTTTAAAAGAGTCAGCTATGAATGGTATGGTGAGATGTTTTAAGTGTTCGCTTGAAATGAAAGACAATACAACGAAATAGTCATAATAAATTTTGTCAGATTGAGAGCTGTTGTAGTGAGCGATTTAAACTTACTAACTACGGTGTCTCTCAAAATATAGTAAACATAAATCTCTGATAAATGTAGAGCTTATTGAAAAAATAGCTTTAGTGTGAAAACAAGATTGAAATTATTTAAGTTGAATATACTGCAAGCTATGGTTATCTGTGGTTAAATGCCATCATTTTATTGTGTTTCACTCTGAAAGGAAAAATCATGCGCGCGTACAACTTCTGTGCTGGTCCTGCTGCATTACCTACTGCTGTATTAGAAAAAGCTCAAGCTGAGATGCTTGATTGGCAGGGTAAGGGCCTATCAATCATGGAAATGAGTCATCGTAGTGCAGACTACGTCGCTGTTGCTGAAAAAGCAGAAGCAGACTTACGCAAGTTGATGAATATTCCTGAGAACTACAAAGTGCTTTTCTTACAGGGTGGTGCTTCTCTACAATTCTCTGCGATTCCATTGAATCTATTAGGGAAAAATAACAAAGCAGATTATATCCATACTGGCATTTGGTCTGAAAAAGCTTTAAAAGAAGCAAAACGTTATGGCGAAATTAACGTGATCGAAGCTGGTATTAAAGATGCAGATGGTAATCTTGCAATTTCTGATGAAAGTACATGGAATTTATCTGCTGATGCTGCCTATGTTCATTATGCAGATAACGAAACGATTGGTGGTATTCAATTTAAAAATATCCCAACTACGGATAAACCACTGGTTGCAGATTTATCTTCTAGTATTTTGTCGGCACCAATTGATGTTTCAAAATTCGGTCTTATTTACGCGGGTGCGCAAAAAAATATTGGTCCTGCTGGTTTAACATTGGTAATCATTCGTGATGATTTATTAGATCAGGCAAAAGAAGAAATTCCGAGCATTTTGAAGTATTCAGCGCAAGCGAAGAACGATTCTATGGTGAATACACCTTCTACTTATGCTTGGTATTTATCAGGCTTAGTATTTGAATGGTTGCTTGAACAGGGTGGTGTAGAAGCAATTCATCAAGTGAACCAACAAAAAGCTGAATTGTTGTATGGTTATATTGATTCAAGTGACTTCTATGCAAATCCAATTGCGAAAGAATATCGTTCAATTATGAATGTGCCATTTACATTGGCGAAGCCTGAACTTGAAAAGCAATTCCTGAAAGAAGCAGAGGAAAATAATTTGTTAAATCTTGCAGGACATCGTTCAGTAGGTGGTATGCGTGCGAGTATTTACAATGCAGTGCCACTTGAAGGTGTACAAGCACTTGTGAAATTTATGGATGATTTTGCGAAGCGTAATGCATAAAATCAGTTCGTAAAAAAGCCTGTCATATGACAGGCTTTTTTATGTGTCTAAAACGTAGATGAAAGTAATCAACGCTAATTTATTAAAATGCTGGAATAAGATTGGTAAAGTGGAAAATAAAAGCAGCGAGGAAAACACCTAAGAAAAAGAAACAGTAAGCACCCTTGTCTACACGAATACGAGGGCGTGCTTGTTCCATTAAGCCTGTTGATTGTTCCGGTATAATTTTCATCTAGGAGCCTAAATATTACTTTATAGTTAAATCCTATTTATTTGATGTATTTTTAGCATAAATATTCGCCTGAATCCATATATTTCCACGAATATATTGACCAATTTCGAAATTTTTATAATTCTCATCCTTAGTCGCGATACGAATAAGTGTAGCAGGTTGGTTTTCTTCCAAAATAAGTGTTACATCATAAAGTTGATAAAATTGATCGTTGAACTGCATTTGGGTCTTGCCAACCACTTTTCCTTGGAACCAGGCCTCATCTTCCTGACCCATGGTTTCACCGTACAAGTAAGCCACCATTTTCGAAAAATCGACCGTTACAGGTTCTTTATCGGCATCTGATTTAGGTTCCCAAGCATCGATCAGCTGCTGTAAATTGTCTGGCGCTACACCATTGTGTTCACTCAAAATTTCATTTAAAGCACGATGGTGTTTAATTGAAGCTGGATCATCTACAACAATTTGTTCTTGATCAGCAACCTTTTCTAGCTCATAAGCCCACGCATTTAATTGGACTTTATAAGATTGATTTTTTTGGTATTGAATTTGGTTCACGCTGTATAAGCTATCAAAAGCATAAACCACACTGTTATCACTGACTTTTAATTGTAACACTGCTTGCGTGTTGGACTTACAAGTAATGATACGTTCAATCGTTGCGTTTAACGTATAAGGACTATCAAAAGTAGGGAAGGCTGTTTTGACTGCTTTAGGTTTATTGTCTTCTACAGCAATAACTTGAACCAATTGGATAGGTTGTTGTTTAGGTCCTTGAATTAGCCAAACATTCGGATCCATATCTTGTTCTTCAGCACAAATCCCCATCGGCATGACAGGTGCATTTAGTGCTTCACTCAACCATTTTGGAACCTGAACAGTCGGATCATCAGTTAACAGCGCCCAATGTTCTACATGGCTACCAAAGCTTTGATCTTCTATCGTAATAATTTCAGGTTTGTTTTGATTGTTCATATGCTCATTCTAAGATTGAGTGAATTACTTTATGTAATATCGAGGATAATTGATATTTTTCAAGTCTTGAATTGTTTTTTCTTTATGCAATCCAAAAGTTTAACGTGGCATAAATGAAAAAGAGCACCTAAGTGCTCTATGGGAATCATGAGTTAGAACTTAAATGTAACATCTGCAATGAATTGACGACCGATTTCAGGACTTGGTGTTGGTGTCACGGAGGATGTATTGGAAGAAAAATACTCATTTTTACGGTTAAGTACATTATTAATGGTTAAACCAAAAATAGTTTGCGTATTTTTTGAACTCGGTATTGTATAGGTAGTACGCATATCCCAATGCAAAGCATTTTTCGTTTTATATGCAGTGTAAGTGTCATATTTCATACCATCGAGTTCATAGACAAATTCAGTTTTACTGGTACTCAGGGTTTTTTTCATACCTGGTGTCCCTGCACGATAGCTAAGATAATGATTAATATTTAAAGGAATATTATTAAAACCAATATTCCAATCTAGTCTAACTGTCCATGGTGTATTGAAATTATCAGTGGGTTTATCTTCAGCATTAATCAGTTTGCCATCATAATAAATTTGTGATGTACCTGTGTAGTAGTTGCTTTCATAGCTATCAAAATTACGATTTGTATCTGTCATATCGGCATTTAGGCTTAAATAATGCACAGAATTTTTAAATACAAGTGGTTTAATATTTTTTAAAGAGAACGTTAATATTTCAGCTTCAGATTTTCCTGAGTTGTTATAAGACTTATTACCTTGCTGCTGGCGTAATTGGTCTTTGTTCTCTCGCTGAACATATTTTAAACCAGTATTGATGTTCCAAATATTGGTGTTAAAAGCAAATACAGATTCATCTGAAAACGGCGTATCCAGCTCTGACCTTGATTTGAAGGATGGCATATACGTCGGATCGAGTTCCCAACCTTCAGAAAGACTATTTCTCTTAAATTTTGTCTGTAATCGACCTCGTTGATCTTGTAATTCGTTGGCGAATGCGTTTAAACCATAATAGCGATTCCAACCAGCCGTGATAAATAATTGATCATTGCCAAATGGCTTCACAACAAATGAACTACGAGGTGCAATATTTGTATTTTGAGTCAGTGAATCATAATCAGCTCTTAAGCCTAAACTAGATTGAATAAATGGATTAACATAAATTGAATCTTCGAGATATGCATGCCAACGATCTTGGCGTACATTGATTTGTCCTGCATCATATTTAAATCGTTGCGTTAAATATTGCCCGTCAATTGAATTGCCTTCGTCACAAGCATCATAACGACGACCATCAGAAGCGTAACAGTTTAAGTTTTCAATATTTTTTGAAGCGATAGTAGTTGTGTAATAGTTATTAGAAACTTCAGGTCTTTCCCAATACGCTTCATAATGACCATAACCTGCACCCACTTTGAGTTGGTGTGATGAGTTCGCAAACTTTATTGGTTCAAATAAGGCTTTGATTGAGTATTCCAGTTTTTTTTCTTCTTGTGATAATGAACCATAGTTTCCATAAGATTGCGTACTTAAATTCGGATTCCAATTTTTTGTTGATGATCGAGCCCACACGTACGCATCCTGTTCTGCCTCTCGCGAGCTATTTTGTGTTTGATAATTAAGTTGTTGTTCTAACCGAACAGCATTTAATTTATTTTGTAAATTGATATAAATACTTTGGCTATCAGATATTTGCGTGTTTTCTGAGTTTAAAAATGTAGCATTGAAGTATTCACCTTTATTTTCAAATAGCTGAGTTCCTATTTTTAATGAGGTTTTATCTGAAGGTGTGTAGAAGAGTTCAACACCATAATTGCTCGCAGCACGTGTTTGGTCTAATTCTGCTGGCTCAATAAAATTCGTTTTTAATGTAATTAAGGAATGTCGAAAAGAGCCAAAAGCATTGAAGCCTAATTGGTCTGTGAGATTACCATACAGTGTTGCACTGACTCCTTGTTTAGTAAAGAAAGGTTGATTTTTTTCACTGTTGGAGGTTTCAAATTCCTGTTGGCTTTCTGGATCAGGAAAGTTGATTTTAGACCAAGAATCAGATGTATAATCATAGGTAATATTACCGTGAATTTTGCCTACCTCAGTTTTTGGTGCGCAGGTTTCTGCGCTCACTACACCGCCAGTAAATTCACCATATTCAGCGCTCACATTGCTATCAAGGAGTTTAATATTACAAATCAGGTCTGCATTGACTGCAACAGCTTGACTAGAGCCGAGTAGTTCATTATTTGAGTTCGATGTTGTTGCACCCACAGGGTTAATATTATTGTTAATGCTCATCCCATTGATTAGAAATTTATTTTCATAGGGTAAACCGCCATTGATGCTAATTTCGGCTGGGCTAAGTTCACCTTGTTGTAAGCCACTTTTAAAATTATTACCAAATTGCACATTAGGATTTACTTTTAAAAAATCAGTAATGTTCTTAGAACTATTGGGTGTCTTGTCTAAGTCATCCTTCGTATAAAGGGTTTTTCCAACTTCTTGTTGCTCAGTTGCATTCGTTACAATTGTATTGAGTTTGATTGAATCATCATTAGCTGTTGAATTTATTTCTGTTTCATTTGCACAAACTGTAGTTGAGAGAATCGTAAGAATGGCTAAATTTAATTTTGAGCGTACAAATGACATGATTTAACATTGAGAGAATAAAAACGATAGCGATTATCATTTAATAATACTTATTTCACAATATTAATGAGAATAATTATCAATACTATATTCCGATTAACATAATATAAAAAAGCGATAGTTAAAAATTGGAACAAAAAGCCCCAATACTTTTCAATTAAGATCAATCCACAGGATGATCAAGATTTCTAAAATATTGGGGTATTTAAAGATTTTTACTCTGAAACGAGTGTTTCAAGTAAATGGGGCGCTAATTTATTTAAAATATAGCAGAATAATTCAGCTGTTTTCTGTGTGTCATACAAAGCAGAGTGGGCTTCTTTACCATCAAACTCGATGCCAGCTTGAATACATGATTTAGCCAAAACAGTTTGTCCGAACATCACAGCACTCAAAGTCACCGTATCAAAAACCGAGAAACTATGAAATGGATTTTGATTCTTAGTTCCAGTACGTGCAATTGCCGCTTTTAAAAAACCAAGATCAAAATGAGCATTGTGTCCAACTAGCACAGCATGTGTGCATTGTTGTTGTTTGCGTACCTCGTTAATTGCTTTGAACATACGTTTGAGTGCAGACTTTTCATCTTCTGCCATCGCTACACGCATTGGATTAAATGGATCAATTCCAATGAAGTCGAGTGAGCGACGATCTAAATTTGCACCTTCAAATGGATTGATGTGTGCATGATGCGCTTGACCAGGTACAAACTTTCCAGATTCGTCGTAAATGATTGGAATACATGCTATTTCAAGCAATGCATCGGTATCCGCATTAAAACCAGCTGTTTCCACGTCAACAACCACGGGTAGGAACCCGCGGAAGCGTTGACCGATGACAGGTAATGTTTCAGTGGTCACACTTTTCTCCATTGAATTGTTTTACCTGCATAAAGAGGAATGATCTGTTCGCCATCTAAATATTCAAGGCTTTCAGGAATCACTTGATCTTCTTTGATCAATGTAATGGTTTCAGTATTACGAGGTAAACCATAGAAATCCGCACCAAAGAATGAAGCGAAACCTTCAAGACGTTCAATTTTACCGACCTGATCGAATGCTTGAGCATACAATTCAATTGCAGTTGGAGCGCTATAGCATCCCGCACATCCACAGGCATTTTCTTTCGCATTTTTAGAATGCGGAGCGCTGTCAGTACCTAAGAAAAATTTAGGGTTGCCACTTGTTGCGACTTCTAACAAAGTTTGCTGATGTGTCTGGCGTTTTAAAATTGGCAAACAATAGAAATGCGGTTTAACACCACCAACCAACATGTCATTGCGATTGAATAACAAATGTTGTGGTGTAATCGTCGCTGCCACATTGCGATCTTGCTCAAGTACAAAATGTGCAGCTTCGCTTGTGGTGATATGTTCTAAAACTAATTTCAATTTTGGAAATTGTTTAAGCAGCGGTGCTAAAACTTCATCTAAGAAACGTTTTTCACGATCGAAAATATCAACATGATGATGTGTTACTTCGCCGTGGAGTAAGAGAGGAACCTGATGTTCTTCAAGTTGTTCAATGACGCTATACACTTTACGTATATCACTAACGCCATTATCAGAATTTGTGGTTGCTCCAGCAGGGTAAAGCTTAATTGCATTTACATATGGAGAGTTTTTAATTTTTTGTACTTCTTCAGGAGAAGTATGATCCGTAAAGTAGAGCACCATACGAGGATCGAATTTTACATTTTCAGGAACATGCGCCATGATTCTTTCACGATAAGCATGTGCTTCTTCCACAGTTTTTACAGGTGGAACTGTATTCGGCATACAGATTGCGCGATGAAATTGCTTCGCCAAATCAGGAACAGTACGTTGAAGTGCTAAACCATCTCTTAAATGAGCGTGCCAATCATCTGGCTGGATTAAAGTGATCGTATTCAAGGCAAGTCTTACTGAAAAAATAACATAGATGATAATCGATATTGCTTGAAATTGATAACGACAAAAGCCGATAAAAGGGGTTTTACATCTATTTGTGCTGATTAATATGGAAATGAGGCATACGTTAGATGAATGAGTCATTATCCATCTAGGGAACAATGATAGATTTTAACGACCAAATAAAAAACCGCGCTCAAAGCGCGGTTTTTTTTAGGACTAAACTAAATCTTAGTTTTTGTCTTTAAGTTGTGGAACAGCAGAACCTGTACCGACAGCAAGTAAACCTGCACCAGTATAGATTCCTAACTTAGCGCGAGTATCTGTAATGTCTAGGTTACGCATGGTTAATTGACCAATACGATCCATTGGAGTGAATACAGAATCACCTTTTTCCATGGTTAAGCGTTCAGCTTCGTATGTAAGGTTCTCAGATTCAGTGTTCATAATAGTGTAATCGTTACCACGACGAAGTTCTAAAGTCACAGTACCTGTGATTGCTTTAGCAACCCAACGTTGAGCAGTTTCACGAAGCATAAGCGCTTGAGAGTCGAACCAACGACCTTGGTAAAGTAAACGACCTAAACGTAAACCGTTGATGCGGTACTGTTCAATGGTATCTTCGTTATGAATACCAGTTACAAGACGTTCGTAAGCAATGTGTAGAAGTGCCATACCTGGAGCTTCATAAATACCACGAGATTTCGCTTCGATGATACGGTTTTCGATTTGGTCAGACATACCTAGACCATGACGACCACCGATACGGTTCGCTTCAAGAATTAACTCAACTGGATCTTCAATACGTTGACCGTTAAGTGCAACAGGGAAGCCTTCTTCAAATGTGATTGAAACTTCTTCAGGTGCGATTTCAACGTCTTCTTTCCAGAAAGCAACACCCATAATTGGTTCAACGATTTTGATACCAGCATCAAGATACTCAAGATCTTTCGCTTCGTGAGTTGCACCAAGCATGTTTGAGTCTGTTGAGTATGCTTTTTCTTTTGACATTTTATAGTCAAAACCGTTGTCGATGAGGAACTGTGACATTTCTGCACGGCCACCAAGTTCATCGATAAATGTTTGGTCTAACCAAGGTTTGTAAATTTTAAGTGCTGGGTTCGTTAATAGACCATAACGGTAGAAACGCTCAATGTCGTTACCTTTATAAGTAGATCCGTCACCCCAAATGTTGACGTCATCTTCTTTCATCGCAGTAACAAGCATTGTACCTGTGACTGCACGACCAAGTGGCGTTGTATTGAAGTAAGGTACACCACCTGTAGAGATATGGAATGCGCCACATTGAATTGCTGCAATACCTTCTAATGCAAGTTGTAAACGGCAATCCACTAAGCGTGCTTTAACAGCGCCATAAGCTTCAGCTTTCTTTGGAATAGCATCGTAATCATCTTCATCTGGCTGACCTAAGTTTGCTGTATACGCATAAGGTTCAGCACCTTTTTGTTTCATCCACAATAGAGCTGCAGAAGTATCAAGACCACCAGAGAAGGCAATACCAACTTTTTTGCCTACAGGTACATTCTGTAAGATAGTTGCATTATCAGACATTGTTCATCCTAACGATAGAATATAGGCACCTAGAAAATTGGTAACCTGAAAAATATATTTCTTCAATTGTAGCACTTTTCATTGGTAATTTTTTTTAAAAAAAGATACGTGGTGCAAAAATATTAGAATAAGTAGCAATATTTCGTCGAAACTCAGAAGTAATAGGTAGTGCTTAATCTAATTCATGATTTCTTCTTGAAAATAATACAGTGCATTTATGAAGATTTTTATGCATCAATTTATTTTATTGCAATTTTTCAAAGAGAACTTAGTGAAAAATATTTTTTATAAGTGATTGAATATTAATATCTAATTTCATGGTTGGTAATTTATTATAGAAAAAGACAAAAAATTGCCATAAACAGTTATGAAAAAAGAAGTATAGTTTTATGCAACAAGTTGCAAAGCCCATAAAATAAGGAATTGCCATGACAACTCGCTATGCAAATATATTAAAACCTCTTGATCTTGGTTTCACTAGCCTAAAAAATCGTGTCGTGATGGGATCGATGCATACCGGTCTAGAAGATCGTTTTTATAACTATCCTAAATTAGCAGCATATTTTGGTGAGCGTGCTAAAGGGGGCGTAGGTCTCATCATTACAGGTGGTATTTCCCCTAACCGTCAGGGCTGGCTGCTTCCAGCTGGTGGCACAATGAATACCTTAGGTGATGTTGCCCCACACCGATTAGTGACACATGCAGTTCATAAACATGGTGCAAAAATTTTAATGCAAATTTTGCATTCAGGGCGTTATGGTTATCAACCATTTGTGGTTTCTGCAAGCCCAATAAAATCGCCGATCTCACCATTTAAACCACGTCAGATGTCAGAAAAACAAATTCTGGATACGATTCAAGATTATGCGGCTACAGCAAGTATCGCGAAAAAAGCTGGCTATGATGGTGTCGAAATCATGGGATCAGAAGGCTATTTGCTGAACCAATTTATGAGTCGTCATGTCAATCAGCGTACAGACCAATGGGGCGGGGAAATAGAAAACCGTATGCGCTTTGCAGTTGAAATTGTTAAGGCAATTCGCGCGAAAGTTGGCGAAAAATTTATCATTTGTTTCCGTTTATCTATGCTCGATTTAGTTCATGACGGTAATACAATGAATGAAGTGATCACGGTTGCCAAAGCGCTAGAAGAAGCGGGTATCACATTATTGAATACAGGTATTGGTTGGCATGAAGCTCGTGTGCCAACAATTGTAACCTCTGTTCCTCGTGCGGCATTTGTAGATTATACCGCAGAGGTGAAAAAACATGTGTCTGTGCCTGTGATTGCATCCAACCGAATCAATATGCCTGAAACTGCCGAAGTTATTTTGGCTGAAGGTAAAGCCGACATGATTCAAATGGCTCGACCATTATTGGCAGATGCTTTCTGGGTGAATAAAACTGCGACTAATCGTGTTGATGAAATCAATACGTGTATTGCGTGTAATCAGGCTTGTTTGGATCATACTTTCAAAAATAAACGTGCAACATGTTTAGTGAATCCACGTGCAGCCTATGAAACTGAACTGGTTTATTTAAAAACCAAGAAGCCAAAAAAAGTAGCTGTTGTGGGTGGTGGTGTAGCTGGAATGTCGGCAGCGACCGTTGCTGCCAGTCGTGGTCATCAGGTTACTTTATTTGAAGCCACTAATGATGTAGGGGGACAATTCAACTTAGCGAAAGTTGTTCCTGGGAAAGAAGAGTTTCATGAAACCATTCGCTATTTTAAAGTCCAAATTGAGCGCACTGGGGTTGAACTTCGTTTAAATACTAAAGTTAATCGTGAACAGCTTGAGCGTGAAGGCTTTGATGAGGTGATTGTTGCGACAGGCGTTGTACCACGTGCATTGAAGATCGAAGGAAGTGATGCACCACAAGTTTTATCTTATGCAGAAGTATTAAGAGGTGCGCCTGTGGGGCAAAAGGTAGCAGTAATTGGTGCTGGTGGTATTGGATTTGATGTGTCAGAGTTTTTATTAAAACCTGAACATCAGCCACAGCCACAACCTTTGGCAGAATGGAAACGTGAGTGGGGAGTTGATCCTGATGTTCAGTATGTTTCTGAAGGTGGTTTACAACCTGCTGAAGTGGATCATCCAGTTCGCGAAATATATTTATTGCAACGTAAGACAACGCCTTTGGGTATAGGATTAGGTAAAACCTCTGGTTGGGTTCATCGTGCCCAATTAAAAAAACATCATGTGAAAATGTTGCGTGGCGTTCAATATAAATCAGTGAGTGATGAAGGTCTGTGGATCGAAGTTGGTGGGCATGATCAATTATTACGAGTCGATACTATCGTTGTTTGTGCAGGGCAGGAATCTGTTAAAGAGATTATGCCATCAGAGACTGAAACAACTTTAGCGAAATATCACATTATTGGTGGTGCAAAGCTTGCTGCTGAGCTTGACGCTAAGCGTGCGATTCGTGAAGGTGCTGAAATTGCAGCCAAAATTTAATAAATTTGAATCATTTGGTGAAACTATATTCACTTGAATGGTTTGATTGTAATTTTTACTTGTCATGATATGAAAAGCTTCGTATTATGGCGCACATGGAAGCGTGGCAGAGCGGTTTAATGCACCGGTCTTGAAAACCGACGAGGGTGTGAGTCCTCCGTGAGTTCGAATCTCACCGCTTCCGCCAAATTCAAAAGCCCTGACAGATGTCAGGGCTTTTTTTATGAGCGAAATAATATTGCCTCATTGCCTCATATTGAATATTTAGAATTATGACGGGATCATGACAGAATTTGTCTAAATCAAAAATTTCATAATATCGCTTTAATATATATAAATATTTTAAAAATTATTAATTTTATAGAGTAATTTAGCTAAATTTTTCAAAATTCATAGTTACAAAAAAATACATGAATAATTAATTAATAATAAATAAAGAGTTAAAGATAAATTTACAAATGTGAAATGGTTTTAATGAAAATGGCAAAATGTGACTTTATTTACACTTATTTTGTAATGTAATACCATGCTTTTGCAATTTTTTGCATATCAATCGACATTTTTTAAACATCCCACCATTCCCCGAATTAGAGTAAGACTAATGAAAAAAATCGCATTATTTTCAGCAGTTTTATTAGCTACGATTGCACAAGCAAATGCAGCTGATGGAACAATTACAATCAACGGTTTAGTTACAGATAAGACTTGTGACATTGTAACGCCACAAGGCAAAAACTTTACTGTGACTCTACCTACAGTTTCAAAACAAACGCTCGCTACAGCTGGTGAAGTCGCTGGTCGTACACCGTTCACGATCAATCTAAGTGATTGTTCAGAAGGTAAAGTCGCAACTTATTTCGAACCTGGTGCAACGGTCGATTTCAACACTGGTCGTTTAAATAACCAAGATGCTAATGGTGCTAAAAACGTACAAGTTCAATTGTTAGGAAGCAACAACCAACCTATTTTAGTTCAGCAGGCTGGTGCGAATGGTGCGCAAACTAACTCTCAGTGGGTTGATGTTGTCGATGGTGGAACTGCTGCACTTGACTACTATGCAGAATACTATGCGACTGGTGCTTCTACAGCAGGTCCTGTAACTACTTCAGTTCAATACACGATTATTTATCAATAATTTGTTTTGAAAATAGAGTTAAGTTATTGATTAACTTGGCTCTAATCAAATGTATTAAGTAGAGATCAATTGCATGCTAGGTTCATTTAAAAATATAACAATGATGTTGGGACTATTGGCTTCGACAAGTTTTGCTCATGCTGAAATCATTATTCATGGAACAAGAGCAATATACCCAGCAGATGCAAGAGAAATCACACTACAGGTCAGTAACAATGGTGATAAACCATCATTGGTACAAGCATGGATTGATGAGGGTGATCCAAAGAGTAAGCCTGAACAATCTAAAGCTCCATTCATTATTACACCGCCAATCTCGCGTGTTGATCCCACCAAGAGTCAATCGCTTCGAATCACGGCTTTGCCAAATGCAAAATCATTAAGTGGTGAACAAGAAACTGTGTTTTGGTTGAATGTTTTAGATATTCCGCCTAAACCTAAAGCCAATGCTCAAAGCACGGAACCAGATAACTTTTTACAACTGGCAATACGCTCAAGAATTAAATTATTTTATCGACCAACAAATTTGAAAGATAAGGTTGCAGAAGCTCCAGCAAAATTACAATGGAAGCAAGTAGGTAATCAACTCCAAGTGATTAATCCAACGGCTTATCACGTCACAATCACATCGATATTAAGTCAACAAACTAATGGGAAATTGGTGGATTTGATGAAAGAAGGGATCATGGTGAGCCCCAAATCAAGTGAAAATATAAATCTAAAGTCAGCTATCACTCATAGTAAGTTGAGTTTTACAACGATTAATGATTTTGGTGGGCGTATTCAGACAGATTTGAAATTAAATCCCTAAATTAATGAATCAATATTCCTATTAAATATTAATAGGTAGGCAAAAATATGCTGATCCGTAACCAAAAACAAGATGATGAAAAAAAACTTCCTACAATTATGATTGTTTTGGGGGCTATTACGTTCGGATTTACTTATTTAACGCCAGCACATGGTGAAGAGATTTCAAACGAATCATCAGCGGATGGTGTGGAATTTGACTCATCTTTTTTGATTGGTGAAAACGCACAATCAATTAATACAGATAGGTTTAAATTTGGAAATCCTATTTTGCCAGGTGAATATAATGTTGATGTTTACGTAAATGGTAACTGGTATCGTAAGCATCGAGTTGTATTCAAGAATGAATTAAATAATAAATCAGCAAATGCTTATACGTGTTTTGATGCAAAAACATTAATGCA
Source organism: Acinetobacter sp. ANC_7588 (assembly GCF_056783995.1). Classification (NCBI taxonomy): domain Bacteria; kingdom Pseudomonadati; phylum Pseudomonadota; class Gammaproteobacteria; order Moraxellales; family Moraxellaceae; genus Acinetobacter; species Acinetobacter sp. ANC_7588. Next base: position 346,095 of record NZ_JBWYIU010000001.1, on the reverse strand, counting down.
GTTTGGTGTCAAAAAGGAGATTTTAAACTTTGAGCCATCTAATTCTACTTCGACAGCTTGTCAGCGTATTGAAAATTGGGTGGAAAATGCATTTTATGAGTTTGATTCTGCTCGTTTAAGACTAGATATTTCTATTCCTCAAATTGCGATGCAACAAAATGCTCAGGGCTACATCGACCCAAGTGCTTGGGATCGAGGGATTAATGCTGGATTTATTTCATACAGTGCCTCAGCATATAAAACAAAAAATAACTCTGAAACCAATCCCGAAATTAACAATGCCTTCATGTCTTTGTCAACTGGTGCAAATTTAGGTGGGTGGCAACTCCGTCATAATGGTCAATGGAAATGGTCTGATCACGAAGATCAGGGGCGTAATAAAAGTAGTTACGATGCAGTCACGACTTATGTACAACGTGCCTTTCCCCAATATCGAGGTATGTTGACACTCGGTGATTATTTTACCAATGGTGAATTATTTGATTCTGTAGGTTATCGCGGTCTTGATTTCACAAGTGATGAACGGATGTTACCCAATAGCATGACGGGTTATGCGCCCCGAATTCGTGGTAATGCTCGTACGAATGCTAAAATTGAAATTAAACAACAAGGTCAAATTATTTATCAAACTACAGTTGCACCGGGTAGTTTTGAAATTAATGATCTTTATCCCACTGGCTTTGGTGGTGAATTAGAAGTTTCAGTCATTGAATCTGACGGTCAAATTCAGCGCTTTTCTGTACCTTATGCATCAGTTGTACAAATGCTAAGACCTGGTATGAACCGTTATTCATTTACGATAGGTGAGTTTAGAGATAAGGATATTGATTTAGATCCATGGGTTGGTCAGGCAAAATATCAACATGGGATCAATAACTATATTACAGCCTATTCAGGGCTACAATTTTCTGAAAATTATCAGGCATATTTAGTCGGTACAGCTTTTGCGACACCAATTGGTGCGATTGCAATTGATATCACGCAATCTGATGCTAAGTTTGATCGAAGAAAAGATCAGACTGGACAAAGTTATCGTTTGAGTTACAGCAAGTTAATTAGCCCGACGAATACGAATTTAACTTTGGCTGCCTATCGTTATTCAACTGAAAACTTTTTGAAACTACGCGATGCCTTTTTAATCCAAGATCTGGATGAAAAGGGGGTAAGCTCAGGTCATGTAGGTAAGCAGAGAAGTGAGTTTACCATCACGTTAAACCAAGGATTACCAAATAATTTAGGCAATTTCTATGCTACAGGTTCTTGGAGTGATTATTGGAACACCAACCAAAAGTCTAAACAATATCAAGTCGGCTATAGTAACACTTATAATTTGCTGACGTATGGCTTATCTGCCATTAAACGTGAATTAGAAAATAATAATACGAATATTCGTAGCAACGATACGGAATATATGCTGACGCTTTCTTTGCCGCTCACATTTAAAAAGAGCGCTTTAAATCTCAGCTCAATTACCACGCAAGATCGTATTAATGTAGGTGCGAGTGGTACAGTGGGCGAAAAATTCAATTACGGATTTTCGACTTCCGCGGATTATGGCAATAATCCAAGTTTTAACACCAACGTACAATATCGAACAAATTATTCAACTCTTGGCGCGTCTTATAGTTTGGCGGGTCGATATCAACAAATGTTAGTCACTGCCCGAGGCAATATAGTTGTACACCGTGATGGCGTACATTTTGGACCAGATCAGGGGCAAACGATGGTCTTGGTCTATGCCCCTGAAGCCTCAGGTGCAAAAGTAAATAATTCAACAGGTCTGGAAATTAATAAATCTGGTTATGCGATTATTCCTTATGTCACACCATATCGTCTGAATGACGTTAGCTTGAACCCTGAAGAGATGTCGACAGATGTAGAGTTAATGCAAACTAGTCAAAGAATTGCACCTTATTCAGGCGCGATAACGAAAGTGAATTTTGCGACTAAATCAGGGAAGGCAATTTATATCAAAAGTACGCTAAAAGATGGACAATCATTACCATTTGCAGCAGAAGTATTCAATTCTCATCAAGAAAGTATTGGTTTAGTTGCTCAAGGTGGTTTGGTTTATGTCAGAACCGCAGTACTCAAAGATACTTTAAACATCGTTTGGGGTGATGAGCCAGATGATCGTTGCCAAATCCAATATGATGTCACTGCGCATCAGTCTGAAAATATGATTACGACAGAGGCACTATGTCAATGAAAACTAAGATTTTAATAGGTGCTGTTGTACTCTCAGGTTTTGCCATAACTTCTGTTCAAGCAGCTTGTACACCTCAAGCAAACTTTAGAACAGTTGATATTAGCATGGCTGTTGGCAGAGTCGTAGTCAGACCATCTGATCCAGTAGGCCGAGTTTTAACCAAAAAAACGTTTCCAATTTCACCGAATGGTTCAAGTATTCGGTGTGATCGAAATCCTGTAAATATTAATGCAAGACTGATTCAAAATGGTCAGTTGAGTCCCGCTGGGGATTCTGTTTATGAAACCAATATTCCAGGTATTGGGATTAGGCTTTATCGTGAAGCCGCAAATAATCAAAATTTTTCAGGTTATTATCCATACTCTCGTAGGTTAACGGCTAATACAACTTATAACTTAGATAATGGTTTTTTTGTTGTCGAAATTATCAAAACTGCAGTGAATACGGGTTCAGGTGTAATAGCACCGGGACGTTATAGTACTTATTATGTAGAGGGCTATCCTCAGCAAGCTTTTTTAACCAGCACAGTATATGGTAATGCGATTACGATTGCTTCAAGTTCATGTGAGATCCAAGGAAATATCAATAAAACGGTGAATTTACCTACAGTAAATAAATCTGATTTTAAAGGTGTTGGATCTACAGCGGGTGAGCAGGCATTTGATATGAATATCTTATGTAATGGTGGAGATAATCCGACGAGTGTGACAGAAACAAACCGAATTAGCCTAAGCTTTGATTACACTTCAAATGGAAATAATTCAATCGTAAATGATGCAGCGTCAAATGTCAGAGCCAAAGGTGTAAATACACAATTAATTTCCAATTATCAAAATCAAAATAAAGTTATTACTCAAGGTGAGCAAATACAACTTGGCACCGTGAGCTCGAATCAAACGGTTCAATATAACTTGCCATTGAAAGCACGCTATATCCAAGTTGAAAACCAAGTAGAACCTGGTCGTGTGAGAGGTCAGTCAACGGTCACAATCCAATATCAATAGTGATATGTAGTTCACATTAATAAAAAATATTTAATTTATAATATTGTTTTAACTTTATTTTTATGTAAATTTAAAGATCGTATGCTTTATTGGGGAAAGGCAATGCGATCATTATTTATACTTATTCTAAATATGGTCATTTTGGTGCACGTCGTGCATGCTCAAAATATTGAATTTCAAGGTTCAGTCATTGAAAATTATAGCTGTTCTGAAAGTTCTTTAGAAAAATATTGTATTGAATTACATGAACTCATTCAGCAGTTAAAAGATCATCAAGTGACTCAAGATGATCGTTTAAGTTTAGATCATTATGTGGTTCAAGTAAGCAATGTAAATGGGCAAGATAAGAAAATGATTTCAGTTTATTACCACTAATTAATCTCAAAAGCTTGCAATGGAATAATGCTCTTCCATAAGAAATCTACGTTGTCATTAATGGAGATGGATTGAATTGGTATTGAAGATTAATCACCAAACTTATTTGGGATGACCAGTAACCTTTTTTTGAGTTGATCATCTTCAACCAGTCTGACTTCAGCATCTAAGTTATAGAGTTGATGGACTAATTGCTTTGTTAAAACATCTTCTGATTTTCCTTGTGCAATGATTTGACCATCTTTCATGGCAACTAGAAAATCGGCACAGCGTGCAGCAGTGGCTAATTCATGTAGAACCATCACTATGGTTTTACCTTGTGAGGCTAGAGAGCGGACTAAATTTAAAATATCGGCTTGATGACCGATATCGAGCATACTGATTGGTTCATCTAAAAGAATTAAAGGAGTTTGTTGTGCGAGTACCATTGCGATCCATGCACGTTGACGTTGACCTCCTGATAGATTACTTAAATTTTGATTTTTTAATTCGCTTAAATGGGTCGCAGACAAAGCGTCATCAATCGCTTTTTGGTCTTCGATGTTGAGTCGTTTAAACCAACCTTGGTGTGGAAAACGACCGAAGCGCACTAACTGCTCAACTGTCATGCCGTTGGGTGCAGTTACATGCTGTGGAAGTAATGCAAGTTGTTTAGCGAGCAACTTTTTACTGAGTATATTCAGTTGATTTTTTTCCCAAATGACTTCGCCTTGATCATATGGATGAATTTGAGCAATACATTTTAACAAGGTCGATTTTCCACAGCCATTTGGACCAATGAGGACGATGACTTGACCCTGCTGAAATTCAGCATTGATACCCTTCAAAACTTGATGATGATTATATCCAGCACTTATTTGATTGATGATTAAACTCATGTACGACTCATACTTCTAGAATGACGATATAACAACCACAACAACAATGGACCACCAACCATGCCACTAATAATGCCTGCGGGAATTTCGACAGGGGCAAGCAAATTTTTTCCAAGTAAATCAGCACTTAAAACCATTAATGCACCAATACACATGGTTTGGAAAATCGGAAATAAATGATGAGGAAATGATTTAAATGCGATGATTGGTGCGGCAATAGCCACGAATCCAATGGGGCCCGCAATACTGACAGCGGTCCCAGCGAGAAACGCAGCAATAATAATGAGCATCAGTCTAATTTTAGGTAAGGGTTCTCCTAGACTATCAATGACAGAATCAGGGAGAACCATTGAACTAAATAGTCGCCGCCACAGCACAATAATACTGACAAGCAGCATGATAAAAATCGAAGTTGGTAGCAAGATGCTGTAGCTTCGACCAATCAAACTACCACTACTAAAAATTAAAATATTACTGGTGTGCATTACTGGCAGTGTCGCAAGGATAAGGTCAAAACTGGCTTTCATGAGTGTTGCAATTCCGACCCCGATGACCAAAATACGATACCCCTGTGTTCCTACGCCGCCTGAAGCAATTAAAATAAAAAAAACACAGAAGATCGCACCCACTAATGCTTGCCACCATTGACCTAACATACTAGCGCTTGAGAGGAGAATGGTGAATGCCAAAGCAAGCACTGCACTGTCACTGATACCAAAAACATCTGGGCTCGCAAGAGGGTTTTTGGTGATAATTTGAAGAATGAGACCAGATAAGGCGAGTGCAGCGCCAATCAATAAGGCTGCCAAAAGTCGTGGTAATCTAATCTTTTCAACGAGAAGTTGATGTGGAGCTGACGCATTGCCTGTCAATACATTCCATAGCGTATTCAAATTTAATGTGATTTCACCGTACATCAGGCTAAATAAACTGAGTGATATCAGTAAAATCGCAATGATTATCCAAGCCTTTATCACTGATTTTTGTTTTAAACGACTCAACAGAGAATACATATTATTTCTCCGCTTGAATGATATTTTGTAAGTTATTTTGACGTACCATCCATATCAAAATAGGCGCACCTAATAAGGCTAAAAGAATACTGACAGGGGCTTCGAAAGGTTGCACGACTGCACGTGCGATGATATCCGCGATCAGCAACAACAACATGCCAAATAGTCCGCTATAGATGAGTTGTTTCTGAATACTCTGAGCACCAATAGCTCGTGCAAAGTAAGGTGCAATCAAGCCTAAAAAGGCAATTGGTCCTGTTAATGCAACGGCACTTCCAGTTAATAAAACCACAGCTAAAATGCACAATGCATCAAGTAGTTTCGTATTTAAGCCTAAGCTATTCGCCAGTTGATCACCAACTAAGCTAAGACCCAGGGGGCGTATCACCAATATAGCGATGATGAGTCCGATCGCCATTAAAATTAGTGCAAGACCGAGATATTGAATATCAACGCGATTGAGCGAACCCAAAACCCAAAAACGATAGTCATCTAAACCATTTTGGAAACTCAGAAGAATGGCAGCCATAAAACCTTGGAATGTACTGGTGATTGCCAGTCCAGCCAAGACTAAACGTGTAAGTGAGCTATGATCTGTCATTTGACGAGGGGTGATGGCAAAGACCAATAATGCACTCACTAAAGCTCCAATCAGCGCCCAAAAAAATAGTCCGAAGGTATCCATTTGAAGAACAATGGCCAAAACAATGGCAAGAGATGCACCACTATTGATTCCGATTAATCCACTATCAGCCAAAGGGTTTTTAAGCAAGTTTTGAAGGATGACGCCTGAGATCGCTAAAGCTAATCCGACACTCACCGCCGCAATAGTACGTGGAATTCTAATTTCCAATAGGGGAGTGATTGGTTCTAAGGACCATTGACTTAGTGCCTGAAGAATAAGTTGCAAACTGTCTGTAAAGTAGGGCTGACCAGCGCCGTACGCGATCGACAAAACAGCGCAACATAAAATAATCAAGCTAAGCACGATTCCCATCAGCGGGAATCGGTCAAGTACAGTTGTAGCATTCGTCAGCATATTAATTATGGAGATGCTTCATTACATCATCAATGGCATGTCGAGCAGCATGTGGTCCACCTATGCCAGTCCACATAGATGCATCAACCACGAAATAATGCTTGTTTTTTGCAGCATTAAGACGTTGGAATTCTGGTAATTTTTCTAGTTCTGCCAGTTGCTTTTCCGAGTTTAGATGATTGCCAATGATGAGCCAGTCTGCATCAATTTGATCAAAACGCTCTCGACTGATTGGAGGCGTATGGCTTGCACCTGGTTGTTGCTGATGTTGAGGTCGTGTTAAGCCAATATCTTTTAAAACTTGGCTCGCAAATGAATCATTTAGCATATACACAGGTCCATTGGCTGTCCAACGAATGACACTGACTGATTGACCTTGTTGAGCTTGTAATTTCTGTTGAGCTTCTTGCGCATATTGATCGTACGCTTCTAGAGCTTTTTGGGCTTGTTGTTCTTTGTTTAATAAATGAGCTACCTTTTTGAAACTGTCTTTCCATGGCTCTCCGCGTGCAAAACTGACTGCAGTGGGTGCAATCTGCTGCAATTGATTAATCATTTGTGTATCAATCATGCTTCCAGCAATAATTAAGTCAGGTTGTAACGTGAGAATTTGTTCCATGCTCGGTTGTCCAAAGTTACCGACGGAGGCGATTTGTTGTGTTTCATTTTTGAGGTAATCTGGAAAATTACTTTGACCTCGAACATAACTACTGCCTATAGGTTTTATTCCAAGCGCAATAGCACTATCCAAATCAAGTTCACTTAAAACCACAACACGTTGTGGCTGTACAGGAATTGTGACTTGACGACCTAAAGCATCTTCAATTTGTCGTGTCGTATTTATTTGAGATTCAACCGTCGCTTTATTGTCTCGTGAAGAAGGTTCATTTGACTGAGAGCATGCTGTGAAGAGAGTGATAGCACTCAACATAATTGCAATTTTATATTTCATATCTTTCTACATATTTCATTAAAATAATTCTATTCACTTATTCAACGGCATCCATCACTTGATGGCGTTCCTCATGATAAGCCTCTTCGTTGTGACCTTGCTTCCAATAAGGCACAGCATATAAATTGCTCTTGGGTAGCTGGAAGTTTTGTCTCAGTATTTTACGAAGTTCAACCACCGTTGAATTTTCACCTGCCAGTGATACTGAAATATCTTTATTTTTCCAGTCTAAGTTTTGCAAAGAATCACGGATGTTATTATTCAATTCATGAGGGCCTTTGCACCAATGAACCTTAATGTGTTCAGGCTTATTCAGATGTATTTGGTCTGAATCATCTTCGATCTCGATCCAAACTTCACCATGAGCGTCTTTTGGTAATTGTTCAAGTGAGGCAGCGATCATCGGGATTGCTGAAAGATCTCCAACAAAAATCCAATATTCTGCATCGATTTTAAAACGTGCTGGTCCTCCTGGACCGGCTAGACCTAACAGATCACCTGGACTGGCATGCTTTGCCCAATCAGCCGCTATACCAAAATCTTCATGTCTTACAAAATCGATGACTAAAAGTTGCTGTTCTTCATCGAAATCTCGAACAGTATATGTCCGCGTAATTGGTTTCTTTCCATTTGGCCACGTAATTTTGCCTAAAGAATTTCGAAACGGGAGGTCAGGTGCTTGTTGATCAGGGTTCGGAAAAAACAATTTGATGTGCGCACCACCATCACATTTTGCATAACCTGTGAAATCCTTACTTTTAAACCTAATACGCTGTAAATGAGAGGAAATTTGTTCTGTTGAATGGACAGAAATATGTCGAGCTAGAGGAGGAGATTGTGTCGTCATTATTTAATCTTCTGTACTTATCAATGGAGTGAAGATCGTCGATACAGTAATACGTGCGTCAGTCGACAGATTTGAATGGTTATTAATCTAAATCAAACAAATTAAATTTGCAAATGATAATCATTATATTTAATAATGTTTTTGTGCCAAAGTGTAATCACAAAATATGAAGGTTGAAATATTTTGTAAAACTTTGATTTTATAATGAAAATTAAATTTATGCGGTTGTCTTATGCAAATCAATGAATCCCATGATCTATTAACTCGTGCACAACACAGTATGTGGAAAGGACATCATTATCATGGCAGTTATCCTTTTCATACGGCGGAGTGGTTGGTTATTGAGGGACCATTAGATCGAGAGCTTTTTCAAAAAGCAGTTTATCTCACATTAAAGGAAGCTAAATCGCTTCATTGGCGAGCTTTAGTTCAGGGTGAACACGTCTATCGAGTAGATGATGTCACGATACGGAAACCTAGCTTCGTTGATTTATCTCAGCTTGATGAGGAGGAAATTTTAGCGTGGGCTGAAAAAGAAGTAGAACCAGCATTTAATTTAGAATCGGGTCATTTATATGACTATGTGTTTGCACACTTAGGTGAGCAAAAGTATGGATTATTTTTTAAAGCGCATCACGTTGCATTAGATGGCTACGCTTACGGACTGATGATTAGCCGATTTATTGATTATTATCAATCTCTCAAAAATGGTACTGAATTAAAAATTAAAGGGTTCGATCATTATGAAAAGTTTATTGTAGAAGAACAGCACTACCTTCACTCTGAAAAAGCTAAAAAAGATTTGGACTTTTGGAAGGCTAATTTTTCGTATGAGAAAGCCCCTAAGAAACGACTTAAACGAAAATTAAAAGAACCATTTTCACAAGGGCCACGTTATGAAGAGGTAATTGATTGGCCTACACAGCTACAATTAAATGCATTAGCAACTGAATTAAAATTGCCCAGTGCTCTTATCGTTATGGCGGTGATGATGAGTTATTTAATGAAACAGTCTAAAGATCCTCAACAATGCTTTGGGGTACCTTTTATGTCTCGGTTGGGAACTTCATCTATGCGTATTCCGTGCTTAGTCATGAATATCCTGCCATTAAGGTTGGGCATTACTGGACAGGAAAACTTAAAAGAAATCATTTTATTATTAACGAGAAGGTTTGCCGAAATTCGACCGCATCAGCAAAGCTATTTTGAGCAAATGCGATTTGTATTAGAAGATTTTGATCCCTATGAAAATATCTTATTTGGACCTATTGTGAATTGGATTCCTTATCCTTTACCTGAACATTTCGAAGGGTGTAAGTTAACAAAAACAACCATATCCGCTGGCCCAATTGAAGACTTTGATACCGCGATTACCAATAAGTTTGTTGATGGTATTGAACGATTGTATCTCGCTGTTGACGGACATAAAGAACTTTATGATGTGCCGAGTCTCAAAGCTTATTGGTATGATTTTATGGAGATGATGAAAACTTGGTTAGCTCAACCAGAACTTGTTTTTGAACAACTTCAAATTCACAAACCACTGCCAGAATAGTCTGGCAGTTTATCCTTTGAATGAGGCAATAGGGCTGTTACACGCCTAGAGTTGCTCCACCATCAACCACTAATTCGTGCATTGTGATTTGGCGTGCTTGCTCTGAAAGTAAAAACATCACGGCATTGGCAATATCTTCAGCCTCAGCAATCTTTTGCAATGGAATACCATTTCGGAATTGTTCTAGATTTCCGTTGACAATGCCTGCTGGAGGGCGATCCTCAGTCCATAGTTGTTTTTGCATTTGTGTAAGGGTTGAGCCAGGTAAAACTAAGTTACAGCGAATATTGTGAGGCGCGAGTTCCAACGCAAGATTTTTAAAATAGTGACTCACTGTAGCTTTGGTCGTTGCATACAGACCCATATTCATTCTTGGAATGAGGGCTGCATTTGAACTGATGCTCACAATCGCACCTACTCTTTGAGGAATCATTTGGTGAGCGACCCAACGACTAAGTTCGGCAGGGCCAATGAAATTTATCGACAAATTTTCATGCCATTGTTCAACAGATGTATTTAATAAAGATCCCATTTCTAAGACCCCCACAGCATTCACTAACCCCGTGATCGTGCCTTTAAAAAGTATAGAATTTTCAATGTGCTGAATAATCTGATTGGTCTTACGAATGTCACAGCTGATGTGGTCTAGATGGTTGAGTGATGCTTCAGGAATTAATTTAAAAAGTTCCCATTGATTGATGTCATCAATCCGATCAATTGCGATGACTTGATGATCCTTCTGCAATAGTTGACGACAAATTTCAGCACCAATTCCTCTGGCTGCACCCGTCACGATATATAAACCCATTTAAGTATCCTTTAATTTTATTAACAAATTGAAACGATAATCATTTTCAATTGGGAATAATAATTATTATATTGGTTGCGTTCAACTCCTAGAGGTTGTCCTTTTGTGAATGTTGAAAGTTTGATGCACGCAGTGTGAACAGATAATCGTGAGAACAAATATGTTGCCAATAGAACCGTCAGTTTTTCAAAATATGATAGGCATAAAAAAGGAAGAGTTAATTGAGGAAGATCAACCTGGCTTCGTGTTCGCAACGCCAACGGGGACCATTTCAAGTAAAAAGTTAGTTGAACATATCGAATTTGATCGAGCTTCTCATTTAAATTTTAATCAGCAGCAAGCACAGTGGCTCGAACAAGCAAAATCTGCACTACAAAAAAAAATCGAATTAACAGCGAATAAAGATCTTATTTTGGTCGGGAGCTTGCCTTTTGATCATCGAGATTTACCAGAAATCTCGATTGCGGAAGCAAAAAACACATTTGTAAATGAGCGCATTGATCAATCGGTTCAGTCTTCTCTTAATGATCAAGTGCAAGCGACTCTCATCCCAGCACAAGAGGAATACATTGCTGGTGTGGTTAAATTGGTTGAATTGATGAAGTCATCACCGCTAGAAAAAGCAGTATTGGCTCGGGCAATTGATCTTAAAACCCAACACAAAATTAATATTATTGATTTATTTTACCAGTTGTTGGCCTCTAATCCTGATGGCTACACATTTGCGTTGGCCCAAAACCCAAAACAATCTGGTTGGTTTATAGGGGCAAGTCCAGAACTTCTCGTTGCGAAGCAAAATGAATATTTGTTTAGCCATCCAGTTGCAGGAACATTAGCACGTCATTCAGATCCAACACTGGATCAACAACAAGCTGAAAAATTGCTTGCTTCGCAAAAAGATCAGCATGAACACGCCGTCGTCATCGAAGCCATTGCAGATCAACTCTCTCCCTTGTGCAAAACGCTTAATATCCCAAAATCACCTTCACTGATTAAAACAGAGGCGGTTTGGCACTTGGCGACCAAAATTCAGGGAACGTTGAAAGATCCAGAGCAACATATCTTTGATGTGGTCTCAATTTTACATCCAACGCCAGCAGTCTGTGGACAACCAGCCCCTATGGCTCGCCAGTTGATTTCGGAACTAGAGCCTTTTAACCGTAACCTTTTTGCTGGAACCATGGGGTGGTGTGATGCCCGAGGGAATGGTGCTTGGGCAGTGAATGTACGTTGTGGGCGTATCTTTGACCATTATGCGCGTCTTTATGCGGGTGCAGGAATTGTCGAAGCTTCACAGCCGACCAGTGAACTGTCAGAAACCATCGTGAAATTTAAAACGATGTTAAATGCATTGGGTTTAGATTCTCAGCACTTAAATCATGGGGAATAAAATGAATGCAAATGTAAATGACGAGTCTTTGCTCTGGGATGGCATCGTGCCATACCCAGAAGAATTCGTAGAACGTTACATTCAAAAGGGATATTGGAAAGGTCAAACCATTTCTGAATTTTTTCAAGAATCAGCCCAGAAATTTGCCAATCAGGTGGCATTGATTTGTGGTGATCGCCAGTATTCTTATCAAGAGCTGAATCAAAATATTGAACAATTTGCAGTCTTCTTGACTAAACAAGGCTATGGGCTGGCAGATGCTGTTGTGATTCAAATGCCAAATATAGCAGAGTTTTTTATTGCTTATTTTGCAGCTTTGCGGATAGGGATGCGACCAGTGATGAGTTTACCAGCACACCGTCATGCCGAAGTAAGTCATTTTATTCAGCAAACAGATGCCAAATTGTATATCTGTGCAGATAAGCATCAAGGCTTTGATTACAGATCCTTAGCGCAAGAGTGCCAGGGCAGATGTCCGACTTTACAGCAAGTGATTGTCGTTGGTGATGCAGGCGATTTTGATCCTTGGCCGAATCTTACATCGTTTAAAAATCATATGGTTTCAAAGCCCAAAATAACGGCTCGCCATGTGGCTTTTTTTCAACTTTCAGGGGGCAGTACTGGCACACCGAAACTTATACCACGAACACATGATGACTATTTGTATAGTGTTCGTGCCAGTGCAGATATTTGTGAACTTCATACAGAAAGCCGTATGCTTATGGTGCTTCCAGTAGCACATAATTTCAGTATGAGTTCGGCTGGTTCATTGGGTCTATTTTATGCAGGTGGAACACTTGTTTTAGCGAAAGATCCTTCTCCCCAAACTGCATTTCCACTCATTGAAGCGCACCATATTACGCATGTTGCTCTTGTCCCTGCATTAGCAGCAACATGGTCTGAAGCAGTTCAATACGGCGCAACAAATATTTTTAAGAAATTAACGGCTTTACAGGTCGGTGGGGCAAGGTTGCCAGATGCTTTAGCTGAAAAGTTGATTGATCAATACCAATGCCGATTACAACAAGTATTTGGTATGGCAGAAGGCTTGGTGAATTACACGCGTTACGATGATCCGAAAGAAGTCATTATAGGTACCCAAGGTTCCCGTATAAGTCCAGATGATGAAATAAAAATCGTCGATGAGGAGGATCACGAGCTGCCATTGGGCGAGGTGGGGCATCTTTTAACTCGCGGCCCTTATACCATTAGAGGTTATTATCGGGCTTCAGAACATAATCGAAGTGCTTTTACCTTAGATGGATTTTATCGCACTGGTGATTTAGTACGATTAACGCCAGAAGGCAATATTATTGTTGAAGGACGAAGTAAGGAACAAATTAATCGTGGCGGTGAAAAAATCGCGACGGAAGAAGTCGAACAGGTTTTAAATCAACACCAACAAATCATCTTGTCCGCCTTGGTTGCACAACCAGATCCAAAGTTAGGAGAAAAAAGTTGTGCATTTATTCAATGGCGACCTAACGATCAAGATGCATCAGAAACAAGGCTGAAACTGCAAATTAGACAATTCGTTCAAGCATACGGTCTGGCGACCTATAAGATCCCAGATCGCATCGAATTTATTGAAGAAATGCCTTATACGGCATTGGGCAAAATCGACAAGAAACAACTCAGAAAACGCCTCACCGAAGACACGATTTAACTAAGGAAATAAAATATGTCAATCCCACGTATTGCAAGTTATCCCATGCCATCTGCTCAAGATTTTCCAGTTAACAAAGTTGATTGGACTTTAGATGCGTCACGGTCGGTTTTATTGGTACATGATGTTCAGCAATATTTTTTAGATTTTTACGATCAGACCCAAGCGCCCATTCCCACATTAATCCGAAATTGTAAAGCCCTTATTGATCAGGCACATGCACTAGGAATTCCAGTCTATTACACCGCACAACCTGGAGATCAGACGCAAGAACATCGTCAACTATTAACGGATTTTTGGGGTAAAGGTTTGTCAGCTGATCCAGCATTGACCAAAATTATTGATCCGCTTCAACCAAAAAATGAAGACACCGTGCTGACAAAATGGCGCTATAGCGCATTTAAAAAAAGTGATTTTGAGCAGCAAATCAAACAAGCCAATCGCGATCAATTAGTGATTTGTGGAGTATATGCCCATATTGGTTGCTTATTAACAGCTGCCGAAGCATTTATGTTGGATATTCAAGCATTTATGGTGGGTGATGCCTTGGCGGATTTTAGCCGAGAAGAACATGATCTTGCACTAAAGTATGCGACTGGGCGCTGTGCAAAAGTCATAGATACTCAGACTGTGATTAACGCCTTAGGTCAGGGGCAATGATCATGAATGAATTAAGCATGCTTGAGTTAAAAAATATGGTCGCTCATCAATTGAATTTACCTGTAGATGAAATTCAGCAGGAGGATAATTTATTTATGTTAGGACTTGATTCAGTAAGTCTTATGACGCTGGTTGGATTGCTACGTGAAAAAGGCTTTCAAATTGAATTTCAAGATCTGGTGGAGGAGCCAACGTTGAATGAATGGAGTGATCGTCTTAAATTGGATAGAGATTAATGTAAGACTAATGTGCATACCTTGAAAATCAACACATGCACAATCAACGGCCCTAGCCAAAACACTTATAGCCAAAGGTCATTTTCGTTAAATTATTCGCTAACGTGAGTGGATCTTACATGCAATTAGAAAAATACTATTCTGATCAACAATGGAAAAAAATCCAAAATTTTGCCGAAACAAAGCAAAGCCCTTTTTTAGTTGTTGATTTAGATCAAGTGCAAACTCAATTTATTGAGTTGCAAAATAGCTTTCCAAAAGCCCATATTTATTATGCAGTGAAAGCAAATCCAGGTCGTGAAATTATTCATAAACTTGATCAACTTGGCTCATGTTTTGATGTTGCATCAATTTATGAGTTAGACAAAGCGCTTGAATGTGGAATTCATCCAGATCGTATTTCATACGGTAATACTATTAAAAAAGCTTCAGACGTTGAATACGCTTACCAAAAAGGAATCCGTTTATTTGTCACTGATGCTGAAGCAGATCTCGCCCAAATAGCCGAATTCGCACCGAACTCTAAAGTCTTTGTCAGGGCAATGGTAGAGTCAGGAGGTACAGCAGATTGGCCACTATCACGTAAATTTGGATGCCATCCAGATATGGCGGTTGATTTAATGGTGAAAGCTAGACAATTGGGTTTAATACCCTTTGGCGTGTCATTCCATGTCGGTAGTCAGCAACGTGATGTCACTGTATGGCGTTCAGCTTTAACGATAGTGAAGCAAATATTTAATACTTTGAAAGACCAATACGGTATCAGTTTACAATTAATCAATTTGGGTGGTGGTTTCCCAGCACATTACTTAGCTGATGTTGACAGTATCCAAAGTTATGCGCACGAGATTCAACGCTATCTTGATGAACACTTTGATGATCAGGTGATATTATTTTTGGAGCCAGGCAGATCGTTGGTGGGTAATGCTGGTGTGATTGTTTCAGAGATTGTTCTTATCGCCAATAAATCAGCACATGATGATAAACGATGGGTCTACACGGATGTGGGCGTCTTTAATGGACTAATTGAAACTTTAGGTGAGATGATCAAATATCCTATATACACACCTAAAATGCATTCAGCACCTGAGCATTCAAGTGTTGTGCTTGCAGGCCCGACCTGTGATTCAACTGATATCATGTATGAAAAAGTGCCTTATCAGTTACCTAAAAACTTGAGCATTGGAGATCGACTCTATTGGTTAAGTACTGGAGCTTATACAACCTCTTATGCTTCGGTCGAATTTAATGGTTATCCACCTTTAAAAACGTTCTATTTAGATTGATTTAAGGAATGGTGCTATGTGGTTGGTAGTCAGTCGCTCAAGCTGCGAGCCACATAGCCTAACCCTCCCAGAAGCGTTATCATAATGCTAAAATCTTGATGGGTAGGCTCATGAAAATCGTTGCAGATGAAAATCTCGCATTCACAGATTATTTCTTTTCAGAATTTGGCGATATTGATAATAAAGCTGGTCGTACCTTAAAGCATGAAGATGTGGTCGATGCTGAAGCCTTATTAGTACGTTCTGTGACGAAAGTGAATTCTGCGCTCATTCAAAATACTGCATTAACCTTTGTGGGTAGTGCAACGATCGGCACAGATCATTTGGACATTCCAGCAATTGAACAACAAAATATTCATTGGTCAAATGCTGCAGGATGTAATGCCCAAGCTGTTTCTGAATATGTTATTACTGCGTTATTAGCTCTAAATCCTCATCTTCTAGATGCTGAACAAGATTTCACTTTAGCCATTATTGGGCTGGGTAATGTCGGTTCACGACTCGCACATATGGCGAAACTATTGGGATGGAGCGTCATCGGGGTTGATCCTTTTGTACAAAGAGAAAATATTCAGCAAGTCACTTTAGATGAAGTTTTTTCAAAAGCAGATGCAATTTCTATCCATGTGCCATTAACCACTTCAGGGATGCATGAAACCCGACATATGTTTAATGCTGAGACCTTAAAAAAGCTTAAACCATCTACAATTTTAATTAATTCTGCCCGTGGGCCAGTCATTGAAGAACAAGCTTTGATTGCAGATATTCGAGCAACAGGTCGTAAAGTTGTACTAGATGTCTTTGAGCATGAACCAGTCATTACGGAAGAGTTACTGGATCTTGTGCAATTGGTGACACCTCATATTGCGGGGTATAGTCTTGAGGGTAAAGCGCGTGGTACCCAGATGATTTATGATGCTTTCTGTCAGCATTTCGGTCATCAACCTTCAAAACAGTTCGAAACCCAATTGCCTACATGTGAACAATATTTTAACAATAGTGATCTCAAGCACACGCTGAAAACTCAATTAAACCATATCTACGATATCTTTAGAGATGATCAGAACTTAAGAGCATGCCTCAAAGATGGGAAAGTAGATCAAGCCTCATTTGATCAATTACGCAAAACATATCCATTACGTCGTGAATGGGCTGCTCATGGAGGGCCTCAGGCATGACTGACTCTCTGAGCTATCTACCAACTTGCGATTTTGCTGCCATGAAAGCCAGAGCGAGGATGTATCAACAGATTCGCCAATTTTTTTTAGAACGTGATGTTTTGGAAGTGGAAACTCCAATTTTGTCTCATGCTGGAGTAACCGATGTCCACTTGGCGTCAGTTGAGGCAAGTCGTCATGTGCATGGTCATTTGAAAAAGCACTATCTTCAAACTTCACCAGAATTTGCCATGAAACGCCTGTTGGCAGCAGGAGTAGGGCCAATTTATCAAATCTGTAAAGTTTTTCGTGATGATGAACATGGCCGTAAACATAACAGTGAATTTACCATGCTTGAGTGGTATAGACCTGATTTTAGTCTCAAAGACTTAATGTTTGAAGTTACAGATTTACTCAATGTCACTTTGGCACATCGTTTTGGCGAAGTGCGACCTACGATTTTAAGTTATAAACATGCATTTATAGATCGCTTAGATCTCAACCCACTTAAATCCACATTAAAGGAATTAAAGGATTGTTGTAATCGTGTTGGGTTAAATCTAGATCTGGGTGATGATCGTCTAGGTTATATCGACTTGTTATTTTCGCATATGGTGGAACCGAGCTTAGGTTTTGATACGCCTGTATTTTTAACAGATTTTCCACCAGAACTTGCATCTCTTGCAAAAACTCGAGTTGATGAAGATGGGGAATTGGTTGCAGCACGTTTTGAGCTTTACATTGAGGGCTTAGAGTTAGCAAATGCTTATGATGAGTTGATTGATGCAGATGTATTGCGTTCCCGTTTTGAAGCTGATAATGCTGAACGCGAAAAATTAGGCTTAGATGTTATGCCAATAGATGAAAATCTCTTAGCCGCATTGCCTAAAATGCCAGAATGCTCAGGTATCGCATTAGGAATCGATCGTTTACTGATGGTGGCAACAGAGAAAATGAAATTAGAGCAAGTGATTACATTTCCTGCTGATCGCTCATAAGTTTTTTTTATCCTCAGAATAAAGGACGATCTTGAGGAGCTAATATTTTGACAAATGTCGTGCTATACGCTTTAAAACCGTGATTTAAATAAAACTGATGTGCAGGTAATCGTTCAGCACGATTACCACTACTGACCACAATTTTTTGAATACCTTGTTGACTGGCTATATGTTCAACGTGAGCCAACATTTTTTGACCAATCCCTTTATCGCGATGCGCCTGATCTACAATGAGTACTAGAATGCGAAAATACGGATCAGTACATTCCCATGATATTTCTTCAACAAAACCAATATATGCGACAACTTGTCCATGATCGATAAATACTAGGGTTGTATAACGCTCCTGAGCTTGCAACCTCATTAAACGTTCTTTCATAACTTCTGTTCGAGTTGGATAGCCAAGTTGGGTAGTCAATTCAGCGATCGCTGCAACATCATGGTTTAAATTTACAGGTTTAATCAGCATTGTCGTGGCTCTTGAAACATGGTTTATAAGTATGAATTGAAGTATGTTTAAATAATTTAATCTTTCATGTATTTTGTTTAGATAAATTTAATATTTTATCTTTTAATATTGGATTTAATTCATCTTTCCGATTTGAAGATTTAAAACAATAATCATAGGCGACTATATGTCTTTTTCTATATTTTTATCTTTTGTAATTTATACAATTGTGACATCCATAACACCGGGACCTAACAATTTGATGGTCGCAACCTCAGGAGTGAATTTTGGACTCCGTGCGACTTATGGACACATTTTAGGTGTAGCGATCGGTTTTGGGGTCATGGTGATTTTGGTTGGTTTAGGGATAGGTACATTACTGAGTCAAAATCAATTGGTTTACGAAATTCTAAAGTTGATCGGTATTGCTTATTTAATCTACTTAGCCATTAAGATTGCTCAATCAGGCTCAGTTGAATTAGATAAAACTCAAGCAAAACCCATTACTTTTTTGCAAGCTGCATTATTTCAATGGGTCAATCCAAAAGCTTGGATTATGGCAATGGGCGCGGTGACGACTTATTTAGCTGCAGGCAGTGAATTTTATTGGTATATCATTTTGGGTGTTGTGTTTGGGTTAGTCTGTATTCCATGTACGGGAGCTTGGGGAATACTCGGAGAAAAATTACAAACTTTGGTGCGTACACCACAGCATCTAAAAATTTTCAATTACAGTATGGCGCTACTATTAGTGGCTTCAATCATTAAACCAATGGTTGATTCTTTTAAATATTTTCAACAATCATTCTTTTAAAATACGATTACCTCCTGAGTCTCAGGAGGTAAATATTATGCGTTTACCAAGGATTGATGTTTTTCTCGGTGCGTTGCCAAAGCCTCGATTCTTTTTTGTATCAGCATTTCACCAATATCAGGGCCTTTGATCTCAGGCGGTAAATCAGATGCTTTAATTGAACGAACAATCTGTACCGCATCTAATACATATTTTGCTTGAGGATATTCACGGTCTTCGAGACCTAAGCGACCTTTGGCATCACATTCACATGCTTGTACAAAAGCCTCAACACGTTCAGGACGGCGTAATACATCTAAACGTTGTAATAGACGCCAAAGTGTTCCTGGTTTTAATGTAAACGCCTGATGGCATTTAAGATGTTCTTTGCACACCGCAATTGCCAATTGTTTGGTTTGGGTCGGAACTTTAAGACGTTCACATAAATCAGTCGCGGGCTGAACACCACGTTCCTCATGCATGATATGGCGAGGTAACTCATCTTTAGGCGTGAGTGCTTTACCCAGATCATGCACTAATACTGCGAAGCGTACATCCATCGAGTAGTCTGCTTTACAAGCTTGTTGTAATGACATCAAGGTATGAATACCACAGTCAATTTCAGGATGGTATTCAGGACGTTGTGGTACACCAAATAATGCTTCGATTTCTGGAAAGAGGATTTTGAGAGCATCACACTGACGAAGGACTTCGAAATAAATATCAGCATCACGTTCCATTAAAGCACGAGAAGTTTCTTTCCAAACACGTTCAGGTATAAGTGCTTGCAATTCACCAGAATCAGCCAAATTTTTCATTAAGGCTATGGTTTCTTCAGCTACTTTAAAACCATACTGATGATAGCGAGCTGCAAAACGGGCAACACGCAATACTCGTAGTGGATCCTCTGCAAATGCATCAGAAACGTGACGTAAAATGCGTTGATTCAAATCTTGAAAACCATGATAAGGGTCGAACAACTCACCATCTTCATTCATGGCCATTGCATTTATGGTCAAATCACGACGAATTAAATCATCTTCAAGGGTTACCGAGGGATCGGTAAAAAATTCAAAGCCATGATAACCATGCCCAGATTTACGCTCAGTACGAGCGAGGGCGTATTCATCTTTAGTTTCGGGATGTAGAAATACAGGAAAATCTTTACCAACAGGTTGGAAACCTTGGTTTAAAAGTTGTTCTGGTGTTGCACCGACAACGACATAATCTTTTTCATGATAGGGGTGTCCGAGCAACTGATCTCGCACTGCGCCGCCTACTAAATAAACTTGCATAAAAAACCTCTATTCTTAGCACCATCATGCATCAGAATAGAGGTTTTCTCAAGTCACAAAACGTGCCCTAAATGAAGGATTAGAGCGCGTTTTTTTCCTCTTCTTGAATTTCTGCAACAGTTAATGCAGTCATATTCACAACACGGCGCGTAGTTGCTGTCGGTGTTAAGATATGAACTGGCTTAGCCGCACCTAATAAGATTGGACCAATTGTTACATTATTTCCTGAAGTTGACTTCAACAGGTTGAATGAAATATTTGCAGCATCTAAATTCGGCATAATCAATAGATTCGCAGAACCTTTGAAGCGCGAGTTCGGGAATGCAAAGCTACGGATATTTTCATCAAGTGCTGCATCTGCATGCATTTCACCTTCAACTTCAAGTTCAGGTGCGATTTCAGAAAGGATTTCATACACTTTACGCATTTTTTGAGCGCTAGGATCAGTCTGATCAGAACCAAAACTTGAGTGCGACAACAATGCTACACGTGGAGTAATACCGAAACGACGGACTTCATCTGCTGCTAATATAGTCATTTCAGCAAGCTGTTCAGCCGTAGGGTTACGATTGATGTATGTATCTGCAATGAACAAGTTACGATCTTCGAGCATCAACGCATTTAAGGTAAAGAAAGTGTTATGACCTTCTTTTAAACCAATGACATTGCTCACGAAATCTAAATGAATATCGTAGCTAGAATACGTACCACATAGCATACCATCTGCTAAGCCGTGACGTACTAACATCGCTGCGATCAGGGTCGAACGACGACGTGATTCACGTTGTGCATACTCAGGTGTTACCCCTTTACGCATCATCAGATTATAGTAATCATCAGCAAACTTTTCGTAATCAGGATTTGTTTCTTGATCAACGATAGTGATATTCACACCATTTTCTAAACGTAAACCTAATTTCTTAATATTCGCTTCGATGACAGCAGTACGACCCACCAAGATCGGTTTTGCCAAGCCTTCGTCTACTGCAATTTGAACAGCACGAAGAACACGAAGATCTTCACCTTCCGCATAAGCAATACGTTTAGGATCAGTTTTCGCTTGAGCAAAAATTGGTTTCATCATAAATGCTGAGTTGTAAACGAACTCAGAAAGACGCTGATGATACACGGAGAAATCTTGGATTGGACGAGTCGCTACACCAGAATCCATCGCAGCTTTTGCAACAGCAGGCGCAATTTCAAGAATCAAGCGTTGATCTAGTGGGCGTGGAATTAGGTAATCACGTCCAAATGATGCAGATTTTTCACCATAAGATGCAGCATCAGCTTCTACATGTGCCATACGAGCAATTGCGTGTACGCATGCAATCTTCATTTCTTCGTTAATGGTTGTTGCACCTACATCAAGTGCACCACGGAAGATATATGGGAAGCAAAGCGCATTATTGACTTGGTTCGGATAGTCTGAACGACCCGTCGCCATGATGACATCATCACGAACTTCATGTGCATGTTCAGGCAGAATTTCAGGATCTGGGTTAGCAAGCGCGAAGATAATTGGATCCTTCGCCATGACTTTGACCATTTCTTTAGTCAAAATACCCGCAGCTGATAGACCAAGGAACATATCTGCACCAGCAATTACGTCGCCAATCTGAGAACCTTCGATATCTTGAACATAGCGTTTTTTAGACTCGTCTAAACCTTCACGTTTTTTTGTTAAGAGTCCACGAGAGTCAGCAACAATGATATTTTCTTTTTTAGCACCAAGCGCACAAAGAAGATCTAGACATGATAGTGCTGCAGCACCTGCTCCAGAAGCGACGATCTTGATATCTTCAATTTTTTTGCCGTTCAATTGCAAAGCATTTAAAAGCGCTGAACCAACAATAATTGATGTTCCATGCTGATCATCATGAAAAACTGGGATATTCATACGCTCGCGAAGTTTCTGTTCAATATAGAAACATTCTGGAGCTTTAATGTCCTCGAGGTTAATACCGCCGAAAGTCGGTTCAAGAGCAGCAACAATATCTACGATTTTATCTGGATCGTTTTCTGCAATTTCGATATCGAAAACATCAACGCCTGCAAACTTTTTAAACAGGACGCCTTTACCTTCCATCACTGGTTTAGAGGCGAGGGGACCAATATTACCCAAACCGAGTACTGCAGTACCATTACTGACGACTGCGACTAAGTTACCACGTGCAGTATAAAGCGCTGCTTTAGAAGGGTCTTTTTCAATTTCCAAACATGGCACTGCAACACCTGGGGAATATGCTAATGCTAGATCATGTTGGTTGACGAGTTGCTTACTCGGAGTAACGCTGATTTTTCCTGGCGTTGGAAATTCGTGGTAATAGAGTGCTTGCTGTTTTAAAGATTGATCGTCCATCTGAATCCCAGTTATTACAATGTTCCAGCCTTGCTGGTTTTTTGGTTATATCGGTTCGAATATACCACTAGTTGCACATTGATCACAGTTAAAAGTCGAAATTTCATACATATTTAGGACTTTGGTCTAGCCTTTATTTAATTTTTGAGAATTGATATTCATTTTGCAGAAATTGAGTGCTATCAGCGCTATTTAATGGTCTCGAAAAATAATAACCTTGGAAATAATCACAACCTTGTTTTTTTAAATATTCAATTTGCTCGA
Source organism: Acinetobacter sp. ANC_7588 (assembly GCF_056783995.1). Lineage (NCBI taxonomy): Bacteria > Pseudomonadati > Pseudomonadota > Gammaproteobacteria > Moraxellales > Moraxellaceae > Acinetobacter > Acinetobacter sp. ANC_7588. The sequence continues at coordinate 322,863 of NZ_JBWYIU010000001.1, read as the reverse complement.
TATCCTCAACACCTTCAGCAACTAATTTCATCCCCATCGTTTTCCCCATTGAAATAATTGCATCGACAATAGCATTATTTTTACGAGTGCCAATCTTTGAAATAAAGGCGCGATCAATCTTGAGTGTATCAATAGGATAGTCGGCAAGATATGCAAGTGAAGAATAGCCTGTTCCAAAGTCATCTAAGGCAATTGAGAAATTTTTATCCTTAATTTGGTCTAACAAATCAAAAACATGAGATGATTTATCTAACAATGATGACTCGGTAAGTTCAAACTCTATAAACTCCGGTTTGAGTGAGTATTTAAGCACGGCTTGATCAATAAAATTGAGAAATTCCCCACGATGGATCTGTTGCGCCACGACATTAATAGAAATTTGTAACTTATCAAAACCTAATTCATGCCATATTTTAAGTTGCTTACATGTCTGGAAAATAACAAATTTTCCGATATCTGAGATCAGACTAGTCATTTCAGCAATCGGTATAAAACGATCTGGCATGATGATGCCGTACTTTGGATGATTCCAGCGGATTAACGCTTCAAAGCCGCTCACTTGCATCGTTTTACTTTCTATCTTAGGTTGATAGTAAATTTCTAAGTCCTGATTTTTTATAGCAAGTCGTAAATCTCTTTCGAGCTCAATATCACTGCCAAAAATGGATTCAGGCTTGTTGTCATAATAATAGGCTGTGCTGCCCCCTAGTTTTTTTGCTTCTGTTAAAGCGCTTTCCGCGTGACTATTTAAGCTACCAATTTGTCTACCATGATTGGGGTAAATTGCGATACCCAGTGAGACATGAATCATGTGTTCTTGCCCATCGATGATAAAGGGTATTTCAAAGGCCTCAAGGATCTGATCGACGACTTGTTGGATCGTGTAATGACTATGATTTAAGTTGTAAATCATAGCAAAGTCATCATTATTTAAATATGAAATCAGAACAGCTTTAGAACAGGTATATTTCAGTCTTCGGGAAACTTCTTTGAGAACTTCATCTCCAGTTTGATGATTAATAAACTCATTAAAATGTCTAAATCGATCAATGTTAAGACGAATAATAGAAAAATGGCTCAGAATTTTAGATTTACTAATTAGATACTGGTGTAACTGTAAATTAAAATAAACACGGTTAGGTAAATCTGTAAGTAGATCGTAATTCTCTAAGTAGGCCATTCTTTCAAGATTTTGTTTCCGTTCAGTCAAATCTGAAATGATGCCTACATAATTTAAAATTCTATTTTTATCATCACGAACTGCATTGATATGCAGCCACAAGGTTAATATCTTTCCTGAAATAAATTCTTCTGTGACCTCAGCATCATATTGTCCGGTGAGTAACACCGTTTGAGTTATATCGGCGTGATGTTGGCTGAGTTGGGATGTGGAAGATTTGGTAATATCAAAGATGTGTTTTGAGATAATATCCTGCGGTGGGATGTTGACCAATTCACTAAAATAAGGATTAACTTCTAAAAAACACAAGTTATTGTCTAAAACGAAAACTCCTTGGGCCACTTGATTAAATACATTCGAAGCTAATTTCAATTTTTCTTGTGCTTTTTTTTCACTTTCAATGTCTTGGAAAATACCCACCATTTTAAGAGGTTTATTATTTTCAGGATCACGTGTAATAACTCGACCAATATCTTTAATCCAAAACCACTGATCTTTTACTTTAGTTCTATAATGTGCTTCAAAACGTTCAGTATTTCCTCTTAAATGTTTACGGAGCTCTTTACGATAATTTTCTTGATCTTCTGGGTGAATAAACTCGTTAATTTGATCAGTTGCACTTTGGTAATGTAAAACCTGATTACCATATTTAATGCCTGAAATTTCAATGGTTCTTTTCTCAATATTCCATAGCCAAGATGAAATTCCAGCAGTTTCATGCGCAAAATCAAGGTTAGCTTGATGGTGCTGCAGTCGATCGTTGATCTTATTAATATCGTAGGTTCGTTCAATTACTTTTTGTTCGAGTAATTGATTATGCATTTGTAATTGGCTTTCAATTTCTTTGGATTTTTCAATCTCATTTTTTAGCTTTTCTTGGAGAAGTGATGACTCCATAAGATGTTTTCTAGATTCAGATAAATAGAATTTATTGTGACTATTTAATATTCCAAGACGGCGGTACATCTTATGGGTAAGGAGAGCGCAAATAAGTAATACACCAAACCAGATATTAAAGATTAAACTAAAAACATCAGGAGTATTATCTAAAAAAAGGAAATTGGAGAGGACTATGGCCGAAGCTGAAGGCAAAAAAACATAAAGGAAGTATCTTAACCGCTGTGATAAAAATACAATAGCAAAAGTATAAACAATAGATAACATTAACCCAGCTAAAGTCAACATATGTATATCTTTGACTTCTGGATTATGTTCGGGGATAAGCTGTAATACGGTATAAATACCAATAGCTAGACCAGCTCCAGTAATTAAGCAAACCAATTGTGCCCACATGTCTAAATTAAAAATACTAATTTGATTAGATTTTTTAAAAAAGAGGGTAAAGCAAAAACAGATTAAAAGAATGGCGGTAAATATAATGAGCCAAATGGTATAAGGTATTGAAAAGCTTTTGAAATAAAAGAAGTAAATAAGTTGATTATAGATGCAGGCAAAGAGCACCCACGCTAAAAAAAAATGCAAATTAGAAGTCGCACTTTTGATCTGGCTATCGAGTACAGAGTTGGAAACATGCTCTCCCTGAACTTCACTCATAACTGGCAATACCTTAATTTTCTTTCTACTTTATTTGTATTATTTTTGAGTACGAACTTAAAAAAATATAAATTTAGCGCGACAACTCTTTTCTCCTTAAAGTACTGTCTAATTGGAAGAAAATCAATTCTATTGTGAGTTAAATCACGGAATTTTGAGAAAATATTTATTAAAATTTGTAATTTAAGATCGATAAAGCAACCACTGGTGCAGTTTCTGTACGTAAAACACGTTCACCAATACACCAATTGATAAATCCATGCTGATTTGCAGATTGGATTTCAGCTTCACTTAATCCACCTTCTGGACCAATGAGTAGCGTTATATTTGAGGAGGCATCATTTAACACATCGACCTCATCTTTATTGGGGGCTAAGACTAATTTCGTTTCAGGGAGTGTGCTATTTAACCATTGTGCCAAAGGGAGTGGAGCTAATATTTTTGGAACAATATTCATTCCACACTGCTCGCAAGCTGCAATTGCTACACCTTGCCAATGATCAAGTTTTTTCTGATCACGGTCGTACTTTAAACGCATTTCGCAACGTTCAGAGGTGAGAAGTTGAATTTCAGATACGCCTAACTCAACCGCTTTTTGAATAGCATAATCCATGCGGTCACCTTTACTCATTACTTGACCAAGTAAGGCATTAAAGTTTGGTGTGCGATTGGCTGGGTTAAATTCTTGAACTAGAACCGAGGCTGTTTTTTTATTGGCTTCAGTTAATTCAACTTGATATTCGCCACCTTGACCATTAAACAAGGTCGCTTTTTCACCGACTTGTGCACGTAAAACTTTGACCCAATGATGAAATACAGTTTCAGTCAGTTCAACTGTTGTATTTACATTAAGTTCTGCTTCAATAAAAAAACGAGGCATGTGCATTACTCTAAAATCGGTAAAATAAAAACTTCTTTTATCTTCAGTCCTTACATCAAATAAATTGAACCTAAGCTGTCGATAAAAGAAGTCAGGAGACTTATGCTAGACCGAGGTCTTTTACAAGTTGACGAGTTGGATCAGTGGTGTTCATCGTATAAAAATGCAGACTTGGTGCACCACCAGCAATGAGGCGTTCACATAGCTTTACAATCACTTCATGACCAAAGGCTTTGATTGATGCAGTATCATCACCATAGGCTGCCAGTTGCTTACGAATCCAACGAGGGATTTCAGCACCTGTACCATCTGCAAAGCGAATTAAGTTGCTTGCATTGGTAATTGGCATAATGCCAGGTGCCACAGGAATATTCACACCTTCTTTTTGAATGCGCTCTACAAAGTAAAAATACGCATCTGGATTAAAGAAGAATTGAGTTAAGGCTGCATTTGCACCTGCATTGGCTTTCTCACAAAAGCGTTTAATGTCTAAATCAAAGCTATCTGCTTGTGGGTGCATTTCAGGGTAAGCTGCAACTTCAATCTGGAAGTGGTCACCCGAATGTTCACGGATAAAGCGTACTAAATCCTGAGCATACGGTAATTCACCTAAGCCAACTTGACCGGAAGGTAAGTCACCGCGTAGTGCAACAATACGGTCAATCCCTTGAGATTTATATAAATCTAAAAGTTCAGCGATACGTTCTTTACTATCACCAATACAAGAGAGGTGAGGAGCAACAGGCGTGCCTTTGCCATTAAAATCAGCTAAAGTCGAAAGTGTACGTTCACGTGTAGAACCACCTGCACCATAAGTCACAGAGAAAAACTCTGGATTCAGCAACTGCAGTTCTTGGTGAACAACTTTAAGTTTTTCCGCACCTGCATCAGTTTTGGTTGGGAAAAACTCAAAAGAAATTGGAATCTGTTTAGACATGTTCAAATCCTTTGTACTTATTTCAGCAAAATAGAATTCAAAGAAAAGCAGGCTGTTCAGCCTGCTTGTTCAAAGATTAGTATTTATAAGCGTCAGATTTGAATGGACCTTCAACAGCAACCCCAAGGTAGTCCGCTTGTTCTTGAGTTAATTGAGTCAGAACACCACCGAAACCTGCAACCATTGCTGCAGCAACTTCTTCATCTAATTTCTTAGGAAGAAGTTCAACACGAATCGCTGCTTGTTTTTGATCTTCAGGAAGATCAGCAAATTTCTCTGCGAACAAGTGCATTTGACCTAAAACTTGGTTCGCAAAAGAACCATCCATCACGCGTGATGGGTGACCAGTTGCATTGCCAAGATTTACTAAGCGACCTTCAGAAAGAAGAATGAGGTAATCATTTTCATTTTCTGAACGATATACTTGGTGAACTTGTGGTTTAACTTCAACCCATTTATAACCACGTAAGTAGTTGGTATCGATTTCAGTGTCAAAGTGACCGATATTACAAACTACTGCACCTGCTTTTAATGTATCAAGCATTGCAGCGTCACAAACGTGGTAGTTACCAGTCGTTGTTACGATTAAGTCAGTATTTTGAAGAAGGTCAGCGTTAACGTCTTCTTTTTTACCTGTTTGTACGCCATTCTTGTATGGAGAAACTACTTCGTAACCGTCCATGCAGGCTTGCATTGCACAGATTGGATCGATTTCAGAAACACGTACGATCATGCCTTCTTGACGAAGCGATTGCGCAGAACCTTTACCTACATCACCGTAACCAATTACAAGTGCACGACGACCAGATAACAGCATGTCAGTTGCACGTTTGATGGCATCGTTTAGAGAGTGACGGCAACCGTATTTGTTGTCGTTTTTAGATTTAGTGACTGAATCGTTAACGTTGATCGCAGGCACTTTCAATGAACCGTCTTTCCACATTTCGAGAAGACGTTGAACACCTGTCGTGGTTTCTTCAGTAATACCGTGAATTTTTGCGAGTACTTCTGGGTATTTTTCATGAACAAGCGCAGTTAAGTCACCACCGTCGTCCAGAATCATGTTGGCATCCCAAGGCGTACCATTTACATTAATTTGTTGTTCAAGACACCACATGTATTCTTCTTCAGTTTCGCCTTTCCAAGCAAATACTGGAACACCAGAAGCTGCAATAGCTGCCGCAGCGTGGTCTTGAGTTGAGAAAATGTTGCAAGATGTCCAACGAACTTCAGCACCAAGCTCTACCAAAGTTTCGATAAGAACAGCTGTTTGGATTGTCATGTGGATACAACCCAAAATTTTAGCACCAGCAAGTGGTTTAGCCGCAGAGTAACGCTTACGCAGACCCATAAGGGCTGGCATTTCAGCTTCTGCAAGTTTGATTTCTTTACGGCCGTAGTCAGCAAGTGAAATATCGGCAACTTTATAATCTGTAAATGAAGCATTAACCGCGTTCATCACGATCTCCTTATAAAAAACAAAAATTGATCATTATGTTCGCGGATGCCGTTGTTGGTCCATCTGAGCAGATTGACCGATCGTCGAGCCTGGCGCTTTTACATTTTGTACTTGTAAAACGTCGCAGCATCCCTCGACTAGGGCAGTATTGTACTTATAAACTTGCGAATTTCCAATGTTAAGTTGGTTATTGGTGATTCAAAGTATTTCAATTAAATCGCGTCAACTTCAGATTCCGATGATATTAGAGATTTTATTTTCTGTGCTTTTTCAAAGTGGTCAAGTTTATGTTTCATGATCCACCAATGAGCTACTTCCATGAGTGCATCGGGGTCATTATTTTTATTTGAAAAGAAAGCATAAAATGACAAACCTACAGATTCTCCCTTCCGATCGATTTTTTCATCACAAATTCGAATAATTTTGTCTTTGATTGATTTATTTTGGCAACGTATTAGAAATTTAATTTAAAATTTTTATCATTCAATCTATCAAGCTTTCATTAGTGTAATGTTGAGAAAATGTAGGATTGAATAATTTGGGCTATAAATAAACCGATTCCGAAGTTTAAATGTGCCACTAAGCTATTTTTTATGCTGATCCATTGATTGGGCGTTTTACTCGCAAAGAAACCAAATCCAAGAATAGGTTGCATCACCAAAAATGGGATAATAGCAGTTGAAAGTCCAAATAAAATAGAAGATATAAAAGCTTCCAAAGTAGTATGTGAATTATCGATATAAGTATAAATTAAAGCGAAAAAAATACCGGTTATATAATGAAATACCCAACCCGTAATGTATTCAAATTTGTGTACAGGGGCTTCGGTAATATTTCTGTATACGTATTTTTTATTTTTAACTAAAAAGAAAAACCTACCCAAATAAGCATAGTTAAATGAGGGGATTTTAAAAATCATCGCTCTTGCCCAACCTAAAAAATCCATAATTAAAGTAGCGCTTAGGCCTAAAGCTAAAATATAAATTAAAATATTCATGAAAGGATGACTCTCTAATTTAAGTCATGCTAGTGTGCAACTTAAAGCTAACTTGAAGTCAAGGTGCATTAATGGAAATAGATATAGGTGATCTAGCTGATCGGACAAATACTTCAACTGCCACGATTAGGTTTTATGAATCAAAAGGACTTATTCGATCTATTGGAAGGAAAGGGCTTAGAAGACAGTATTCATCCCGAGCAATACAGAATATCTCATTAATCAAGATCTTCCAAAATGGTGGTATGACGCTGAGCCAAATTAAAAATATGGCAATTGATCATGAAAAAATTAAAATTAAAAGAGATCAAGTTAGGGAAGCAAAAAACGAAATCAAAGATAAAATTGAGACTTTAAATAACTTACTCTTAATTTTGACACACGTTGAAAAATGTCCATACGATGACCATTTACAATGTCCAGACTTTTTGAAACTTTTAGATGAGTGAGCTTGAATTTTGTATTTAATTTCTTAAATTTTGAAGAAGATTATTTGTTATAATTGATAGCTCAATAAATAATATATATTTTTGATGGAAATTCCCGAAGAACTCGCCAATCTAGAAGCCAATGCTGGTATTTATGCCGTATGGATGCTCTTTCAACATCTTGGGTTAGACCCAGACATTGAACAACTAAAAGAAGTCTGTGGTTATGTAGAGGGTGATGGAACGACCACGATCGGTCTAGCGGTGGGACTTAAAAAATTTGGCTTAGATGTGGAATTTACCACAGATGAAGACAATGCACTTCAAGAGCAAGAAAAGCTAAGTTATTTAGAAGCTGAAAAACTTGCGCTAAAAATATCCCCCGCAATCAGCTATCAAGATATTCAAATCGCATTTGATGCCAATAAGTTCGTGATCGTGTATTACGATACTTTAGAAGGCATTGGTAATCATTCCTTGATTTATGACATCAATGAAGAGGAAATCTGCTTTTTTGATAGCTTTGAAGCAATGCCTAAAAAAGTATTTGAACAGCAAAGGGCAGTAGACGGGATCTGTAGACAAGCCATCATCGCTGAAGTTAATTAATATCTAAAAGTAAGTCACTATCTTATAGTGGGTTGCTATTTTAAGGTATGTTATAGTTTAAAAAGATCTAAAGTAGTTCATTAAAAAGCCTTCAATCATGAAGGCTTTTGAGTCAAAAACGAGATTTATCTTAAGTGCTTGATTGAGCCTTTTCCTGCCAATAATCAGCTTTTTCCTCGTTTACATCCACACCTAAACCATGTGCATAGATGGCAGATAAATCACGCATTGCTTGAGTATCACCAAGTTCAGCGGCTTGAGTCACCAATTCAACAGATTTTTGTACATCTTTTTCGACCACATTACCACGACGGTAATAACCTGCGAGCTCTAAAATCGCAGCAGCATGTTGATGTTTACTTGCTTGCGTGAGCCAGTTAAAACCGTACTCAAAGTTTAGTTTTGCATCTTCAGGATCTTCTTCTAAAACTTCTTTTGCATAATGGGTATAACCTTCCCCTAACCAGTACATCGCTTCGACATGACCCAATTGACCAGCACGTAAAGCCCATTCTTCTGCAAGCGCAATGTCTTCATCATGTTCACTCGTCATATAAAGTTCAGCAAGTTCAAATTGAGCAGCGGCATTACCTGCATGAGCACGATTTTCGAGAGCAATCGGGACGGTAACACGTTTAGTCATAGTGGGATTCCATGGCTTCAAAGCGAAGCAAAAAAATATTAAATTACTCCCTTATTATACTGTAAAACTGATCCAAAGCTTGAATAGTATGGTTTGAGCATATTCACTGAGATATTTTGTAGATGAATTACAAATTCAACCATAGGTAAAAACTATAGATGTGCGACGTAAATTAAGGTTTTTTGATGGAATTGAAGTAAACGTGACAGTTTTTTAAATTTCATAAGACCTTAGCATAACTTTTTCCTATGCTGAAAATCCTCTCTAATGCGAATATTAGAGGAGATTGACCATGTCACAGACCAACACTTATTCAGCAGATGTGATCGTACTTGGTGCAGGCCCAGTCGGTTTAACGATGGCGAACGGCCTTGGCCTTGCGGGCTTAAAAGTAAAAGTGATTGAACAGCTCGATCAATTGATTGATTATCCTCGTGCAATTGGTATTGATGATGAATCTCTAAGAACAATGCAATCGATTGGCTTGATCAACAAAGTATTGCCGCATACCACTCCCGATCATGCGATGCGTTTTCTTACGCCTTCAGGCCGTTGTTTTGCAGATATTCAACCTAAAACACGTGAGTTTGGTTTCCCTCGTCGTAACGCATTCGTACAACCTTATGTTGATGCAGAATTATTGGAAGGTTTAGAACGTTTTGATGATGTGGAAGTACTTTTTTCTCGTCAACTTCAAAGTTTTAAGCAGACTGAAGATCAAGTTGAAGTTCAAATCCAAAATAAAGATAAAACAATTGAATATATAACTGCAAAGTATCTAGTGGCATGTGATGGAGGTAATAGCTACGTTCGACGTATGTTGAATATTCCTTTTGAAGGTAAAACTGCACCAAACCAATGGATTGTTGTCGATATTGCAAACGATCCATTGGCGACACCACATATTTACTTATGTTGCGATCCAGTACGTCCATATGTGTCAGCGGCTTTACCACATGGTATCCGTCGTTTTGAATTTATGGTGATGCCAGGGGAGACGCAAGAGCAACTGAGTCAACCTGAAAACATGGCTAAACTTTTATCCAAAGTATTACCAAACACTGAAAATATCGATGTGATCCGAAATCGTGTTTATACCCATAATGCACGTATTGCCAGTAGATTTAAAGAAGGGCGTATCTTACTTGCGGGAGATGCAGCGCACATTATGCCAGTATGGCAGGGACAGGGTTATAACAGTGGAATGCGTGATGCGTTCAATTTATCTTGGAAACTGGCTATGGTCGTACAAGGTAAAGTAGATGCTAAAGTTCTAGATTCTTATCAAGAAGAGCGTCATGATCATGCCAAAGCGATGATTGATTTATCTGTTACAGCAGGCCATGTGCTAGCTCCGCCTAAAAAATGGCAAGGTACTGCGCGTGATGCTATTTCATATGTTCTAAATTACATTAAACCCGTTAAACAATATTTGTTGGAAATGCGCTTTAAGCCAATGCCACAATATAAATCTGGTATTTTGGTTGGACAGGTCAATAAGACATCACCAATCGGTAAAATGTTTATTCAACCTAAAATGCAAGATAGCACAGGTCATGTGAAATTACTGGATGATTTTATTGGTCAAGGCTTTGCTATTATTGCTTGGGGAGTAGATCCGACTTGGGGACTCACACCAACAAGTATTCAAAAATGGAAAGCCTTGGGTGTGAAATTTATTAAAGTCGTTCCACCTGAACAATTGAAAACTGATGCTCATGAAGATGAAAGATTGACACTTGGGGATACAGAGCATACGATTCGTGCGTGGTTTGGTCGCACTCAATACTCGATGGCATTTTTAAGACCAGATAAATTTGTGGCGGGCTTAAGTATTCCTCAGACGAGCGAAGAGCTCAGCCAAAAACTATTTGATAAACTTGGCGTTTAATCAAAAAGTTTAAGACTAATCTAAAAAAAACCTGCAAATTTGCAGGTTTTTTATTTTTAAAATAGCGTTCAAATTTTTAAAAAATATGACAATGAAAGTGTTGGCTAAGAATATTTTTGACAGTTTGCAAATGCTTACTTTGATCTTGCTTTCTGAAACTCAAATATAAGCTGATATTCGGTAAATCGATTTCAGTTGATTTAATTAAGACATTTTCACTGAGCAAGCTTTCAACATATTTTGGAACAATGGTCCAACCGACTTGCATCGCTACAAGATTAATATTCATTAAAATGTTACTCGAGTATTGAGCAACTTGAATAGATGTATTTAGGGCTTCAAAAATATTTTGAATTTTTTGGAACAAAATCGGTGAGGCAGTTTCCTCGCTCATGATAAATTTTTGGGCAATTAAATCCTGTTTTGAAATACAGTCTAAATGCGCATGGGCTGAATGACGAGGAATCAGCAAGATCAGGGGCTCACTGAACAATTCGATAGAGGCAATATGTTCATCATCGATACATTGGCGAGTGAATGCGACATCAATTTTTTGATCACGAAGTGCTTGGATTTGATGTAAACAGCTCAAACTATGAAATTGAATATCTAAATCAGGCTGTTGTGCACGAATAATAGGCATGACATAGGGAAAAATTTTCATTTCTGCCACAGGTAAAAAGCCAATATTTAATTTATTTTTCTTGGTATTCGCCATAATTTGAATCTTGTGTTTGGCGTCTTGAGCAAGTTTCAATATATGTCGAGCATCTTTTAAAAAAGTTTCTCCTTCCTCTGTGAGCGATAAGCTTCTGCTTTTACGAATCAGCAGGGATGTACCTAATTCCGCTTCAAGATCTTTAATTTGCTGACTTAAAGAGGGCTGCGCTATAAAAAGTTTTTCTGCAGCACGCGTAAAATTAAGTTCTTCGGCAACTGAGACGAAATATTTCAAATGTCGAAGTTCCATGCGTACCGATCCTTAATCGCCATAATAAATGAGGTTGATTATACGTTTGAATTGCTAGAACTTCAGCGTGATTCACGTTTAAAGCTAATTTAAGAAGAAAAAAACCGACCCATATTGAAATGAAATATGGGTCGGTTTTTATCAAGTAAAGTATTAAATGATTGAGAAGATCAAGCTAATGAATCCAATAAAGGATACGCCCAAAATGATTTTTTTTATTTGTGACTCAAAATAGGTCAGACAAAGTGCAACAAAAAGCGCAGCGAATGTCAGTACACCAACCCAATAACTCATCATATTACTGACTTGTCCTTTGCTCATGCAGAGGATAAGCCCTAACGACAGGAATCCCCATCCAACCATTGAGGCTATTTTCTGGTGTTTAATACTCAATGTTTGACCAAAAATTTGTTTTTGATGCTTTTGCATTGCACTGGCTAAACCTATAAAACCTAAAGTACAAACTGCCCAAATGAGGAGAAAAAAGCTCATGGTGATTACCCCTCTACCTTAGGTAAAACTTGACTCTTTTTTAATGGAGTTCCTTGATGATTTTGAACTTTGTAAAGTGCAAAATAAAAAACTACTGCTAAAACTAGCATCGCCAGATCGAACGAAGCGATAACCCATTGTCCGTGAGCTATAGAACGCCATAAAGGTTGACCACCTGTGATAAAGTTTAAAAGCGGAAGTAAAGCAAAAAGCAGGGTAGCGAGACTCAGTAATTCAAGCCAAGCTTGGCGATGGGTGCGAAAAACAGCATAAACCAGTGTGAAGAGCCACACTATAAAGAATGTACGGATTTCCCAGTTTATACGCATTTCCATATCAACAGGGATAAAACGGTTTGCATAAAAATAAGCTGCACAAGCAATTGGTAAGCCGATAATCGCAGCGATGTTGGTAATCTCGACCGTACGATACCCAAAGGATTTATAACCTTGTTTCGCTTGTTGAGGTGCACGTTTGACGCACCATAAAATTAATCCTGTTGCGACCATTAGCGTGCCAACGATACCAGAAAAAAAGAGTATCCAACGTAAGGCTAAATCAACTCCTCGTGCTTCATGTAGAACAGTGACAACATTGTAAATGCCATTGGGAATAGAAGGATTTTTGAGTTGAGCGGAATCATCTGTAATGTTTTGACCTGTCACACCATTGAAGTCTAAAGTTTCATATACGCCACGATGAGCGATACTTGCGCCGTGTAAAGCACGTAACTCAATGGTCGCCTTCGATGTATTTGGTGCTTTAATTGTGATCGAACCAATCGGATTGTTTTTCCACTTCGCTTCAGCTTGAGTGAGGATCGGAGCAATATCTGTAAGTGGTGCAGGTTCAGCTTTTCGATCTTGGTTGCGCGTACGTCGACTTTCACCTCGATTCTTTCTCTCACCATCCATGTTGTTAGTATGTTCATTTGATGCTGACTGCGTACCACGAGCCTCAATTTCTGTACGAGCATTCATCATTGAGCGCTGATTTCCTTGCGGTTGATCAGTACGAGTCTGCCCTTGTGGTTCTGCTGGATTTTGAATTAAGGATTTTCGTTGGTCTTGTAGAAAGGCGCCACGATTGTCATAAATTTGCTGTACCCCCCACGGCATGATGGTAAACAATAATAAAAGTAAACCACTAAAAGTGATCATGATATGAAAGGGAAGTGCGAATACAGCTGTTGCATTATGTGCGTCTAACCAAGAACGCTGTCCTTTACCTGTTCTAAAGGTAAAGAAATCTTTAAAGATTTTCTTATGGGTGATGATGCCACTAATAATTGCAACAAGCATAAACATAGTTGCTATGCCCACAATCCAACGTGACCATATACGTGGCATTCCGTATAATTCAAAATGGAAACGATACAGAAAACTACCACCACGGGTTTCACGTGCTTCTAATACTTCACCTGTGGCACTGTCAATCGTCACACGTTCACCACCGCGACGAGCATTGGGATCTTCTCCGACACTCCGGATATTCAGTGTGGTGTAATTTTGACGAGCATTGGGTAATTGAATTCCCCAGCTCCCTGCATCAGCATGATTATTCTGCAAATATTGCAGAGCCACTTGCGTCTGCTCAAGTTGAGATCGGCTTGGAATCGATTGGTGATACTCGGGTTTCATCCATGTGCTGATTTCTGCTTGGAAAAAACTCAAAGTACCGGTTACAAAGATGGCATACAGCAACCATCCTAGTATCAAACTAGCCCAAGTATGTAACCATGACATAGACTGGCGTGGGCCTTCAGCTTTGGCATCACTTCTCATGAATTAGTTCCCCATGATTTTATAGATGAGAAATAAAGCAAGGCTAGGTAAGACGATGCCCAGTGTAGCTTTTCTGGTTTTGTGAACCATAAAAACCCAAATAAACGCTGCACACTGTAAACAGAAAGCAATGAGCGTTGCTGACATCGCTGCGCTAGATTGATATGTGCTAAATGTTTGTGCAATCACGATAGCAGAGAGGGATGCAAGCAAATAACCTCCAATACCCGCCAATAAAAAACGATAGAGCACCATCAGGCGATAACTAATAGAAACTGATTTAGTAGTTTTACGAGTTTTTTTTACTTGATTCCCAAGTGTTAACTCGCCTGGTAGTTCGAATTCTGTACTGTTCATAAAAGTAAGAAAGTGTGAGTGTATGTAATTATTGTAAATGATAACAATTATTGTTTATCTTTAGAATTATAAATTTAGCATTTTAGAAATAAATTTTTTTATTGAATTAGCTTGGGCATGTTAATTGCAGAGTTGTAGATATTTTTTTATCGATAGTTAAAATTTATGACGTATCAAGTTTTTTACTGCAAAGCTAATCCTGATGCTCAATTTGTGTTGTTATCTTCAGGGTTAGGAGGGCATGGACATTTTTGGCATCCACAATTAGATATATTGACTCGATTTTTTCATGTTATTACATATGATCAAGAAGGATGTCATGCAGATGCTGCATTACTAGCACCAACTTATTCAATGACCGATATGGCAATACAAGTGATACAGATTTTAGAGGATCTAAAGATCGATGAATTCCATTTTATCGGTCATGCTTTAGGTGGGCATATTGGAGCGGAGTTAGCCGTTTTAATTCAAAATACAAAATTGGAAATGTTGAGTTTGACCAGTATTAATGCGTGGGACTCACTAGATCCACATACGCTCAAATGTTTTGAAGCTCGAGAATCGTTATTACAAAATGCTGGTGCAGAGGCATATGTTAGAGCTCAAGCATTATTTCTTTATCCACCTGTATGGATCTCTGTTAATATCGATCAAATACAACAAGCAGAAAATAATCAACTCCGAAACTTTCCACCAAAAGAGAATGTATTGAGACGTCTGAAGGCTTTAAAGGAATTTAAAATAACGAATGAACATATCACCGCACTTCAACGAACTCCAATTCACTTGATTGCAAATCGTGATGATTTCTTGGTTCCAGTACATAAGACTCTTGATCTTCAGAAAAATTTTGTACATGCACAATGCTCAATTTTTGATGTAGGTGCACATGCTTCTACTGTGACTGAGCCAAATATCACTAATCAGGCACTTATTCAATTTCTTCGATCACTCTAGCATTTGAAACTTTTCAATTGCATATAAAAAACCACGATTGAGATCGTGGTTTTTTTAATTATTTTACCAAATGGTATTTTTTGGAACATCTTGTGCACTTTTTTATGACGTTATTTAGGAGTAATGGGTATTGGGATTATATGATTAATTTATCATAAGGTAAAATATAAAATTATTAAGTTGTTGTAATATATAATAAAATAATAATTGGCACATCATTTGCTAAATATCTAATACAAGCTCGAAAGCTTAATCCTACTAAATCGAATTTAACTGATCGTTAAATTAGGAGTGTTAGATATGAAAATTGGTGTCTTTTGTCCGATCGGAAATAATGGCTGGTTACTCTCAGAAAATGCTCCTCAATACAAACCAAGTTTTGAGTTAAATAAAAAAATTGTCCAACGCGCAGAGCATTACGGTTTTGACTTTGCATTGTCTATGATCAAGCTGCGTGGTTTCGGGGGTAAAACTGAGTTTTGGGATCACAACCTTGAAACTTTTACGCTTATGGCGGGTCTTGCTGCAGTCACCAGCAAAATAAAAATTTATGCAACAGCTGCGACGCTAGTGATGCCGCCTGCCATAGTTGCACGCATGGCATCTACGATTGATTCAATTTCGAATGGTCGTTTCGGCCTAAATGTCGTCACAGGTTGGCAAGCGCCAGAATATACCCAAATGGGCATGTGGCCCGGTGATGAATATTTCGGAAAGCGTTACGAATACTTATCTGAATACGTACAAATTCTGCGTGAATTATGGGCAACAGGTAAATCTGATTTTAAAGGTGACCATTTCCAAATGGATGATTGCCGAGTTAGCCCACGCCCGCAAGCAGAGATGAAAATTATCTGCGCTGGTCAATCGGATACAGGTTTGGAATTTTCTGCTCAACACGCTGATTACAATTTTGTTTTTGGTAAAGGGCTTAATACACCAACAGCATATGCAGAAATCAACGATCGTTTAAAAGCAAAAACAGATATTACGGGTCGTGATGTTCAAACCTACGTTTTGTTCATGATTATCGCTGCTGAAACAGACGAAGAAGCGATGGCGAAGTGGCAACATTATAACGATGGCGCTGATATTGAAGCGATCAACTGGTTAATGAATCAAGGCGGAAAAGATACTAAATCTGGTGCAGATACTAATATTCGTCAAATGGCTTCATCAGTATCACCAGTCAACATCAATATGGGAACGTTGGTGGGTTCTTACGAAACTATCGCAAAAATGCTAGATGAGATTAGTGAGGTGAAAGGAACTGAAGGCATTTTACTGACATTTGATGATTTTGTTGAAGGTGTTGAAAGTTTTGGACAACGGATTCAGCCGCTTATGAAATGTCGTGAACATGTTGTGGTTGAAGGAATGAGTTCAGAACCTGTGTTGGAGAAAATCGCATGAGTCATTTAGAAAATACCGTTGAAGCTGGATTTACTGCACAAGCGGGTACGGGTGTAAAACTCAAAGCCGAACCGGAAAATATTGTGCTTGCACCAGAGCAAACAGCATTAATCGTGATTGATATGCAAAATGCGTATACGTCAAAAGGTGGTTATTTAGATCTTGCTGGGTTTGATGTGTCGACGACAAAACCTGTGGTTGAAAATATTAAAAAGGCAGTTTCTGTAGCACATGATGCTGGTATTCAAGTGATCTATTTCAAAAACGGTTGGGATAATCAATATCGTGAAGCAGGTGGTATTGATTCACCAAACTTTCATAAATCAAATGCACTGAAGACCATGCGTAAGCGTCCTGAGCTACAAGGAAAATTGTTAGCAAAAGGGGATTGGGATTTTGAGTTGATTGATGAGTTGGTGCCAGCTCCGCAAGATATTGTGATTGAAAAGCCTCGTTATAGTGGATTCTTTAACACAGCGCTAGACAGCATGCTCAGAGTGCGTGGAATTCGTAATTTGGTTTTTGTCGGTATCGCGACCAATGTATGTGTTGAATCGACGCTCAGAGATGGCTTCTTTCTAGAATATTTTGGCGTGGCTTTAGACGATGCCTGTCATCAAGCAGGACCAAAAGAAGCCCATGTCGCAAGTATGTACAACATAAAAACCTTCTTTGGATGGGTGTCGGATACAGAAAGTTTTGTCAGTAGTTTTGCAGATCAACCAACACTCGCTGAAAGCGCATAAATATTTATAGATTCTAAAATTAGGAAATAAGTCATGTCAAAAGAAGTCATTATTCCAGTGGGTTCAGGTAAACCACTCGCACCGTATTCGCCAGCAACTAAAGGAGACAACATTGTCTATGTTTCAGGCACTTTGCCTTTTGATGAAAACAACAATGTAGTTCATGTTGGAGACGTAGCAGCACAGACACGCCATGTCCTTGAAACAATAAAGAAGGTCATCGAAACTGCTGGCGGGACAATGTCGGACATTACTTTCAACCATATTTTTCTGACAGATTGGGCAAACTACGCTGCAATGAATGAAGTATATGCCGAATATTTTCCGAATGCAGAGCCAGCTCGTTACTGTGTTCAAACAGGATTAGTCAAACCTGATGCACTCATCGAAATTGCTTCGATTGCTCATGTTTAATTTGAAAGCTTTCATCACCCTATTATGAGTCCCTCACTGACTGCTTAGGAGACGAGGGATGGAGAACACTATGAATGCAAATGTGAAATCAATCAATTTACCCGAGGCAGTGAGTGCCACACTCAACATTGACCAACAGGTTTTTAGACAAGGAATGTCGAATTTAGGTGCAGCTGTCAATGTCATTACTACAGCTGGTCTAGCAGGAAAAGCTGGCTTCACAGCTTCAGCTGTATGTAGTGTGACAGATACGCCACCAACATTGCTGGTATGTCTAAATCGATCAGCATCAGTATTTGAAACATTTAAAAGTAATCAGGTTTTGTGTGTCAATACTTTAAGTAGTAGTCAAAAGCATTTATCGAATGTGTTTGGGGGTAAAACTCCAATGGCAGAACGTTTCGAAAAGGGGGGCTGGTCAACATTAGTCACAGGTGCACCTATTTTAGAAGGTGCACTAGTAAGTTTTGATTGTGAAGTCGTACAAAGTTTATCGGTGGGTAGTCATGATGTTTTGTTCTGCCAAGTAAAGGGGATGAAACAGCAAGCAGGTGAAAAAGCCCTCATGTATTTTAACCGCGCATATTGCGAGCCAGTTCCAATGGTCTAAAACAGCATGCTTGATCAGGAGAAGGTCGATGAGCACAAAAGAAACATGGTTTCCAAAATTTAAACCTTTCCAAGGAAATCTAGACACGACCGCAGTTCAAGTAGATGAGTACTTGCCGCCAGTTAAAAGTATGGTATTGGGGCTGCAGCATGCATTTGCAATGTTTGGAGCAACAGTACTTGCCCCTTTACTGATGGGTTTCGATCCGAATCTTACAATGTTTATTACGGGTATTGGGACAATATTATTTTTCCTAATGACTGGGGGGCGTATGCCGAGCTATTTAGGTTCGAGCTTCGCTTTCATTGGAGCAGTCATTGCAGTCACTGGTTATACCGGTGTTGGCTTAAATCCAAACTTAGGCTTAGCACTTGGCGGTACCATTGCATGCGGTATTTTGTACGCCTTGATCGGTTTGATCGTGATGAAAACTGGCACAGCATGGATTGAAAAATTGATGCCACCAATTGTGACTGGAGCAATTGTGATGATCATTGGTTTGCATTTAGCGCCAGTGGCGATCAAAAGTGTCTCTGCTAATCAGTTTGATTCATGGATGGCTCTAATCACGATTATTTGTATTAGTGTAATCGCCGTATTTACTAAGGGCATGATCCGTAGATTGTTATTGCTCATTGGCTTAGTGGCTTCTTACTTTATTTATTTTTTACTCACTAATGTTTTGGGTTTTGGCACAGCGATCGATTTTACTAAAGTCAGTGAGGCAGCTTGGTTCGGTTTACCTACTTTTCATGCGCCAGTGTTTGAATTTAATGCCATGCTGCTTATTGCTCCTGTAGCGATCATCTTAGTTGCAGAGAATCTAGGACATTTCAAAGCGGTATCTGCAATGACTGGACGTAGTCTTTCACCATATATGGGACGAGGTTTCTTTGCAGATGGTGTATGTACGACCTTGTCTGCATCAGTTGGTGGAACAGGAATGACAACATATGCTGAGAACATTGGTGTGATGGCGGTAACCAAAATTTATGCGACCACCATATTTTTATTTGCTGGTGTATTTGCAATTTTGCTAGGTCTATCACCAAAATTTGGCGCGGTTATTAGTACGATTCCTGTCGCATTATTAGGGGGAGCTTCGATTGTTGTTTTTGGTCTGATTACAGTGGCCGGTGCTAAAATTTGGGTGGACAACCGCGTAGATTTTACCAAAAACAGTACTCTGTTGATTGCTGCTGTCACCTTAATTATGGGAACAGGCAATTATAGTTTACAAATTGGTAATTTTGATTTGGGTGGAATAGGGACTGCAACATTAGCGGCTATTTTATTGAATCTTTTCTTAAATCGAGAAGATAAGAATGCGCAAACAGTAGAGCTCGAAAACGAACCGCATTCAGCAGAAGCAATGGCACTCCCTAACACTCAAATTTAAGGTGAAATTAAAAATGAAAATTGCATTTATCGGTTTAGGTGCTATGGGATGGCACATGGCGAGCCATTTACCAAAACTAGGATTTGAAGTTTTAGTTTGGAACCGTAATTTTGAAAAAGCAGAAGCACATGCACAAACATTTGGTACTAAAGCGACCTCTGTCGATCAAGCAGTGAAAGCAGATTTTATTTTCAGTTGCTTACCCACCAGTGCAGATGTCGAACAGCTTATTGCTCAAAATCCTCCGGTCAAGGGGAGCGTATGGATCGACTGTACCAGTGGTGTACCTGTAAGTGCTTTAAAACTTGCAAATCAGTTGAAATTTAATGGTGTTGAATATTTAGATGCCCCCGTTTCTGGGCAAACTATAGGCGCTGAAAAAGGGACATTGACGGTAATGGTTGGGGGTGATGTCGATGCTTATAAGCGTGCAAAACCGATTATTCAGGCATTTGCAGGATTAATTGAATATGTCGGGGAGAGTGGTTCTGGATTTGCTGTTAAAGCAGTGAATAACACGTTGATGGCAACCCATCTATGGGCACTCGCAGAAGGATTGACGGTATTAAAGTCAAAAGGAGTAGATTTGAATAGTGCATTGAATTGTATTAATCATTCTAGTGGTAAAAGTTCAATGTCTGAAAATATTATGGCGCAACGTGTTCTGAGTCGTGCGTTTCCAAAAACCTTTGCGTTAGATCTTTTACAAAAGGATATAGGAATTGCGACTGATCTAATTCAAGAGCAAGCGTTGAATTTGCCAGCGATGCAACTTATACAAAATCAGTATATGCAAATTGAAAAAGTGAAAGCTCAAGATTCTGATTTTTCAGCTGTGGTTCAGGTGCTTGAACATCAATCTAAAATTGAATTAAGTTAAATCTAGCGTCCAAATACCTTAAATACCGCTTAATGTAGATTAAGCGGTTTATCTATGAATGCTCAATGAGATTAGCTTTGTTGATATTCATTAATGACTTCTAACGCGGCTCTAAATGCTTCTTGTGTAGCTGGAGCACCACAGTACGGCAAGCTGTGCAAAAGAACCTCTTGGATTTCCTCAACAGTTGCGCCGTTATTTAAAGCACCACGTACATGACCTTTAAGTTCTGTTGGGCTTTTTTGGGCTGTTAAAAATGCAATCGTGATTAACGAACGATACTTGCGTGGTAAAACGCCTTCACGTTGCCAAGTTGAACCCCAGGCATGCTCATTAATCCAATCTTGAAGTGGTTGAGTAAATGGAACTGTATTGTCTTGTGCACGTTTGACAAAAGTTTCTCCCATCACTTCTGTACGAACTTTTAAACCATTTTCATAATCTTGTTTTGACATTTTTTTCCTCATAAAAAAAGCGCATCTTGAGATGCGCTATAGCATAAATATTAAGCTGGGATTTCAATCGCAATCGCAGTTGCTTCTCCACCACCAATGCAAAGTGCGGCAACACCTTTTGTTTTACCTAAGCGTTTTAATGCATGGATGAGAGTCAAAATAATTCGTGAACCTGATGACCCCAATGGATGTCCGAGTGCACAAGCTCCACCGTGGATATTCACTTTTTCAGGATCTAAATGAAAAGCATCGATCGCTGCCATGGTCACCATCGCAAACGCTTCATTAATTTCCCACAAATCCACGTCTTCAACAGTCCAGCCCGCTTTGTTTAATACTTTTTCTATTGCACCAACAGGTGCGATGGTAAATTCTGATGGGTGTTGAGAGTGCGTTGCGTAAGCTTTAATCGTTGCTAAAGTTGAAAGTCCCTTTGCTGTTGCGAGTTCAGCAGAAGTCACTAAAAATGCTGATGCACCATCACTAATTGAACTGGCATTGGCTGCAGTAATTGTACCGTCTTTAGCAAATGCTGGGCGTAGCGTAGGAATTTTATCAATTTTTGCTGTAAATGGATTTTCATCTTGGGCAACGATGACATCGCCTTTACGTGAACTTACTGTAACGGGGGTGATTTCATCTTTGAAATAATTATTTTGAATCGCATTCTGAGCACGAGTTAAGGAGCGAATCGCGAAATCGTCTTGTTGTTCACGTGTGTAGTTTTTCTTATCTGCCATTTCTTGAGCAAGAATACCCATTGAATAGCCAGTTTCAGCATCTTCCAAACCTTCTTGGAACATGTGATCAATCACTTTGCCATGTCCCATACGGTAACCTGCGCGTGCTTTGTCCATGAGATAAGGTGCATTCGACATGGATTCCATTCCGCCAGCGACAATAATATTTGCCGAGCCAGCTTTAATGGCATCTGCAGCTTGCATCACGGCTTTCATGCCAGACCCACAGATTTTATTGATCGTTGTTGCACCTACATGATCTGGTACACCTGCAATTCGCATCGCTTGACGAGCAGGACCTTGTTTTAATCCCGCAGGTAAAACACAGCCCATAATCACTTCATCTAATTGGTCTGCAGCAAGCTTAGATTGGTCAAGTACGGCTTTAATGACTTCAGCACCAAGTTGCGGGGCTGTTAAGCTTGAAAGTCCTCCCTGAAAGCTACCCATAGCGGTACGGCTACCTGCAACTAATACGATTTCTTGACTCATAGCGTTGATCCTTGTCCTGTAGTTTATATGATTCAAATGCGTGTCAATTTCATATGTTCAAAATTTAATGACAGCTATTTTATTAGTTGTAATCACATTATCATAAAAAATGAATAAAGATTCATTATTTTGTTTTCATTTAATTTCGCTTATTTTGATGTTGTTTTCTATAACACCATAGTGGAATGAAATATAAAAAGTGGAATGAAAAATAAAAAACGACCCTTTAGGATCGTTTTTTCAGAAGCAATTGAGTGACTAGTATTGTGTAGATTTTGACAACACCTGAGCGTGAGGGTTCTCAAGTTCTAAACTCTGGTTAAGTTCAGTATCGAAAACATCGGTCAACATACTGTCAAAACGTTTAGCGTTATACGTAAGTAACTGATCTGCTTCAGCCTGAGTGATGAACTTGTCATTAAGAGCAGACTCAATGTGCTCTTCAAAAGTCAGACCTGTAAATTGGCCTTTGGATTCAGCCTTTTTAAACTTATTCCATAAATCCTCAATTTGAAGCAACATTTGGAATGTAGACTCCATACGCCCATTGACATCATCGGGATCAGTACTATAGAAGACATGTTTTTTTAATTCATCGCGGAAAGCATTTTCCTGAAGAATTAGTTCACCTAATTTAAGTTTCAAGGCATCCGATGGTTGAGTAATAGGACGACCAAAAGGGAAACAAATGAGTTTGACTAAGCTTGCCGCGATTTTTACAGGGAAGTTATCAAAAAGGCCATAGAACGCTTCTTGAGATGCATATAATGCTTTCTCAAGTGCGAGTTTAGCATGCAGTTGTTCAGATTCAGTACGTTGACCATTTTCATAAAATTTAAGAATTGCAGTCGCAATAAATAAGTGTGAATGCATATCTGCTAATCGTCCAGACAGCATTTCTTTGCGTTTGATATCACCTGCGAGGAGGCCTAAGCACATATCTGCGACTAAGGCAAAATTAGCACTCAAACGATTAATGGTTTTGTAGTAAGGGCGACTGAAATCATCAGCCTTTGCTGAGCCTTCTGTTGATCCGCCTATAAAACCATAAGCAAATGATTTAGCGGTTCGATTGAATGTATAACCCAAATGCTTATAAAGAATTTCATTAAACTCTTTTAATGCTGCATCTTTATTTTCGGCTTGTAAAAGTTGTAATTCTTCAAATAAATAGGGATGACAACGCATCGAACCTTGACCAAAAATCATCAGTGAACGACTCAGAATATTGGCACCCTCAACAGTAATCGAAACAGGGATCGCTTGGTACATGAGCGCCAAGAAGTTACGAGGACCCATTTGAATAGCACGCCCGCCCACAATGTCCATACTATGATTAACAATCTTACGCATGGTCTCAGTTGCGTAGTATTTTGCCATTGCAGTCATGACTGCAGGTTTACCCCCTTGGTTTAGGCCACAAGTCACTAGGTAACGGAATGCTTCAAGCATATAGGTATCGCTAGCGATATCACTTGAAACCTCTTGAACACCTTCGAATTTACCGACTGAAATTTTGAATTGTTGACGGACACGCGCAAAGGCGCCGACATTTAAATAACACATTTCACCTGCAGCTGTTGATAGTGCTGGAAGAGAAATACCGCGGCCAACTGCCAGACATTCCATCAGCATACGCCAGCCTTTACCTGCATTTTCTACACCACCAATAATCCAATCCAGCGGAATGAAGACATCTTTACCATCCACGGTACCATTCATAAATGGTGAACCTGGATTATGGCGTGCTCCTACAATCACACCTTCATGATCAGCTGGTAATAGGGCACAGGTGATTCCGTATTCAGTTTTGTTTTTATCACCTAGTAAACCTTCAGGGTCATATAATTTGAAAGCTAAACCGACCACCGTAGCAACAGGGGCAAGTGTAATCCAACGTTTGGAAAAATTCATTTTTAGGCCAAGAACTTCTTGTCCTTCAAATTGACCATAACAAACCACACCTGTGTCAGGAATTGCACCTGCATCTGAACCTGCTTCAGGGCTTGTTAAACCAAAACAAGGAATTTCTTCACCTTTTGCTAAACCTGGTAAATAACGATTCTTTTGATCTTCAGTACCGTAGTGTAAGAGTAATTCTCCTGGACCTAAAGAGTTAGGCACCATACAACTGACAGCAGTGGTAAGTGAGCGCGAGGCAATCTTACTCATGATACGGCTTTGCGCAAATGAGCTGAATTGTTTACCGCCGTATTCTTTAGGGATAATTAAACCCAGAAAACCTTTGGATTTGATAAATGACCAGACTTCTTCAGGGAGGTCTTTACGATGATGGTGAATATCCCATTCATCCAGCATCTGGCAGAGCTGTTCGACTTCATGATCGATAAATGATTGTTCTTCTTCAGACAGTGTGGGGTACGGATACTGATCAAATTTCTTCCAGTCTGGTGCCCCCATAAATAATTCTTTTTCCCACCAACTGGTTCCTGCATCTAATGCTTCACGCTCGGTACTACTCATTGTTGGCATTGCATTGGCTAGAGCTTTATAGGCAGGTTGTGTAATAAATTTCATCCTTAACGTATCAATACTGACAATCAATGAAATTAGGATAAAAGGAATACCGAGTATCAGCGACCAAGGGCTGATCAACGCAACTAAAATAGATACGACTGTGAGTGCGATAGCCCCAGAAGTTCTTGAGAATTCGAAATAAAAAATAGCCCAGAGTGTTATAAATAGAATAATTAAACTGAGTATAAAAAACATTATGAACTGCTCCATTTATGATTTGGTCATGGAGCCAATACCCACAGTAAATTTAATCAAAGCACAAACATCAGATCTACAGCGATATTGGATCATGAAATGTGAAACGAAAGCGTTGAGTTCTAAAACGGACGCATATTAATACTTATATTGGATAAGATTGTTTGAAAAATATTCAAAATTCAAGCTGAAGAGAGATAAGAAATGTGTCAATAAGTAATTGAGAATTATAAAAACCACAAACAAAAAAGCCCTCATACGAGGGCTTTAAAGTAAGAAGAATTATGCTTCGATTGTTTGAACAGTAATTTTCTTTGCAGGATCAGCTTTACGACGAACTGCTGGTACTGGTTCGCCATAGTATTGACGATCAGCAAAATAACTTGAACGTACCATTGGTGCAGCCCAAATATTTTTAAAGCCTAATTTTTGCCCATGTGCTGTATAGCGTTCGAACTCTTCAGGTGTGACGAAGCGATCAATTGGTGCATGTTCTTTCGATGGTTGTAAATATTGACCAATTGTTACGTAGTCAACATCGTGTGCTTTAAGGTCATCAAGAAGTGCGAGAACTTCTTCTTCAGTTTCGCCAATACCTACCATCAAGCCACATTTAGTTGGAATATCTGGGCAGTATTCTTTAAACATTTTAAGAAGGTTTAAGGAATGTTGATAGTCTGAACCTGGACGCATTGCTTTGTATAAACGTGGTACGGTTTCAATGTTGTGGTTAAACACATCTGGAGGACATTCCGTCATGATGCGTAATGCAACATCCAAACGACCACGGAAATCAGGTACTAAAATTTCCAATAATGTATTAGGACTTAAAGCACGCGCTTCTTTAATACAATCAACAAAGTGTTGCGCTCCACCATCGAGTAGATCATCACGGTCTACAGATGTTATAACAGCGTATTTCAAACCTAAGTTTGCAATTGTCTCAGCCATGTGGCGTGGTTCATCTGGGTCTAATGCATTCGGACGACCATGTGCCACATCACAAAATGGGCAACGACGTGTACAAATGTCACCCATAATCATGAAAGTTGCTGTACCACCACCAAAACATTCAGGAAGGTTTGGACATGCAGCTTCTTCACATACTGTATGTAATTTTTGTTCACGTAAAGTTGATTTAATGCGTTGAACCTCTTCTGGTGCAGCCATTTTGACGCGAATCCAGTCTGGTTTACGAGGTGCTTCAACCGTAGGAATCACTTTTACAGGAATACGTGCAACTTTCTCAGCGCCACGAAGTTTTTCACCCTGTACTGGTTTACGGTTTTCTGACATATTCAACGATTCCACTAATGTGTGACGGGAGGAAATATTAAAAATAGGTCTCTTATTATAGCGAATTTATGCATAAATTGGGCAAAAACGATATTCATAAAATAAATGTGGCTATCAAGCAATATATGGTATTGAAATACAGCAAATGTGCGCATTTTCAGTCATAATATAAGTCAGATAAATGAAGAGATAATTGTATAGGAGCATTGAATGCCGCGTAAGAAAGAGGTCGTGAGTGGAACCTTTGTCAAATATGATGCAGTCGTTTTAGGTTCAGGCCCTGCTGGTGAAGGTGCGGCAATGAAACTTGCCAAATCAGGCAAGCGCGTTGCAGTAGTTGATATGCGTGAACAACTTGGTGGTAACTGTACTCATGTAGGAACCATTCCAAGTAAAGCTTTACGTCAAACGGTTTCTAGCATTATCCGTTATCAACGTGATCCAATGTTCCAAAAAGTGGGTGATTGGAAACAATTCACCATGAAGCAAGTGCTTCGTAATGCGCATAAAGTGATCCAACAGCAAGTGGATACACACTCGCGTTTTTACGACCGTAACCGCATTGATATTTTCCACGGTCGTGCTTATATCCAAGATCAAAATACGGTGGTGATTTTCACGCCTGAAGGTGTGAAAGAAACGATTATTTTTAAACAGTTGGTGATTGCGACGGGTAGTCGTCCATATCGTCCTTCAATTTTAGATTTCAATCACCCACGTGTGTTTGATTCTGACAAAATCTTAGATCTAGATTTTTCAATTCAAAAAATCATTATTTATGGCGCTGGTGTCATTGGCTGTGAATATGCATCTATCTTTATTGGCTTAGATCACAAAGTTGATTTGATTAATACTCAGCATAAATTACTGAGCTATTTAGATGACGAAATTGCTGATGCATTGTCATATCACTTACGTGAACAAGGTGTATTGATTCGCCACAATGAGCAGATTGATCACTTAGAAACATTTGATGATCATGTGGTGTTGCATCTTGAAAGTGGCAAGAAAATTAAAGCTGATGCAATTCTATGGTGTAATGGTCGATCTGGTAATACAGATGGTCTTGGCTTGGAAAATGTTGGCATCAAACCAAACAGCCGCGGACAACTATCAGTGAACGAGCAGTATCAAACTGAAGTTGAAAATATTTATGCTGCGGGTGATGTAATTGGTTGGCCGTCTCTAGCTTCAGCTGCATATGACCAAGGTCGTTGTGCTGGCGCGATTATGAGTGGTGAACAAGGTATCCAACCCGTAGTTGATATTCCTACTGGCATTTATACCATTCCAGAGATTTCATCAATTGGTAAAACTGAGCAGGAATTAACGGAAGAAAAAATTCCTTATGAAGTTGGTCAGGCGTCTTTCCGTCACCTTGCTCGTGCACAAATCACGGGAGATACAGTGGGTGAGTTAAAGATTTTATTCCATCGCGAAACCTTAGAAATTTTAGGTGTGCATTGCTTCGGTAATAATGCTTCTGAAATTATTCATATTGGTCAAGCCGTGATGAATAGCCCGAACAACACGATCAAGTATTTTGTTGAGACAACGTTTAACTACCCAACGATGGCTGAAGCTTATCGCGTAGCAACGTTAAACGGGATGAATCGCTTGTTCTAAGGCAAAGTGATGACAATAAACTCGCAAGTTCAGACTTGCGAGTTTTTTTATTTTTTCATTTAAGTTTGATCTTTAAATTAAAAAATACAATAAAGCTCCATAGCTAACAAAGCTCGCTAATAAAGAGATGATGACAGGAATTTTTGATCTCAGTAAAAGAATGACAATGCCGATAAAAATAAAATCATAAATTGAGTGTAGATGTTTTTCAGCCATTTGAGCAATTAAACAGAGTAATAATCCGATGACCGCTGCATTAATAGCAGCGACGGCTGCTGCAATCTTTTTGTTTTTGACCCATTTTGACCAATAAGGGAGCGTGCCGAAAATAAGCAGAAATGAGGGCAGGAAAATTATACTGGTTGCAATTGCAGCGTTAAGTAAAGGCGATGCGGTAAATCCTAAATATGTGCCAACGTATCCTGCAAAACTAAATAAAGGGCCTGGAATAAGTTGAGCAAATGCATAGCCTAAGTCAAATTGTTCCGCAGTGATGTGTTGAGTAAGCACAAAATCTTCATACATGAGTGGCAGGATGATATGACCGCCTCCAAAAACCATTGAAGCAGTGTGATAAAAGCTTTCTAGATTGCTAAGCAAGCTTGATGAATAGATAAATTGCAACGCAGGAAAAATAATAAATAAAGCGACAAACAGGATGAGCCAGAGATAATGATATTTTGGAGATGTCTGAGTGGTTTTGATGTACGGTGATGGCTGAGATTTTCCTTTTTTTGTAAAAGCTAAGCCAATGAATCCAGCCACTAAAATTAAGAAAATTTGACTATAGCTCCACTGTGTAAAATAAATAAAAAAAGCAGAACTCAGCATCAGGACATACTGCCAAATTTCAGTACAGAAGCTTTTGAACATTTGTAAAAAAGCCCAAATGACGACGGCTATTACAATCAAATGGATGACGTGAAAGAGTTCGAGAGGTATATCGGAAAAAAAATATTGACCAAAAATAGCAAATGAAGTCATTAGAATGAAGGCAGGTAATGTAAATCCTAACCAAGCAATAAAGCCCCCCCAATATCCTTTGGATAAATATCCTATCGATAACCCCACTTGACTACTGGTCGGACCTGGCAACAATTGCGCTAATGCGACCAATTGTCCATATTCATGAGAGCTTAACCATTTGAGTTGATCAACAAAAGTGCGATGAAATAACACTAAATGCGCTGCAGGACCGCCAAATGAAATACATCCTAATTTAAGAAAAATAAAAAATAGTGCTGATAAGCTAACTTTAGGAAAATTATCTGATTTCATTTATTAATCGTACGATGTTTTTGAACTAAGTCTAATAGGCGATTATGACAAGTATTTGAAATGAATGAAGGAGTGATGAGGGGTAAGCCTTATCTTGAAAATGATAAGGCTTGTGGATGTTAAATTAAGCAAAATTTCCATTTCTGAAATCATCAAATGCTTGCACGATTTCTTCCTGAGTATTCATGACGAAAGGACCGTGGGCAACAATGGGTTCATTCAATGGTTCACCACTTAAGCAAAGAATTTTCGCCGTACGATGAGCAAATATTTCGACCTGTGTTGATTTTGGGTCAAGATAAAGCGTTTGCATGGCTGTATAGATCTGACCATCAATCTCAACTTCTCCATCAAGGATGAAAATCAGATGATTCCAGTTTGGCATAAGATTTAATGGAAGGCGTGCTCCATGATTAAGTCTAATGTCATAAACATTCATGTTGCTAAATGTTTGAGCTGGTCCTTGATAAACAGTTGAGCCGATTTGATATTGACCAGCAATAACACGAATCTTGGTTTGCTCATCGTGAGATAAAACTTCAGGAATATTTTGCTCAGTCAATTCCTGATATCTCGGCTCAGTCATCTTGGCATGCTCTGGTAGATTTACCCAAAGTTGAACCATATCCAAAACTCCGCCAGTTTTTGCAAAAGCTTCCGAATGGTGTTCTTCATGCAGAATACCTTTACCTGCGGTCATCCATTGCACTTCGTTTGGACCAATTTTTCCATGATTGCCTTTTGAGTCACGATGCTCTAATTCGCCGTCATAGACAATCGTCACCGTTTCAAAACCACGGTGGGGGTGTAAACCAACACCGCGTTGGTGGTGACTTGGAGAAAATCGATATTGACCTGTATAACCCATTACCAAGAATGGGCTGGTATGATTTCCTATTTCATGCATGGGTAACATGGAGTTTGTTGGAAAACCATCACCCACCCATGTGCTTCGATCGCTGGTATAGACTTTCTGAACTTGTGTCATTTGTATTCCTCTATATATCGTTCTAATCATGATATTGAGGTATATTGATGAGATTACAGGGCGATTCTCTCAACAGATAATTCCAAAAATGAAACAATTATGCAAAATTTAAATGATTACTACTATTTTGTGCAAGTCGTTAAATATCAAGGTTTTACTAAGGCAAGTGAAGCTTTAGGTATTACAAAATCTAAGTTGTCTCGTCATATTTCAGATTTGGAAAACCGTTTACACGTAAGATTATTGCAACGAAATACACGAAAGTTTGCCGTAACCGCAGTTGGTCAAGAATTTTTTGAATATTGTATTAAGATTTTGGATCAGGTGGAGGCGGCAGAAAATTTTGTAGAGCAAAGTTTGTCGAGCGAGCCTTCAGGTTTAATTCGAATCTCGTGTCCAATTGGTTTGGTTGAGTTTCCGTTGGGTAATATGATTGCTAAATTCATGCAACATTACCCACGTGTTCAAGTTCATCTGGTCGCAACAAATCGTAAAATTGATCTCATAGAAGAGGGGATTGATTTGGCTGTGAGGGTGAGAAATTTACCACTTGAAGATAGCGACTTGATTGTACGAGAGCTTGATGCTTGGCAACATGTGTTAGTGGCAACGCCTGAATTAATTCAACAGATTCATGAGCCTATCCATTTGGATAACCTTGCACAACTTCCGAGTATAGGTTTTCATGTCCCGAAATCGATTTGGAGATTTCAATCTAAAGTTGACACAGTTAATCAGTTTCAAGAAATAGAATTCTTTCCAAGACTCAAAACTGATAATTTTGCCGCCATGAAATCTGCAGTGTTGAACAGTGTTGGAATAGCATCATTACCTAGAGTGTTTGTATATGAAGAGCTTAATCAAGGCACTCTTGTAGAATTAGTCCCTGAATGGGAGTTGCCACGTGGCGTTATTCATGTTGCCTATACATCACGACAAGGCATGATGCCTGCCGTGAGATGTTTATTAGATTATTTAATTGAGGAGTTTAAAAAACTGAGCTGTCAAAACCATGAAATTATATAAATTAATGTGCGCAAAAAGCTTGGTTAAAATATGTAAATAAATCAGGAGTGTTCATCCACAAAGCAATTGATAGACTAAGCAGAAGGATGACTCCGATGAATATGCTGATGTTGAGCAAATTGAAGCGATTAGTCATTGACGACATTCTCCTCATTAACAAATAAATGAATGAATACACCGAAGATACTGAGCGCAATACACATCATCCAAATAATATTGTAATTGCCTGTCATATCATGATTTAAGCCACCCAACCATCCTCCAAAAAATGAACCGACTTGGTGAGTAAAAAATACAATTCCACTTAGCATGGTGAGATACTTAACTCCAAACATATTCGCAACAATACCATTGGTAAGGGGAACGGTTGATAACCATAACAACCCCATAATGATGGCAAAACTATAAATCGTAAAGATCGAGAGTGGCAATGCGAGGAATAAAATGATGGCAATGCAACGTAGTCCATATAACCACATGAGCAATTTAGGTTTGGAATATTTATCACCCAGCCAACCAGCTGTGTAAGTTCCAACAATATTAAATAGCCCAACCAAGGCTAAAAACATAGTACCAGTGGTGGTGCTGAAACCATGGTCAGTTAAATAACCCGGCAAATGAATGCCCAAAAATACGACCTGAAATCCACAAACTAAAAATCCTAATGCTAACCAGATAAAAGGTTTGTGGTTTTTAGCAACAATGAGTATTTGTTTAAAACTTAAAGAAGGTTTAGCAATCGCATCAACTGCTTGAGGCGCTTGATACATTGGAGCTTTTAGCATCCAAGCCAAGGGTACAATTAATGCAATTAAAATCGCTGTGATGAGTAGCGCCGATGACCAACCAAAATTTTGTAAGAGTAAAAGTGTGGTTGGCAACATAATAAATTGCCCAAAAGAGCCTGCTGCGCTGGCAATACCCATAGCCATACTACGTCGACTTGGGTGCGCTGCACGTCCGACAGCAGAGAGCAAAACAGAAAATGAAGTAGCTGATAAAGCCAAACCAATGATTAGACCTAGACTAAGATTGATGAGAAGCCCTGTTGAGCTAAATGCCATCATCACAAGTCCAATCGCATATAAAGCGCCGCCTACGGCAACGACTTTTTTACTCCCATATTTATCTGCTAGCGCTCCCGTAAAGGGTTGAACAGCACCCCATAATAAATTTTGAAAGGCAATTGCTAAACTGAAAACTTGATGATTCCAATTAAACTCATGACTCATTGGAACTAAATACAAGCCAAACCCATGTCTGACACCTAAGGAGAGTGCCAAAATAAAAGCACTCCCAATGAGCATAAAGATGAGGGGTTTTGAAAATTTGGTTTCTGACATGGTCAATCCGCTTAGCATTTTTTGTAATTTTAAAAGATCAGTAGCATCATGACGACAGAATAAAAATTTATCAATCAATAAAATTTAGTTATTAGAATGAATAAAGCGGCACTTGGCCGCTTTATGAAGACTGATGGAAATTAGAATCGATAACCAATACCGGCATATCCCAGAATCGGATTAATTTCGATATCTGATTTTGCATTGATTAATTCACCAAGTTCAGTATCGTTTACTGTAATTGTTGTTTCACCTTTAAGATGCGCATAGGAAATTGACCCGACTGCAAACCAACGATCATTGAAATCATAAGTAAAACCGGCAGTAGCTACAGGGGCGAAAGCATCTTTAGCTTCGAGTTTAACTTTAGGATTCGCAGTACTTTCAATTCCATCAAGTGCTTTCCCAGCTTCACCTAATTTGATGTTCGCAATTTTATGACCTGCAGCGACTAGATCAGCTTCAAGGTTGGAGTTCATTTCCAATTCATTGAAGTATGCATACATCAAACCAAGCCCTACATAAGGTCTAAATTTATTTACGCCTGTTTTACCAAAATGGTATTGGAATTCGAATGCTGGCGTCCATGCACGAGCTTCTGCGACTTTACCGTGGGCTGATAAATCAGTGATTGGTAGATTTTTTTCTAAGTACATTTCTCCAAGTTCAATACCACCAGGGATTGACTCAATAAGATCTAATTCTGGTTTTGCTGTAGCTTTAAAAGGTGCATAAATTTGACCTTTACCTTGGATATCGACTTTAGGTGGAATACCAGCTTTGATTTCAAATGAAATATTATCGGTGAAAAAATAGTTGGTCATGATACCGAGTGTTGTGACATCATCAGCTTCTAAACCAGTACCTTCAGCTTTCCACTGTGACAAATTATAGATATCAGCAGTACCGCTTAGCTGGCTAGGTAATTGATTAAGTCCTGAGTTGTCAAGAAATTTAACTAAATCAGCTAAACCTGTATTTTCTTCAGTTAAATTATCAATAACTGAATTCATAGAGATATCACCTACGCGAGTGTTTTCACCCTCGGCTACAGCAGTGTTAATACTAATCGGTTGAGCTTTACCCTGAGGCATTACATGTAATGCACCCACTGATACAGAAAAACGTTTAAAGCCATCTCCATCTTTCAAACTAAAATAAGGTGAATCTGCATAACTGAAGACTGGAAAACTTAACGCACTGATAGATGCAACTAAGTAAGCTAGTTTTTTTTTCATTATGGAACTCCATGTCCAAAACTGTAAATAAAGAGTGATTATTTTTGTATTTTTATTATCAAATTTATTTTTAGACACATTGTAGTAATAATTTGCCAATTATGTTTGGTTTTTGTTTGATTACAAAAAAAAGAGGCAATTGCCTCTTTTCTTACTCTATGCGTTAGAAACGCATGCCAACCCCAGCATAGCCTAATATCGGGTTAATCTCGATATCAGCTTTTGAGTTGATTAACTCTTGTCCAGTATTTTCATTGACGACTGTGATCTTCGTTTCATTCTGCAAGTGAGCGTAACTAATAGATGCTACTGCATACCATGTATCATTAAAGTCGTAGGTGAATCCAACTGTAGCTATAGGTGCAAAAACATCAGTTGCTTCTAAATTAACTTTCATTTTTCCATTGGTATCTTTCTTATCGAGTGCTGCACCAGCATTTTGATTAATAATATTTTGGATCATATGCCCAGCGGCGACTAAATCTTTTTCAATACCTGGATCCATTTTTAGCTCATTAAAATAAGCGTACATTAATCCAACGCCAACGTAAGGGCGGAATTTATTAATCCCGGTCTCACCAAAACGATATTGTAATTCAAAAGCAGGGGTCCATGCTCTAGCTTCAGCAGCTTTTGAAGATTGTTCTAGATTAGTAATATGAATATTATTTTTGAGGTCTAAGTTCCCCGCAATTCCACCTAACGGTGCTGCAGTAGCTGAGAAGGGGGCTTTAATATTTCCAATACCTTTGATATCCACTTTAGGTGGAATTCCACCTTTTATTTCCACAGACAAATTATCTGTAAAGTGATAACTACTCATGATGCCAACTGTTGTAACTTTATCAGCCTCCAAGCCCGTATTCGGATTATCCCATTCAGCTAATCCATTAATATAGGATTTTCCACTAATAGCCCCTGAGACATTGCCTTGAAAAGCAGAAATTAATTTAACAATACCTTCTACTAAATAATTTGGTTTACGATCTGGGTCAAGGTTATCGATTACCGTGGAAGCATTAATATCCCCAACTTTTGATTCATAATTGTCATTTATGACTGTTTTTACATTAAAAGGTTGGGCCTTACCTTGCGGCATTACATGTAATGCACCCACTGAAATTGAAAAACGCTTAAACCCCTCATCAGAAAGGCTGAAATATCCTGACTCCGCATAACTCAGAGTAGATAAGAATGAACTTGCGAATAATGTAGGAACTAAAAACTTCTTCATTGTTTGAAGGACTCCATGTCCAATTTTTAGTTCATTTTATATTCATTAAATCATCTAAATGCAAAGCAGTTTGTTCACTTGAAATCAAATTTATTATCCTAATTTACAATTGTTAAATTATTGAAAAATATGATATAAGTTGGATTTTAAAGTGTGTGTTAATTGTCTTATTTTTTCTTTATTTGTGATAGGTTGGGCATATTGGGGTATGGCTTCAATATGCCTCAAGTGTTTTAGAAGCGATAGCCTACACCAGCATAACCAATGATAGGATTTACTTCTAAATCAACTTCCGATGAAAATAATGTTCCGAGTTTATCATCGTTGACTTCAATTGTGGTTTTACCTGTTAGATGTGCATAACTAATAGATGCAACTGCAAACCAGTTCTGATTGAAGTCGTAAGTAAACCCAAGCGTGGCTATTGGCGCAAAACTCAATTCGGACTCAAGTTTAACCTTGGGATTTGCTGTACTTTTTTTACCTTTAATTAATGCATCGCCACCGCGTCCATTTTTCATATTGGCAATCATGTGACCTGAATCAATTAGGTCTTTTTCAAGACTTGGATTCAATTCTAATTCATTGAAGTATGCGACCATAAGTCCAAGCCCAACATAGGGTCTAAATTTATTGATCCCAGTCTGTCCAAAATGGTACTGCAATTCCCACATTGGGGTCCATGCACGAGCTGTCGCAATAGAATTTCCATGACTTTCAAGATCTGTAATTGGCAGATCATTCTTAAGATAGATTGTTGGTAAAGGTATACCTAAAAGTGTTGAATTAGCTTCGGCTGTAAATGGTGCTGTAATCTTACCTTTACCTTGAATATCTACTTTTGGGGGGAATCCAGCTTTACTCTCGAATGAGATCTTATCGTTGAAATGGTAATTGATCATGATGCCAAGTGTTGTGACATCATCTGCAGTCATTCCAGAACCATCCATACTCCAACTTTCAATGCCGCTTACAGTTGAAGTTCCACTTTGACTGGCTGGATAAGTATCACTAAAAGCATCAACGATCTTCAAAAGCGCTTGCATACTTTGATTTTCTTTTTCTTTATCAGGATCTAAGTTCTCAAAAACTGTAGAAAGTGTAATATCACCATTTTTTGCAACTTCACCATTTTTTACTGCTGTACGAATTTTAGGTGCCTTGGCTTTACCTTGAGGCATAACATGTAATGGTCCGACTGAAATTGAATATCGTTTAAACCCTTCAGTTTCATCCAGATTAAAAAATGATGATTCTGCATAAATAGTTGTAGATGCAAAAACAATAGGTACGACCATGCACCAGAATGCTTTTTTCGTCATTTTGGACTCCCTGTCCGATTTTGTTGCTAGTTGTTGTTTTACATTCTTTAAGCGTTATATAAACATAAAATGAATCAGTTTGAAAAGCGTTTTTACTCATTTTTGTGATAAAAAATTTTTAAAAATCATGAATTTAAATTTTAAAAATCCAACATTTGTTAGGTTTGTTTGTTAATTTATTTCTTATTGAGTGACTTAGCAAAATAAAAAGTCAGATCAATTTAAATTGGTCTGACTTTTTTAACTTTATTAATTAACTAAAATTATTGAAATCGGGATAAATCCTCTTCAGGGCGAGCAGTTAATACCTCGACACCTGTTTTAGTGACTAAAACAGTATGTTCATATTGCGCAGATAATTTATGATCTTTCGTTACAACTGTCCATTTATCACCAAGAAGTTTAGTTTGCCATACACCAGCATTGACCATTGGTTCAATTGTAAATGTCATACCTTCTTCTAAAACCATGCCTGAATTTGGTTGACCGTAATGAAGCACTTGAGGTTCATCATGGAAAACAGTGCCAATACCATGACCACAATATTCACGAACGACACTGAAACGCTCTGACTCAACATATTTTTGAATCGCATGACCAATATCACCGATCGTCGAACCAGGTTTTACCGTAGCAATACCACGATACATTGCTTCTTGTGCAACTTTGCATAAGCGATCTGCAAGAATAGAAGTCTCGCCACCCACGATGTACATCATGTTGGTATCACCATGAAATCCATCTTTAATCACTGTGACATCAATATTCAAGATGTCACCTTTCTTTAAGATTTTGTTTTCAGAGGGAATACCGTGGCAAACCACATGGTTTACTGATGTGCAAATCGTATGCTGGAATGCAGGACGGCCAGGCGCAGCACCATAGCCTAGGCAAGCAGGAATGGCATCTTGTTTATTCACAATATAATCATGACAAATCGTATCCAATTCTAGTGTACTCACACCAGGCTTGATATGCGGTTTGATCATATCCAAAACTTCTGCCGCTAGTCGTCCCGCCACACGCATCTTTTCGATATCTTCAGCAGATTTAATTAAACGACGTGGTGCTTCATAAGTACTGTTCATGATCTTTAAAAACTTTTGGAAATTTGTGTGTGACTATGGTATAAATAGCCGCCCAATTTATCAAATGCTTTTCGTGAATAGATTCACTTAATCGGATGATATGTTGGTTAATAAAATCCGCACATATGTCGACACATTACTCTGGGTGCCCGTAAGGGTGGAGAATGCGGACATATGGAGGCCTAACCCAAACTTTTAAGGTAAAGAAAATGGCAGATTACAACGTAAGCATGCGCGACCTTCTTCAAGCTGGTGCGCACTTCGGTCACCAAACTCGCTTCTGGAACCCAAAAATGCGTCAATACATTTTTGGTGCGCGTAACAAAATTCACATCATCAACCTTGAGCACACTGTTCCTGCGTTAAATGATGCATTGAACTTTGTTAACAACCTAGCAAGCAAAAAGAACAAAGTATTGTTCGTTGGTACTAAACGTGCTGCTTCTAACATCATCCGTGAACAAGCTCAACGTGCTGGTCAACCATATGTGGATCACCGTTGGTTAGGTGGTATGTTGACGAACTGGAAAACTCTTCGTCAATCAATCAACCGTCTTAAAGATCTTCAAACTCAGTCTACTGACGGTACTTTCGCTAAGCTTACTAAACGTGAAGCTTTAGAGCGTACTCGTGAAATGGAAAAACTTGAACGTGCTCTTGGCGGTGTTAAGAACATGGGTGGTTTACCTGACGCATTGTTCATCATCGACGTTGACCACGAAGCGATTGCAATCAAAGAAGCTAAGAACCTTGGTATTCCAGTAATCGGTATCGTTGATACTAACTCTAACCCAGATAACGTTGATTTCGTTATTCCTGGTAACGATGATGCGATCCGCGCTGTAACTCTTTACGCTACTGCGATGGCTGATGCGATTATTGCTGGTAAAGAATACGCTCAAACTCAAGCTAATGCGCAAGCTAAAGGCGAAGAAGCTGCTAAAGAAGCTCCTGAGGCTTAATGCGATTTGATGCGGATTTGTCATTTTTGCGACACGTAATCGTGGCATCTTAAGCATCAATCAAGCAAAACGGCCCAGATGATTAATTTGGGCCGTTTTTGTTAACAGATACATATCTCGACCGAATTTAGGAGAATAACATGACTGCTATTACTGCAAGCATGGTTAAAGAGTTGCGTGATCGTACTGGTCTAGCAATGATGGAATGTAAAAAAGCGTTGACAGAAGCTGGTGGCGATATCGAGTTAGCGATCGACAACCTTCGTAAATCTGGTCAAGCAAAAGCTGCTAAAAAAGCAGGTAACATTGCTGCTGATGGCGCGATTACAATTGCTCAAGAAGGCAATAAAGCAATTCTTTTAGAAGTAAACTGTCAAACTGACTTCGTTGCTAAAGACGAAAACTTTGCTGGTTTCTCTGCAAAAGTTGCTGCTGCTGCGCTTGCTGCGAATGTAACTGATGCTGCTCAAATTGCTGAATTGAAACTTGAAGATGGTGCAACTGTAGAAGAAGCTCGTATTGCGCTTGTTCAAAAAATCGGTGAAAACATTCAAGTTCGTCGTGCTCAAATCGTTGAAGGTGAAAACCTTGCAGTTTACAAACACGGTTTAAAAATCGGTGTTGTAGTTTCATTTGCTGGTGATGCTGCTACTGGTAAAGGTATCGCAATGCACGTTGCTGCGTTCAACCCAGTTGCTGTAAATGCTGAAGGTGTTTCTGCTGAGTTAATCGCTAAAGAGAAAGAAATTGCTGAAGCAAAAGCAATTGAATCTGGTAAACCAGCGAATATCGTTGAAAAAATGGTAACTGGTTCAGTTGAAAAATACTTAAATGAAGTTGTTCTTGAGCGTCAAATGTACGTTATCGACAACGACAAGAAAGTTGCTGATGTTCTTAAGTCTACAGGTACAACTGTTGCTCAATTCGTACGTTTCGAAGTGGGTGAAGGTATTGAGAAAAAAGCTGAACTTTCTTTCGCTGAAGAAGTTGCTGCTGCTCAAGCTGCTGCAAAATAATTGATTCAATTATTTTGAAAAAGAAAAAGCCCTTTAAGGGCTTTTTCTTTTTTTTGATGAGTCTAAATGATATAAACTTTAGGATGAAATAAAAATATAACTTAGAGATCAATATGTCTCAGAAATCAAAAATGAGTATTGTTGCGTTAATTGCAGTGTTGGTCGCAGCATATTTCGGTGTCGATTTAAAACAGGATTTAAAACAGAGTAATGAGCACGCACTAAATCCTACAGATGCAAGTACTCACTATAGTGATGCTAACCAACGAGAACTATCCTCTGCGGATAATGATGATGCCGCAAAAATAGCGACACTTTTTCAAAAAAAGATCAGTGATGTGCAAGTTAGGGCTTCTGGAGAAGTTGTTGCAATATTAAAAGAGGATAATGAAGGATCTAGACATCAGAAATTTATTTTAAAACTTAATCATGGCCAGACGGTTTTGGTGGCTCATAATATAGACTTGGCACCACGTGTTGAAAATATTCAAAAAGGGGATATCGTCGAGTTCTATGGTGAATATGAATATACCGACAAGGGTGGTGTAATTCATTGGACTCACCATGATCCTCAAAAACGGCATATTGATGGTTGGTTAAAGCATCAGGGTCGAAGTTATCAATAATTTTATAAAAATAAATATATGAGATGAGCAATTTCATTCTAGATTTAAAATGCAGGCGTGATAATTTTTATGCAATTTTATAGGCGTAAT
This sequence comes from Acinetobacter sp. ANC_7588, assembly GCF_056783995.1. Lineage (NCBI taxonomy): Bacteria > Pseudomonadati > Pseudomonadota > Gammaproteobacteria > Moraxellales > Moraxellaceae > Acinetobacter > Acinetobacter sp. ANC_7588. The sequence continues at coordinate 282,707 of NZ_JBWYIU010000001.1, read as the reverse complement.
ATCCAGAAAACAGATGCAAGAGTCTGCTAATTATCTTCATTTCAAAGAATTGGGCGGATTGGAATTATTAAAAGCTCAATTTCAACGTAAGCAATTTTCAAAACATGCTCATGAGGGCTATTGTATTGGTGTCATTGAAGAGGGGGCACAAAGTTTTTACCGCTCTGGAAAGCTTCATATCGCACCTAAAGGCGATATTATTCTGGTGAATGCTGATGAAATACATACTGGTTCATCCGCTGTGGAAACTGGTTGGAAATATCGAGCAATTTACCCAACACCTGAAATGATATTAGATCTGAGTCGAGATTTTTTTACAACCAAGAATGCAGTCCCATGGTTCTCGGATGCAGTGATTCATGATTTGGGTTTGGCGAGGCAACTAGTATTTTTATTCGATTTATTTGAGCAGGGCGAGGATACTTTGCTTAAAGAAAGCCTCTATTTGACGACATTGGCCAGATTGATCTATTGCTATGGGCGGGCGAAATTGAGTCCAATCAACACACCAGAAATGAGAAAAAAAGTTGAACTAATAAAAGAACTTATGAGTAGTTTTCCTGAACATGATTATTCTCTACACGAGTTGTCTGAATATGTAGATACAAGCCCATGGCATTTATTACGTGAATTTAAAAAACATACGGGATTGCCTCCACATAGTTGGCTTGTTCAAAGAAGAATTCAAAAAGCTAAACAATTGCTTAAGCAGGGGGTGCGAATAACTGAGGTTGCACAACTCACTGGATTTTCTGATCAGAGTCATTTAAATCGACATTTTAAAAGTGCAATAGGTGTAACGCCTAGACAATATCTTTTGAACTATTAATTTTCCTTAAATTTGCGCCGCAATATTATTCAAGATCAATCATTACTCATCAGATGATAATAATCGATAAGTGAATCAGATTAAGATGTATTGATGAAAAAGATGAGTGATACAAAAAAGAATTTTATACATGGTGTGCTGGGTATTATGCCGTTGGCAATTGCAGTCATGCCATGGGGGGGTATTGGCTGGCTCTTTGGCGATACAGACTGGATTGAATGCGATACAAGCTTTTGCAATGTCATTGTTTATGTTTGCTGGTGCTGCACAATTAGTGAGCTTAGGATTGGTTTCGGGGCAGGCTTCGCTGATGACAATCTATCTGACGATATTTTTTCTGACGAGTCAGCATTTAATTTACGCGCTTAATTTTCGAAATGATGTTAGTAAATTTCCACTATTTAAACGTATTGTATTTGGCTTTCTGCTGACGGATGAATTATTTGCGGTTGGAGTAAAAAATAAATCACAACGATCATTCGCATATTTATTTGGAGCAGGACTTTGTTTTTATATTTTTTGGCTGATATTTAGTTTATTTGGGATTGTGCTTGCTCACTTCATTCCTAATTTATCAAATTTGCATCTTGATTTCTCAGTCGTTGCACTGCTTATATTAATTATAGTGCCAATGATAAAAAATCTTACAATACTTGTTGGTGTTGTGATTACCATAATTTTTTCTTTAATTTTAGAAGCTTACCAAGTAAATGCAGCGTTAATTATTTCTGGTCTATGTGGAATGTTTGCCAGTGTGATAGTTGAAAAATGGCAAACAACAGAAGGGGATTAAAAATGAGCTGGATGCTTTTGCTGGGGTTGTCGATCATGATCTTTATTAATCGATATTTATTCTTGGAGCCAAGGGTAAATGTGCCACTTCCTAGAATTTTGAAAAAGATGTTGAAATATTCTGCGCCATGTTTGTTGACTGCAATATGTGTACCGATTGTGTTTTATGAAGCAGCAGAATTAAGGGTTATGTCGAGTAATCACTATTTATGGGCAGCAATATTTTGTGTACTGCTTGCGCTAATAAGTCAAAAAGTTATCAGTAATTTAGTTTTTACTTTACTGTTTTTCTATCTCATAAATTACTTAATTAGAGCATGAACATCGGGCTAAATTAAATTCTAATTTAACCCATGCTGTATTTGCTAATTTAAGCGCTGATTTGGCGTGATTTCCAATTGGGTAGTATCTTATCTAGGTAAGCATCCATACACCATAGAGGGCCAATCATAAGGAATTGGAGGTCTTTAAAGAAAGAAGGCTTTTTCCCTTCAATTTTGTGCCCATAAAATTGACCTATCCAAGCTAAAACGAACAGAGCAATATAGAATCCTTTCCCGAATGGAAGAATAATAATAAGCCAAGACATGACCAATAATAATGCTGCCATTGCAACCGAGAGTACAAGATCTAATCTTGCATAAAAGATGAGTGTTAACACCAGTAAAAGGGTAGTCAGTAATGCGCTGAAATGAGCAAGTATGCCAATAATCGAGAATAGAATCGTGGGTACGCAAATCCAGTGTAATGTTTTATTGGTTGGGTTTTGATGGCTATCACTATATTCATCTAACCATTCTGTAATTGTCTTCATCCTATTTCCTTCACTGATTATTTGAATTTTATTTATTCTATAAACGACAGTATGACATAAGATGATAAATCAAGATTCTTTTTTGTATATTGGTCACATCAAAAAAAATTAAAAATAATAAAGCCACTCAATGAGTGGCTTGTCGTTAAATGCTTCGCTGAATCATGAGGACCTAAGAATTTGGACCATCCACACGTTCGATGCTGACACGCGCAGTACCAGCATTGGTAATACCAAGAGATTTCGCAGCACCGTAAGATAAATCTACAACACGATTACCATGAAATGGGCCGCGATCATTTACTTTAACAACGACGCTTTTACCATTTGATTTATTTGTTACACGAATATAGCAATTAAGCGGTAAGCTACGATGCGCTGCAGTAAGTGCATTCATATCAAACGTCTCGCCACTTGCAGTTTTACGACCATGAAATTGACGACCGTACCAAGAAGCAACACCTGTTTGGCTAAAACGACGAACAGTGTTTGAAGCAACATTATTAAGTTTGTCAATCACTGAAGGCTCTTCAACAGGTACTTGAATTTTCGCTGCGATTGTTTCACGACGAATTTTATCACCTGAACTTTCAGTAATTGCTAAACTGTTTAAATTCGAGAAGTGTGAATTGAAACTTGTAGAGTCTTTGCTAATCACGCGTGAAGCAAGACTTGATTGGTCAACATCATTATTTAGATAAGAGGATTGAACCAACTCGGCATGAGTTTGAGTCAAAGCCAAACTAATACCTAATATTGATAACATTTTCAGCGAAGCATGCATCGTTTAACTCCTTGGAACCCTAAGTTAATTATCTAAGTTGCTGATAATTAACCTAAATGGTCTGTAAATTTACTTGTGCAACTGCATTTAACGGTAGTGGATGATATTCATCCTGATACAAAAGTGTCTAGCTTTATTTTCACTTTAGTTACAAAAACGACAAATTATCACAAAATATGGTTAAAAATTAATCAATAGTGTAACAAAATATGTAAAATGTGCAAATAGTGAACTTAATCACAAAAATATTTATTGACTTTTGTGAAAACAAGTAGATTTATATTTATCTACTCGCGATTTCAGTCCCTAAAAGCCACAGTGCAGTTGCATACATTCGACTACGGTTATAGGTCGTAATGACTTGAAAATTAGGATATGTAAGGTAATAAGCTGGTCCATAATTTTCTTGTAGTTGAATCACATTGACCATGTCTAAGTCATCTATTTTAACAATAGGATTGAGTGGGCTAATGCCTTGAACTTTTAATGCACCATATGGAGTAGGTTGTGTTAAGTCTTTGGCTATGATGGCATCCGCATTATTTCCTTGGTAGCGTGCGGCAAAAGCAATCGGTTGATCACGTTGCCAACCATGTTGAGCAAGATAATTTGCAATAGAACCAATTGCATCTACAGCAGAGTTTCTGAGATCGATATGACCATTACCGTCATAATCCACACCAAATTTCGGAATATTGCTTGGCATAAATTGAGGATAGCCCACAGCACCAGCATAAGAGCCAACGACTGAATTAGCTGGAATGCCGTCCTTATAAGACCATGCAATCAAAGCGCTTAATTCGTCTTGAAAGTATTGTGCACGTCGTTCATATCCAAACCCTAAAGTGGCTAGGGCATCACGTGTGATGAATGAGCCTTTATTTGCCCCAAAACCTGTCTCTACGCCGAGAATACCGAGAATGATGGACTGGGGAACACCGAACTGCTGTTCTGCTCGATTTAAAGTGTCTGCATATTGATTTTTAAAACGCACACCACGTTGAATTGTACTTTCTGCTAAAAAATTCTTTTTATATTCGTACCAAGGCTTGCTTTCTCCTGGGCGATTCATAATGTTGATAATATTTGGTAGGTTTTTTGATCCATTCATGGCCCAGTCAACTTGCTCAGCACTCAAACCATAGGTCTGCATCGTTTTTAGTTTAAAATTTTGATATTGAGGATGTTGAGCGAAGTCATTGGCTTGAACAAAACTTGTGATCATAAACGCACTGAGTGCTAAACCAATACGTTGTAATTTAACATTAAAATTTTCAAATAACATAACAGCAGAAGATCCAATTATTATCGGTGGTAGACGCAAAGGTATAAGTGTTGATAAGGATTAAAAGTTCAACATCATTTGATTAATCGCAATGTTTATTAAGATAACATTAGGTCGTGATGGATTCACAAAAACCTACATAAAAAGTGTAAAAATGGATGAATTATGTCTTTTATTTATTCAATATTGTTGAACCATCTTTAAAACATAAAAAAACCTAGCTTTAGCTAGGTTTTTGATTAATCTGATTTATTCCTGAATAAATAGCGTGTCATGATATTCAGCTGCAGCTAACAATTCTTCTTTAGTGAAGTTAGGAATGAGCTTATCAATAGCAATATGAACAGCTTTGATAACCGCTGAAGAAGCGATATCAGACGCCTTACGTTTAATCATACCCAAATCTAGGGTCTTATTAAAATCATTCATAAAGTGACGAACTGCAGCTTCACCGAATTGTTTGTATTGTTCAGACAGAACTGCACGATTGACATCATTGCCTGCACGTACTTCTGCAAAGCTATTTTTTAAGTTTGTTACTAAATCAGCGGGTAATGGAGCACCGACACGATAATTACCCTCTGGATCTTTGAATAAACTCTTTTCAGAGAATTCAATCGATTGTCTCACGACGTCATTTGGTGCTTTACCCAATAACTGTTTAAGTAGTACCGATACTGTTGATTTAATATAACCAGCAAGTTTTTCAGCTGTTTCTCGTTTGTCACTTGCAGGGAAACGACGTACAAGTTCAACTAAAATTGCATCGATAATTTCATCATTAATAGCGAGTGCAGTTTGATCACGCAAAGGGTAAAGTGGTTCGTTTGAATTTTTTTTCTCAATTCCAGTTTGAATATTCTTTAACAAAGATTCAGATGGAATAAAACCAAAATATGACATCGTATAACCTCAACTATTCTTCAATTTATTGTCGCGCCAATCGAATTGGGCTTGGCATCCATGCAAAGTCCGATACACGACAAGGGTTAATGTCTAAACCACCACGGCGTGTATAAGTCGCATATACCATCAACTTTTCAGGATTAAAGTTTTCCCAAATGTCTGCGTAGATTTGTTCAACGCATTGTTCGTGAAAGCCATTATGCTGACGATAGGAGATAATATAAGCTAAAATTGAACGATAACAAGGTTTTTTGCCACGATATCTTAAAAAAACTGTGCCCCAATCAGGCTGTCCTGTGACTGGGCAGTTACTTCTTAACAAATGCGAATATAATTGAATTTCAACGATTTCTTCGGAAGACGCTGCATCGAGTTTGAGTAAGCTCGCATCAGGGTGGTTTTCAAGACGTTCAGGCTCATAATGGTCGATGCATATTCCTTCAGGCTGGGCAATATTCAACTGATCAACATCGAATAATTCAAGTCTGACTTCTGCATTAGCAGCTTTAGCAAGATCACGCTCGACTGTCTCAATAAACTGATTTTGAGATTCAAATTGAGCAAAATTCAGACTATTGAAATATAGCTTAAGAGATTTTGACTCGATGAGATAAGGTGATGAAGCAGGAAGATGCATTCGACCAATCGCAACTTGAGGAATCCCTGACAGATTCAACCAAGAAATTTCAAAAATATGCCACCAATCTATTCCTTGTTTAATACCGTCTACATGTGCGTACTTCGCTCGTGCTTCTGCGCGAGCAATTGGAAATAGCACCTCAGGTTGATATTCAGTTGGATAGTTGGTGTCTTTGCCTAAAAGAGATTGTTCAACGCTCATTATTCACGCATTCCTGAACCACGGGAGAGTAAGTGATAAGCGACCGCATATAGCACGGCGCAACACGCTGTGATTACTAATAAAGAAATAGATACATTTACATCGCTATGGCCAAGAATTCCATAACGGAATGCATTGACCATATATACGACAGGGTTAATCAAAGATAGATTTTGCCAAAATGGACTTAATGCAGAAATTGCATAGAACACCCCACCTAAATAGGTCAACGGAGTTAAAACAAAAGTGGGAATAATCGAAATATCATCAAATGACTTTGCATAGACCGCATTAATAAATCCACCTAATGCAAACAGTAGTGACGTAATCAGGACGGTATAAATTGTGACGAACCAGTTGGTAATATATAAGTCAGTAAAAAATAAACTCATCGCAGTCACAATGATAGCAACCAATAAGCCTCGAGCAACACCGCCAAGCACATAACCCCAAAGTATGGCATGTAAAGGCACTGGACTCATGATCAGTTCTTCAATACTTTTTTGAAATTTAGAACTAAAAAAGCTTGATGAAACGTTGGCATAACTATTAGTAATGACAGCCATCATAATTAGACCAGGTACAATGAACTGCATGTAGGTAAAGCCACCCATTTCCCCAATTCTTGAACCGACTAGATTTCCAAAAATCACAAAATACAGTGACATGGTAATTGCTGGTGGTAACAATGTTTGTGGCCAAATGCGCATAAATCTACGAATTTCCTTATGGATAATCGTATATAAAGCTACAGCGAGTTGGTTAAAATTCATTGCGCAGCTCCATCAAGATTCTTTTCGACCATTTTGACGAATAACTCTTCTAAACGATTTGATTTATTACGCATACTTCGAACTTGAATATTTTGTGATTCTAGAAGTTGGAAAAGATCATTCAAGCTGTGTGCTTTATCAAGCGTAATTTCTAGAGTCAGCGGATCAACCAAATTAAATTTCACACCAATAATGTCAAGTTGAATCGGTTCTATAGGTTCAGCCAAGTCAAAAATGAAAGATTCTTCATTTAATTGATTTAAGAAATTCTTCATGGTGGTGTCTTCTTTAATGACGCCACGATCAATAATTGCAATTTTGCGACACAGTACTTCTGCTTCTTCTAAATAATGTGTTGTGAGAATGATAGATGTACCTTTCTGATTCATTTCTGTTAAGAAGTCCCACATCGAGCGACGTAGTTCAATATCAACGCCAGCAGTTGGTTCATCTAGAATTAACAGTTTTGGGTCATGCATCATTGCTCGGGCAATCATGAGGCGGCGTTTCATTCCCCCAGATAGCATACGGGCTTGAGTAGAGCGTTTTTCCCATAAACCTAATTTGGTCAGGTACTCCTCTGCACGAGCTTCAGCAACTTTTTTTGGAATGCCGTAATAACCTGCTTGCGTGACTAAAATATCGAAAGTCTTCTCAAATTGCGCAAAGTTAAATTCTTGGGGGACTACACCCAAGCATTGTTTAGCTTGTGAAGGATGTGTATCGAGGTTATGACCAAAAATCTCGACAGTGCCTGCAGTTTTTTTTGTAAGAGAGCTGATGATGCCAATAGTGGTTGATTTACCTGCACCATTAGGGCCTAGAAGTGCATAAAATTCACCTTCTGGAACATCTAAATTAATTCCTTTTAGTGCTTGAAAACCATTTCGATAGGTCTTCGACAAATCCCTTAAGGTCAATGCATCAGTCATGAATATCTCGAATGGTGAAAAGTTGAGATATTGTGAGTGATCTTGAAAAATAAACCAAGCTTTGTAATCAGAATTCTCTGTTTTGATGATGAAACGCTGTATAAAGCATGAGCACTAAAAATTGGAAAGATATATAGTTGCTTTACCTTAGAGTTTTTTTTGTTATGATGTGCGCACTTCCTAAAATGCGCTCATAGCTCAACTGGATAGAGTACAGGTCTCCGAAGCCTGTGGCGTGGGTTCGAGTCCCGCTGAGCGCACCATTTCTTTTATGTCTTTCAAACAAAACATAGTCCGTCAATTAAAATATTTTTAGTAAATTTTATCAAAATTTAGTGCGTAATCTGAATTGTTAATCTGAGTCGATTGAATCGTGAGATGCACCAATATTGAAAAATAATAATATATCTAGTCTCAAAATAAACATAAAAATGCAAAATTTGTCACATAAAATTCACATGGCTTATTTTAAATTTAAATTTCGGTATTGTCGTATAAATCACATAAATTGTGAATAATTCAAATAAGAGGCACAACAATGTACGAAGAAAAAGTTTTGATCCAAAATCGAATTTCGTGGGCGAGTATTTTCGCTGGCGTTATTGTTGTCTTAGCATTTCAATTTTACTCTCATTACTAGGCGTTGCATTAGGATTTGCGCTCCTAGATCCACTCTACCACTGATATTACAAATGGCTCATGGATAGCAGTAAGCGTATGGACAATTATTTCATTGTTAGTATCGTTGGCTATTGGTGGATTTGTTGCAGGTCACTTGGCTCAAGCTGATGGTGCAATCCATGGCTTTATTGTGTGGTCACTTTCATTGCTGTTAGGTATCTGGTTTGGTGCAATGACCATTAGCGGCGCGGCAAAAATTACTGGTAGTGCGATTAGTTCAGTCAGTAGTGCTGCGGGTAGTGTAGCATCAGGAATTGGTCAAGGTGGCGTTAATTTAACTCAGATCGGAGTTCAAGCTTTTGAGGAATTAGTTCCTTTACCAAAGCTTGAAAATAGTGATGAAAAGATGTCAGAAGTATTACGCAAAACTGGGATCGAGGAACTGCAACCCGAATTCTTAAAAGCGCAGGGTGAGTGGGCAAAGGAGCAAATTAAGGTTACTGCAAAAGAGTTGGTGATTCATCCAGATAACAGTGATGCTATTATTCAAACGTTATCAGAACAATTAAAAACTCGTGCACAATCTGTGACTGCTTCTATTAATAAGAATGAAGTCAGTGCTGCTTTAGCGAAAAATTCATCTCTAATTCCGCAAGAAGCGAATCAAGCTGTCAATAATTTCCTTATACAGCAGGATAAATTCTTTAATGATTTAGAGGCGAATATTCAATCTGCTAAATTAAAATATGCTGAACTAAAAGATTAAGCTCGTGAAAAAGCAGCTAATGCGACTAAAGCTGCTGCAAAAGCTGCTTTATGGTCATTCATTGGTTTATTGATTGGATTGATTGTGACGATTTTTGCTGGACGTTTTGGTGTAAATCATTCAAATAATCGTTCACGTCATTTGGCTTAATTCTGAGCTTAAAATTAGAATTAAAAGTCGACCCATTTGGGGCGACTATTTTGAATTAAAACTTTGTTCATATTCGCGAAACTTATTCTTATCTATAAATAAAAAAATTCAATTGTATTTTTTTTATACAGTTGTTGAAAAGTGTTAAAGTTACTTCACATCACATATTGAAAGTATTAAATTAAAAATCACAGTAGGTTGTAAATATTCAACGCTACTGACGAGTTGGACGGATCAATGACAGTTAGTTGAGTTCAGTTGAACAATAAATCTAACACTAGCCTTCCAACATAAAGCCCGCGTAAAGCGGGCTTTTTCATATCGGAATTATGCTTTAAACATGACTTCAACATCATATTTTCGAAATTCACTGAGCAGGTCTTGAATGATCGATCCACCCGTTTGTTCTGAAGCATTGAGCAGGACTTCTTTATTTTCAAGGCTATCAAAACATTCTATGTGATTGATTTGCCATTGATGTTCTTGATCAGCTTGCTCAATGATAATACGTCGAGGCTGCAATGAGCCATCTGCTTGACGCGGAATAACATTGGTAATGGCGAGCTGGATTTTCTCCACCTGGTCATGGGCATGCAAGAAGGTGAGAACCCAATTTCCGACTTTTTTAAGATACATAGGATTATCTAAAGGATCAAATTCTAGAATTTGGCTGAGTTTAGACATAAGGCACCTATTTATACCGTTGTTGTATGATCGTATTAATATATTTATGACAAAGATGTTCTACTTCGCCTTAGTCTAATAGCGGATGAGGTGGGCAGTGTTGAATGAATAAAAATAATAAAAAATATTTAATTATCATGTGATTATATTATTTTAATTATTGGTGTAAATTTTAGTTTAATCGTTTAAAAGTATTAAAAAAATAGTTAATTTCTCACTTTGAGGTTTAGGTTCAAAGTGAGAGTCATGAAATATTGCTTAAAGCGTATCAATTAAAGTTTTTTCTAAGGCTTTTTTCAAATAGGGATCCAAGTCTTCTTGTCTTAGTAACCATGAAACATAATCACTTGGAAGATCTACAATGGCTGTCCCACGATGTTTACCGAAGTTAATTGTACGAGGAATACGTGCATCTTCAGATACTTCATAGAGTTCTTCAATGTTTTGAATACCTAAATGATGAATAATGTGCATTAAGATATTTGCAGTCAAAATAATATCTGCGTCAGCTCGATGGGCACCTTTTAACATCTCTCTAGCTTTGCTACTGCCTTTACTAATCATATAAATTAAAGCAGAAATGTTGTGTGCTTCTGCATGAGGCCAAACTAGTCGAGAAAGAGCGAGTGTACAGATGGCTTTAATATGACTTATTTCAACGCCGCATTGCTGAATAGCTCGAATATCATAATCAATATTATGACCAATAATATACGTCGTTTCTTGAGGTAACTCGAAGGTTCTGAAGTTGGGTTGATCTACTAAATCGCTTTCAAGAATATGATGTACCGCCATTGCAGCATAGGAAATTTTTTCGTCACCAATGCTATATAGTTGGTCAAAGATTTTGTCGCGATCAAGACTTAATTTGCCTTGTTCAATCTGAATAGGAGCATATGCAATTTCTATGGGCAAACCGTTTAATGTATGGGTTTCAGTATCCAAGATAATGGCTTGCATGCAAATGTCCAAGTAAATGATAAAGATGTAATTAATTTAACATTTTCAAATCTGAGCTCACAGTAATAAAGTCAATGAATTGTATAAATTATGCTGAATTGAACAAATTATGGGAATTATTTAGATAAGGTGCTCATTTAAAGAAATTTCGTTTTCTATGATATTGACGCTGCAAGTTTAGACTGTAGGTTGTTAAAGGCAATTTTCAAAAATGAATGAATTTAAAAAAGAATAGTCATAATTCAGATATTTGTTTTTAATAGTAATTGAATAAACACACAGGAATTAATCAAATTTAATTGCAAACTGTTTAAACTTCATTCTCGAAATTTAACAAGTTCATGTTACAATACGCGCCAATCTTAGCACGGCTTAAAAGCCCTACATTAATAGGACCTCGCTAATGTTTGCCAATATCTCTATTGCTGACTTTGATCCAGAATTAGCTCAAGCTATTACGAGTGAAGATGCTCGTCAGGAAGCTCATATTGAGTTAATCGCTTCAGAAAACTATTGCTCTCCAGCAGTAATGGAAGCTCAAGGTTCAAAACTCACTAACAAATATGCAGAAGGCTACCCAGGCAAACGCTACTATGGCGGTTGTGAATATGTAGACGTGATTGAACAATTGGCAATTGACCGTGCTAAAGAACTCTTTGGTGCTGATTACGCGAACGTTCAGCCTCATGCTGGTTCTCAAGCAAACTCTGCAGTTTATCTAGCGCTTCTTAACCCAGGCGATACTGTTTTAGGTATGAGCTTAGCTCACGGTGGTCATTTGACTCACGGTGCTAAAGTTAGCTTCTCTGGTAAAACATATAATGCGATCCAATACGGTTTAAATCCAGAAACGGGTGAAATCGATTACGAAGAAGTTGAACGTTTAGCTGTAGAACACAAGCCACGTATGATTGTCGCTGGTTTCTCTGCTTATAGCCAAATCGTTGATTGGCAGCGTTTCCGTGAAATCGCAGACAAAGTAGGCGCTTATCTATTCGTTGATATGGCTCACGTTGCTGGTCTTGTTGCTGCTGGTGTTTATCCAAGCCCAGTTCAAATTGCTGACGTAACTACAACGACGACTCACAAAACACTTCGTGGTCCACGTTCAGGTTTAATCCTTGCAAAAGCAAATGAAGAAATTGAGAAAAAACTTCAATCTGCTGTATTCCCAGGTAACCAAGGTGGCCCTTTAGTTCATGCTGTAGCGGCTAAAGCAATCTGCTTCAAAGAAGCAATGGCTCCTGAATACAAAGCATATCAACAACAAGTTGTGAAAAACGCGCAAGCAATGGCTGAAGTGCTAATCGAACGCGGTTATGATGTTGTTTCAGGTGGTACGAAAAACCACTTGTTCTTGTTGTCTCTCATCAAACAAGACATTACAGGTAAAGATGCTGATGCTTGGTTAGGTGCGGCTCACATCACTGTGAACAAAAACTCTGTGCCAAACGATCCACGTTCTCCATTCGTAACTTCTGGTATCCGTATCGGTACTCCAGCTGTAACAACTCGTGGTTTCGGTGAAGCAGAAGTACGTGAACTTGCAGGTTGGATCGCGGATATCTTAGATTCTAAAGGTGATGAAACTGTCATCAACGCTGTGAAAGCTAAAGTTGAGACTGTATGCGCTAAATTCCCAGTTTACGCAAAATAATCTTCGACTTGAGAAAAGCCCCCTCAAGGGGGCTTTTTTATTGAATGTTGGAATGTCAAATCTGTCATTTTTAGATAGTTCTGATATAACTGATGTATCTATTAATTATTCAATTGTCGTTATACATTTGAATTGGAGCAGAAAATGAGTCATCCAAATATTATTATTTCTGAACAGGATTTAAATCGTTTAGAAACCATGTTGGAACATCAGAAGCAGGTAACTCCAACGATGGAGCATTTAGAAAATGAGTTGGCTCGTGCTGAAGTCGTACAGCCTAAAGATATCCCTGCCAATGTAGTAACGATGAATGCTAGAGTGCTGATAACGGTTGCACCGTCCACTGAATCTACAGAGATTGTGCTGGTATATCCCCATGACTTTAAAGGTGAAAAGGGGCAGGTTAATGTGATTGCACCTATTGGTGCAGCAATCCTAGGTTTGGCGGAAGGACAAGAAATTGAATGGCCTCAGCCTGATGGGCAAACAATGAAAGTGAAAATTGATAAAGTGCTCTATCAGCCTGAACGTGAGGGTATATATCTTTAACTAAAAAATAAAGCCTCTTGTGGAGGCTTTAAAGTTTATTATTTCATCGTGGTTTGTTGCATATATTTATTTATATAAGTTTCGCGTATTTCCCTGCGCTGCTCGGCAGTCGTCGCGTTCATCATTTTTTTACGCAAATCATTTCGTTCACTTGAGCTCATCTGTTGCCAAGTTTCGCGCATTTGTATTTTTTCTTGTTCAGGCAGTTTAGTAAACCAATCCATTCTTTGTTGTAGAACAACACTTTGCTCTTCAGGAATTTCTTTCAAATTTTGATAGCGTTTAATCAGTGCTTTTTGTTCTTCTTCAGAAAGCGATTCCCAAGATTCATTAAGTTCAGAATTATTGTCTTTCGAGAAGATCCAAAAACGTTCATAGCCTGCAAAACTGGTTTGTAAAAAACCTAATGTGCAGAGTGCAATCGCTAAGCCTTTAGCTGCCATGAGCTGATTTATCCTCACCAAAAACAGATAACATTTCTAGATCTTCCATCATTTGCGGAGAAAGTTTAGGGGTGACAATCACTTGTTGTGGGCTTGGAGCTTCTTCCAAATCAAATGCATTTGGAAGTACCACAAATCCTGTGATCGCGGCTGCTAATGCAAAACCAGTAACTTTCCAAGTCATCAACTGAGAAAATAACGGTTTGTCTTTAATCTCATCGAGTACATGCTCCATCACGACCGCTTTATTGCGATGTTTTGATGCCAGTACATTCAATTTTTCAGTCACTTGTTTCGTAAATTCATCATGATTCATCCGATGATCCCCCGTCATTTGGGTTTAAGTGAGACAAAGCAGATCTTAAGCCCTGTATAGCTCGATGGTAATGGGTCTTCACACTGCCTTCTGAACAATTCATGATTTCGGCTGTGGTTTGTGTGTCAAACCCTTCCCATGCTCGCAACATAAATGCTTGTTGTTGGCGAACAGGTAACTTAGAAATTGCATTTTGAATCTCCTCAACAGCCATCTCTTGTGCAAGAAATTGCAGCGGATTAGGTGTTGATTCATCCACAATATTGATGGTTTCGTCATCATCTTCATCGTGGTTATTTTTTTTAAATAACGAGAATGGAAAAGCCCGTCGAGATTCTTTACGACGCCAATCCTGAAGTTTGTTATTTAAAATGGTATAGAAAAGGGGATACCACTCTGCAGTGGATTTATCAGCATATGATTTATGCAAAGATATAAAAGCTTCTTGGACTAAATCCATGGCAATGCCATTGTGTCCTTGAGTTGCGCTTTCCATCATCACCAATGCACGCCCAGTGACGTCTTGCATAAAATATTTAAGACGTTGTTCTGCCGTATTCAAAAGAACACTCGAATCTTCAGGCTTGACTTTTTTTGGTGCTAAATCCATAGAGATGGAAAATCCCGTCATTGGGTACCCACCATTATTTTCTAATCGTTACTTATATAACGTCAAAACATAATGGTAGGTTGACAATCTAAGCAACTATTTTTTAGCAGTTTAATAGATTTTTTTATTTTCAGTGACTTCGTTAATATATTTTAACGAATCATATCCGTTGGCGTACCATTTCAAAGAAACAAATCGATCCGGCAACTGCAACGTTTAATGATTCTTGACCACCCGGTTGGGGAATGGTAATTGCTGAAGCATGCGCTAGGGCATATTCCGAAACGCCTTGACCTTCATTGCCCAGTACCCATACGCAAGCTTGAGTTAAGTCTTTTGCATATAAACTTTCTGATTCATGTGAGCTCGTGACATACACGGGAATTTTGAATTGAGACAGCACATCTTCAAGCGCAACGTTTTCATAGGTTTTTAATGAAAAGTGCGCACCCATTCCTGCTCGTAATACGCGAGGAGACCACAAAGATGCTGAACCTTTGGTGCAAACAACTTGTTCAATACCTGCAGCCGCAGCTGAACGAAGTAATGTACCCACATTGCCTGGATCTTGAACATTTTCAAGAATTAAAGTGTCTTGAGTGTAATCTAGAGCATCACGTTGAGTTGGTAAATCTACAATCGCTAAACATGCTAAGGTGGTTCCTAGCGTGCTAATGTCTTTATAGAGTGATTCACTAATAACAAACACTGAACCTGTATAGTGTTGTGCGATTTCGTCAAAATCGGCGTGTTCCATTGCTTTTTCAGTGGTAAAAATCGAATTCAGCTTACGATTTTTTTCTAACCAAGCTAAGCACAAATGTGTGCCTTCAAGAACAGTTTGGCCTTGCTTTTTACGGTAACTATTTTGATCAATTAAACCACGTAAATGTTTAATTTTCGGGTTGTCTTTAGATTCTAAAAAGATAATGGCCATTCAGTTTGACTTCCATGAGAGCCTAAATCAATAGGCTCTCAATTGTAAAATTATTGATGATAAGCAGTAACAAGCTCAACTTCATTTTTTGAACCAATGACGACTGGTACACGTTGGTGAAGTTCAGTCGGTTGGATTTCCATAATACGCACGCGACCTGTTGTCGAAGCACCGCCTGCTTGTTCCATGAGCATACTCATTGGATTTGCTTCATACATAAGACGTAAACGACCAGCTTTTTTAGGATCTTTGGTATCGTAAGGATATAAGAAGATCCCACTACGGCAAAGAATACGGTGGATATCACCGACCATGCAGGCAACCCAACGCATGTTAAAATCTTTTTCACGTACAGATGTTTTACCCGCTTGTAGCTCACCAATATAGCGTTGAACAGGTTCTTCCCAATGACGTTGATTTGAAGCATTAATGGCGTATTCTTTTGTATCGGCATCCACTTGGATATTTTCAGTCGTCAACAGGAATGTTTTTGACTCTGGATCAAATGTAAAGAAAACAGTACCTGCACCAACGGTTAATGCCATCATAGTTGATGGGCCATATAACACATAACCAGCTGCGACTTGTTCAGTACCTGCTTGAAGGAAATCTTCTGCTTGTGTCACTGAATTTTTGGCAGGTAGGATAGAGAAGATGGTGCCAACACACATATTGATATCGATATTACTTGAGCCATCTAGTGGATCGAATAAAACTAAATACTTACCGTTCTCTTGTGCTGGGGTAAACTCATCGAGTTCTTCAGAAGCTAAACCGCCAACATTTTCGTTGTTTTTTAGCGCATCAATTAAATAGTCATTTGAAATAACATCTAATTTTTTTTGCGCTTCACCTTGTACGTTTTCATTACCAGCACTACCTAACACACCCGCTAAGGCACCCTTTTGCAATGCTGAATCGATGGTTTTACACGTTTCAGCAATTGTTTCAATCACATTAGAGAGTTCAGGCGTTAGATTTCCTTGTTGTTGTGCAAGATATTGTGACAAGGTGAGGTATGACATTACAAGGACGCTCCTAAAAGCTTTAAAAGAATAAAATTTGGATCTTGGGCTATTTTAGATGAGTTCAGTGCAAAATAGAAATTATCCTGCGTTATTTGTGGTGATTTTGCACTTGCCAGAGTTTTAGAACATGGTATGTTGATAGGAGGATGATTTTAAAAGGAGCTTTAAAATGAGCATTCAAAAGTTTGAAGCAACTCCAACGCCAGGTGAGGCAATCGACTTAAACGAAATTAGTTCAGAGAGTTCCAAGGAAGCATGGAAACAGTACGAGGCTAAACCTGAATATAAAGAGTTTAATAAGCATGACATGATTGAGTCTATGCAAGTGCCCATGCCAGACTCGCAAAGGTCTTAAACCTGATATAAAAAAAGCGCTCGAATTGAGCGCTTTTTTTGCATTCATTAGCGAAGAAGTGGTGGCACTGCTTCATAATTGAGTTCTACACGACGGTTTTCTTTCCACGCAGCTTCATTGTTACCTGTATTAATTGGCATTTCTTTACCATAACTCACAGCTTCGAGTTGGTTTGGATTTACACCATTTGTAACCAAATAACTTTCAACTGCTTTGGCACGTCGCTCACCCAAAGCCATATTGTATTCACGCGTTCCACGTTCATCGGTATGACCAGTTAATGCGATTTTAGAGTTTGCATTTGCCAATAAAAATTGTGCATGTGCTTGGAGGGTTTGATAGTCCTCAGTAGATAGCTCACTGCTGTCATAATCAAAGTGAACAACACGTTTAGCCAAGAAAGCTTTATTGGCTTCAGTTACCCCTTTAGCAGAAGCACCCGTTAAGTTTTGAGCATTTAATGCTGCATCTTCACTGAGACCAGTCGTATTTACAGAGGTGGACGTTGATGGTGGTGTCATCGTAGTGGTATCTGTAGTTGCTGGTTTACGGCTTGCGCAACCCGTCATTACTAAACTTACAGCAATGAGTGGAAGAGCAAACGTTTTAATCGCGTACATGTTCATCTCCTTGAAAGATTAAATTCGATTATTTAGGTGCCCAAGCAGGTTCACGAACTTCACCTTGCTCGCTAGGTAAATTCATGCGGAAGCGGCCGTCTGTAGACATAATCGATAACAATCCACGGCTGCCTTCACGTGTCGCATATACGACCATTTGACCATTTGGTGAAAAGCTTGGTGATTCATCTAAACTGGTTGGCGTTAATATGTTCGTGATCCCAGTGGAGATTTCCTGAATTGCTACCTTATAGTTGCTACCTGAAGGGCGATGTACTAAAGCAACATATTTACCATCGGCACTTAAACTGCCACGTGCGTTGAATGCTCCGCGGAAAGTCAAACGTTTTGTTGAACCATCAGCAAACGTGTAATGATAGATCTGTGCTGAACCACCACGGTCTGAGGTAAAGATAAAACCTTTACCATCTGGGGTATAGCGAGCTTCTGTATCAATTGCTGTATTATTTGTCATACGCTTCACTTGGCGCGTATTTAAATCCATTTGATAAATTTCAGGGTTGTCATGCATTGAAGCAGTGAACAACATGCTTTTACCATCAGGGGAAAAACTTGGCGCACCGTTTAAGCCACGGAAGCCAGCTAATTTTTCACGTTGTCCAGTCGCTAAATCTTGAACATAGATCGCTGGACGTTTGGTTTCGAATGAAACATAAGCGATTTTTTTGCCATCAGGCGTCCAAGCAGGGGATAAAATTGGATCGCGCGAACTCAATACAGTACGTGGTTGTTCGCCGTCCGTATCTGCGATTTGTAAAGTGTAGCGATTATCAGGAGTCGCAGGATTTCGCAAAACATAAGCGATGCGACCACTAAAGTCACCAGGAATACCTGTTAATGCTTGGTAAATCGCATCACTGATCATATGTGCTGCAGATCGAATGCGCGATGGTGGTACAGTTAATAGTTCATTGAGCAAATATTGTTGTTTTTGGACATCATAGAGTTGGTAATGAACAGCCAATGAACCATCAGGATTGGTTTTAACTTCACCATTCACAACATAAGGTACGCCTGCAGATTGCCAAGCAGCACCATTGGCTTGATTGATGGTTGCTGTTGCAGGTAAATTTTTAGATGAACTGGTAAAGCGACCTGAACGGTTTAAATCTTGCTCTACAACAGGGTATAAGCGTTGATCACCTACGAATGGCACGATAGCAATTTTTGGTGCTTCTTCAGGTGCTTTAGCAATTTCAAGATGAAGCTGTGCATAAGAGGTCGTAATGAGAGCAGGGCTAAATGCTGCCAAAATTGCTAAACCGAGAAGATGTTTTGAGATCATTTTCATGAGAGGTCACGTACTCAAGATACTAATTTTTCGAATATTCTAGCTTTTTAGCATATAGCTCCGTACCGAATCTATATAAAGCGTGTAATTATCCGCAATTCATGAAAAAACCTTTCGACGAATCGAAAGGTTTTTTATTATTTCACGGTGAATGAAGAAGTGAAACTACGAGCTTCACGCCTTGCATCAGGATCGGATGGCATCGGATATGGTGCTGCTGCACGAACAGCCTGTTCGACACTGGCTTTGACATCTGGATCTGATGCATTGACGATGACTGAAGTCACAGAACCACTGTCAGATAATGTCACGCGTGCTGTCGCTTTTTGACCTGAAGAGCCTATTGGCATTCTCCAAGCACCTTTAATTTTTTGCTCAAAGTCTCTTTTTGCTGAAGAAGCGATGCGTTTAGATTCAGCTTTTTTGTTGGCTGCTTCTTGTCTAGCTTTTTCAGCGGCAGATTCTCGAGCTTCAGCTTCGGCACGTTCTTTGGCTTCAGCATCTGCTTTTCTTTGTGCTTCCTGACGAGCTTTCGCATCAGCCTCTTGTTTAGCTTTTGCATCTGCTTCCGCTTTAGCTTTACGATCAGCATCCTGTTTGGCTTTTGCATCTGCTTCCGCTTTAGCTTTACGATCAGCATCTTGTTTTGCTTTGACTTCAGCAGCAGCTTTGGCTTTCCGGTCGGCTTCTTGTTTGGCTTTAGCATCGGCCTCCGCCTTAGCTTTCCGATCAGCATCTTGCTTAGCTTTGGCTTGAGTTGCCTCAGCTTTAGCTTTTCGATCAGCTTCTTGTTTCGCTTTTAAAGCCGCATCAGCTTTCGCCTTTTGTTGTTGTTCCTGTTTTGCGCTTTGCTCAGCTGCTTTGGCTTTTTGAGCGGTCTCTTGTTTAGCTTTAGCATCGGCCTCAGCTTTAGCTTTCCGATTCGCTTCTTGAGTCGCTTTACGTTGTGCTTCAGCCGCAGCTTTACGTTCGGCTTCTTGTTGAGCTTTAACCGCTGCCACTTGCTCAGCTTTACGGTCGGATTTTGGCTCTTCGGCTTTTGGTTGAGTTGGAGGAGATACAGGAGGCGCAACAGGAATCACAGGAGCATTTTTAATCGGCTCATTGGTCTGTTGAACATTTTCTTGAACGTTCTGGTGCGCTGTATCTGAGTGATCAGATTCAACCAATGGTGTGGGTTCAGGTGGTACCAGATCTTCAGGTTTCACTAAAACTGTTTTAACAGTTTTAGTTGGCTCAGGAGGTTGAGTCAATCCAAGAAACAATAAGCCTGTGATCGCAATCACATGGACCGCAACAGTGAATCCGATTGCAATTTTCTTTTCTTTTGAAAAGCGGGAGTTAGATTCTTTCATAGCTTATTGAATCGGTTTGGTCAGCAAGCCAACTTGATTGATCCCTGCATCTTGTAAGTTAGACATGAGCGTCATCACCTCACCATAAGGTCGAGTATTATGACCATTGATGACGACACTAAATTGTTTATTCTCACGTTCAGCAATTTGTTGTGCATCACGAAGTGTCTGTTGTAATTCTTGCAAGCTCAGTGGATTTGGTTGGCTACCCTTGTATTCTAAAAAGTATTGTCCTTGTTGATCTAAAGTCACCATAGCTGGTGCATCCTTAGATTCAATCGGTACACTATTTGCTTCAGGTAAATCAACTTTTATGCCACTTGTGATCATTGGTGCGGTCACCATAAAAATCACCAAAAGTACTAACATGACGTCAATATAAGGAACTACATTCATGTCACTGTTAAGTGGTTTTTTGATGCGTTGGAAACGCCCTGAACGACGAACGACCATTTATTCAGCTTCCTGTGTAGAACCCACAGAACGACGTTGTAAAAGCGCCACCATTTCTTCAGCAAACAAGGAACGATCTGAGTAAATTTCTTCACTTTTGGCCGTATAGTGGTTGAATGCAAGTACTGCAGGAATCGCAGCAAATAAACCAATAGCAGTCGCAATGAGGGCTTCCGCGATACCTGGTGCGACAGTTGCTAGCGTCACTTGATCGACTTGGGCTAAGCCGATAAAAGCATTCATAATGCCCCAAACTGTACCAAATAAACCAACATAGGGCGCAACTGAACCAATACTGGCAAGTGCACTGACGCCTTGCTCCATACGGCTCTGATCTCGGCTTAAACCCACCCCAAGAATACGCTCTGTGCCATCAATGACTTGTGCTGTTTCAGCTTTGGTTTTTTTGAGTTTGAGAAACTCTGCAAAACCAAGATAAAAAACATCTTCCAAGCCTTCACGCTTAGAGTTGACTTGTGCATTGTTATATAAAGTGTTGAGTTCTGCACCAGACCAAAAAATCTTTTGAAAATGATCATCACCTTGGCGAGCTTTTTTAAACGTCATATGTAACTTGGCAATAAGGTACCAGCTAAAGAGTGAAGCTAGTACCAACACCAGCATGACCAGTTGTACGACTGGACTCGCTTGAAGAATTAAATCTGTGACGTGAAGTGAAGATTCGAGTTGTGTTGCCATAGTTACATGTGCCAATCATATTTTTATGCGTGGGCTAATTCTTTTTCGATTAGATCACGGATTTCATTTGGAATTCTCAGCGGTTTCATTTCGGCGCTAATACACGCCAATTCTACTTCCCCTGAAGCTAGCATGATTTCACCACGATAAATATTTTGTTGCAATACAAAAGACGTTGCTTTACACGAAACTACACTTGCTGTAACAGTAATTAAGTCATCCATTAATATTGGGCGTGAATATTTAAGCGCTAATTTATGCACGACAAAGTTGTAATCTTTTTGATGCCAGTAATGTGAAATCCCTGAAGCGCGTAACCATTCTGTACGTGCGCGTTCCATAAAGCGAATATGATTGGCATGATAAACAATGCCTCCTGCATCTGTATCTTCAATATACACTCGGATTTGAAATTCAAATTTGTTCGCCATACAGGTGTTCCATTACTTTAAATAGTCCAGTGTTTTGCAACATTCTTGACAAAGAATGCGAAACGCTGATTTATACAATGTTTGAAAGGCTTGAAGTTTAGCACTCCATTTTTACAGACCAATGGCACAAGATTTCAAAAATAGCTGTAGATTGGGCGAAATATTTTAAGATGAAAATGCAGATTTAATTGAATTTTAATCATGTTTGGCATAGGGATTGCTTAAATAAATTCACATGAAATTTATAGTTGGATTTGAGTGCATGTTAAAAAAGTTAGCTTTATCGATTTCGATTGCTACATCAATATTAAGTTTTTCGACTTTTAGTTCGGCTGAAGATTTTAAAATTTTAAAACAGATTGAAAGCAAGCCAACTTTACTAAAAAAAGGGGAATATGCTGGACACTATTATATTCCAAGCACACTCAATACTATTCAATGGGGTTATCTACCGAATAAAGATGCTAAGCCAGTTTTAACGTTTCCATCGGGGGAGTCATGTGACTTTTGATACAGTGTCACATGAAGGTTTATTAGAGGATCAAGGGCGTGATGCTGAAAAATACTTTACATCTAAAGGTGTTAAAAAAGAGCACATTTTAGATGAAGCGAAATTGATCACCCGCTCTAATTTAAAGCATGATTTCCATAAAGATGGTCCACACATTATTACTGGTCCGATCTACGTTGAAGGTGCAATGCCGGGAGACGTGCTTAAAGTTGAAATATTGAAAATAGAACCACGTGTTCCTTATGGTGTTATTTCGAACCGCCATGGTAAAGGTACATTGCCTGAATTCCCTAAACGACAAAAACATGATCATGCTTCGCCAGAAAATCCAGATGCTTATGGCAATGTTTCAGTATTTACACCCATTGCGCAAAATAAAGAGGGTGTATCGGAGGGGGTGATTCAAACAGAATCTGGTAAAGCGATTCGTTTTCCATTAAATCCGTTTATGGGAACAATGGGTGTTGCACCAAATACCAGCGAACCTGTTCACTCAGTTCCACCCTCATTTTATGGTGGAAATATTGATATTAATGATTTAACTGCTGGGGCAACCGCTTATTATCCTGTTCAAGTTCCAGGTGCATTATTCTACACAGGTGATAGTCATTTTGTTCAAGGTGATGGTGAGGTTGCATTAACTGCTTTAGAAGGTTCAGCGCGTGCAACGTTTAAAATTAGTGTGTTAAAAGCGGGTAAAGATTATATTCCAGGTAAGCAACTTTCTCAGCCATTAGGTGAAAATGATCAATTTTGGATTACACCTGGCTTAGATGAAGATTTGGATGAAGCAATGCGCAAATCTACGCGTGAAGCAATCAATTTCTTAGTAAATGAATATGGCATAAGTGAAGAAATTGCATATGCTTATCTCAGCGCTGCGACTGATTTTGAAGCTTCTCAAGTTGTAGATAAAACCAAAGGCATCCATGCGATGATTCGTAAAGCAGATTTTAAAGAGTTCGTCGAGCAGAAATAAATTATTGAAATAAAAAAATCCTCCATCAAGGAGGATTTTTTTTATGATGCTTAAGATTTGTTATTCCAATCTTGTTGAACTTGTTGTGCAATAGTCGGATAGTCCATCACAAAACGAATGTGGCTTTCAACGCCAGTTTTTAATGTCGCATCATCTACAATAAATTGAGGGTTATGATTGGGTGCAGCCTTACTCATCTCTTGATCTTGAGGTGTTGCACCAATGAAAATGAACAATGAAGGCATAAGTTGACCATAATAGGCAAAGTCTTCACTGGCACTCGCATTGTTCTCAAGCACATGTAATTTATTTTCGCCATGAACTTTCGCAAGTGATGGCGCGATGAGTTGAGTTAGCGTTTTATCGTTCGTGGTAACGGGGGCATAAGCGGCAATTTCTACTTTGGCTTTTACGTCATTTGCATGAGCATTATGTTCGATCAATTTCGGTAAATCCTTGAGAATATTCTGGCGGACCTCTTCATTATTTGATCGAATCGTGCCAACCATATTGACTTGCTCTGGTATCACATTTCCTACCGTTCCACCTTGGATACTGCCAATACTGATTGCCCCCATACCTTTGGTTAAATCTGCACGACGGCTGATCAAACTCTGCATATTACTAATCATTTGAGATGAAGCGTAAATGGGATCGCGTCCAAGCCATGGCATAGAACCATGAACTTGTTTTCCACTGACCTGAATGCGCAAGTGATCTGCACTGTTTAAAATAGTGCCATCTTTATAAAAAATATGACCACTTGGCATACCTGCCATAACATGCATACCGAAGATCACTTCAGGCTTAGGATTTTTTAAAGCCCCATCTGCAATCATCTTACGTGAACCAATTTGATCACCATGGCTAAAGTTATCAATATCTGCTCCACCTTCTTCAGCTGGTTGGAAGACAAACACAACAGTACCTGCAATTTTATCTTTATTTTCCGAAAGCACTTTTGCAGCGCCGAGTAACATTGCTGTGTGAGCATCATGTCCACAGGCATGCATCACTGGCGTTTCTTTACCTTGATAGATTGCCTTTGCCTTACTCGCAAAAGAAAGTCCTGTTTTTTCCTCAATCGGTAATGCATCCATATCTGCACGTAATGCCATCACTGGGCCAGGTTTTGCACCTTTAAGAATTCCGATTACACCTGTTTTGGCATAGCCTGTGCGGACTTCAATTCCATATTTTTTTAATTCTTTTTGAACCAGAGCCGAGGTTTTAAATTCCATATTGCCGAGTTCGGGATGTTGGTGAATGTGCTGTCTTAATTTGATGGTATGTTGTTCAACAGCGTTCACACCGTCATCAACCCAATCTGCAAAACTCAAGGTTGAACAAAGGGGCAAGATGGTACAAGCAAAAAATAGCCTAAGTGAGATCATAAACTCAATGTCCTAAAAATCCTAAAGTTTTAGGAGCTTCTCATTCACTTCTGATGGTTGCAAAACTTAACAGGTATATCGAAATACATGAAAAGTATAGTGACCATGAAGCATTGATTTTTAATGCTTTATCCATAGATTTAAAGTTGTTATTATTTGTAAATTATTCATTTTAAATAATTATTTTAATAGTTGTGGGGGAGCTAATGGGCGTTGAAGAAGAACTAAAGCATAATCAAGATGTCATGATTCAACTTCCATGGACTGTACCTCAACAACCTTTATATACGGCGAGTATTCAAATTGATCCTGAAACGCAGAAAATTCCTTTGGATTTGAATGTAAGCTCAACTGATACGACTGCAATTTGGTCTTTTATGATTGCAATGGCGATAGCTTTTATTCTAGGAATTTCAGCGACAATCATTGCAATTTGGTATGGTGTCAGAAGTTTTAAATTAACTGAAATGTCTTTTAATACAGTAGTACTAGAAATAAAAAGTTCACAACAAATTGCTTTTAATCTCAATCAAAAATTATTTGAGCAACAAAGAGAGTTAGGAAAACAAGAATTTCAGTACACTAAGCAACTTAAATGGGAAGATGAGATCATAAGTATTACATCGGATTGTCTTAACTCTTTAGCTAAGTATATTCAAAAAGTTATGATATTTAAGGATAATTTTGTTAATTTTCCTGTAGCTGATAAAAGTGATTATTCAACATTAGTTGGTTCAAAATTAAAAGAAATTTTAGACGTTACAGAAAATACTAATGCTTGTTTAACTAAACTAAATTTATATTTTAGTGTTGGGCATGAAAAAGAAAAAATAATTTCTCAACTTGGGAAACTTTTGATCATCTCAATAATGCATTTTAACAATCAATTAATAAAACAGACCGATACCAAAGACATTTATGTGAGTAAGTTTATTATTGAAGAGGGTTTAATAAGAAAAGTTAATAAGATATTAATAGATGCTAGAAAGTGGGATGAATCAAATGATTTATTATCCTTGACTGACATTGCAAATTTGGGTGATCAGTTGGCAGATGAGTTTAAAAAAATTCTCAATAAATAAGCAGCCTAAGCTGCTTTTATAAATCACTTCTCTTTCGGTTCAGGTGGTGTCATCCCAAACTGCAAATACGCCTGATTTGTTGCAATACGACCACGTGCGGTACGCATCACATAACCTTGCTGAATCAAGTAAGGCTCAATCACATCTTCCAGCGTGCCTGAATCTTCTGCCATTGCCGCTGCTAGAGCTTCAACACCTGCAGGACCACCATCAAAACGTTCTAATAACATGGATAAATAACGGCGGTCGAGTGTATCTAAACCATCCTTGTCCACATTCAACATATCAAGCGCACGTTGCGCCATTTCTTGTGTGACCTCACCTGTACCTTTCACTTGAGCATAGTCACGTACACGACGCAGTAAACGGTTTGCGATACGAGGCGTACCACGAGAACGACGAGCCACTTCCTTCGAACCAGCTTCAGTGATTGGAACATCCATCAGATTTGCAGAACGAGTCACGATATGGGTCAAATCTTCAACTGAATAAAACTCTAATCGCTGGACGATACCAAAACGATCTCGAAGCGGAGAGGTCAATAAACCAGCACGAGTAGTCGCAGCGACTAAAGTGAATGGCGGTAAATCTAACTTAATTGAACGCGCAGCAGGGCCTTCACCAATCATAATATCCAGTTGGTAATCTTCCATTGCAGGATAAAGGATTTCCTCGATCACTGGAGAGAGACGGTGAATCTCATCAATAAATAAAACGTCACCTTCTTCTAAGTTAGTGAGCATTGCTGCCAAATCACCAGCGCGCTCTAACACAGGACCTGAGGTGGATTTGAGGTTGCCACCCATTTCACGCGCGATAATATTGGCAAGTGTGGTTTTACCTAAACCCGGAGGACCAAAAATCAAGGTATGGTCTAAAGCTTCACCACGTCCACGAGCTGCACCAATGAAAATTTCCATCTGCTCACGCACAACAGGTTGACCAATATAATCATCTAATGATGTTGGTCGAATGGCACGATCAAAATGATCTTCTGGTTTTTCAGAACCACTGATAATACGGTCTTGCATAATATGAGATCTTATTTATTCATCGATTTTAAAGCAGCACGGATAATATCGGATGCCTCAGTGAAGTCACCTTTAACGGTATTGACTAACTTTTGTGCTTCTAGTGGCTTGTAACCTAATGACTGTAAAGCAGCTTCAGCCTCAGCGACAGCAGAGTTACCCGTAAACTGAATTTGCGCTGTTGTAGAGTTTGATGTGGATGGCTGAGCTGCAAGCGCTTTAAAGCGATCTCGAAGTTCAATCATCAAACGCTCTGCGGTCTTTTTGCCTACACCCGGAACTTTGACTAAAGTGTTTACATCTTCATGTTCAACAGTATGAATAAGCATGTCTACGCTGAGTGTTGAGAGAATACCCAGTGCCATTTTTGGACCAACGCCGTTCACTTTAAGTAAAGTGCGGAAAATACTTTTTTCTTGTGCGTTGGAAAATCCATACAGTAATTGAGCATCTTCACGTACAGCCAAGTGCGTCCACAATGTGACTTTTTGTCCTTTCTGTAATTGGCAAAATGTTGAGAGAGGTGTATCAACCTCATAGCCAACACCATTTACATTCAATAAAACTGTTGGTGCTTCTAAAGCAAGCACTTCACCAATAAGACATCCAATCATTCAATTATTTCACTTATTTGTCGATGTTAAATTCACTATGTCAGCATAGTAGTGTTCATTGCTTCAGAACGCAAAATCAAAAAACACTTTATGCTCTTTTCCTGAACACTAATTTAAGGTTTATAAAAATCCAACTTTATTCCCTTGAAGTTCCTGTGCCAAATGATAAGCCTGATGATCCGAAAATTTTGAGATCACATCTAAGACTTGCATGATATTGTCATAGTGATCATCACTAAAACGTACACCTAAGCCTGAGATAATAGACAGTAAACGTCCTTCCTTAAAATTATGAATTTTATTGGGGGTCGTAAGCGGAATAAAGGCATCTAGTATGTGCTGTAAGCTTTGATGTGCAATGATTTCTAAACCAGATTTTTGAGGATGCTCAAAGATTTTTTCCCGCGCTAAATTCTTTGCACAATCAATTCCTGCTTCGATATCGGGCGAGCAATATTGGAGCAAACTACCTTTAAGCTGTCCTGACAAAATTTCAAAATGATGTTTAGCAAAAGCGGAAGTGACTTCATCAACCAAGCGTTTCATCACACGACCACGCAATGCTGCAATCTTTTGTTGCCACGTGGTGTATGGCATTGCAAGTTCAGCAGGCGTGCCATAGTCACCAAGTAGATTTAAGAAAATAGGTTCGACTTGCTCATAGCTGAGCATGTTAAGAATAATGCCATCTTCTAAATCGATCAGGGCATAACAAATATCATCCGCAGCTTCGAGTAAATAGGTGAGTGGATGGCGACAGAAATGATATTCACCATATTGTATAAGACCTAATTGGTGACCAATTTGTTGCAAAATTTCTTTTTCAGATTGATAGCAACCAAACTTAGCTCGTTTACTGGCAGGCGTATTTCCCTGAGAGTCAATGGTTTTAGAAAGCCATGGGTACTTTAAGTAAGCTCCTAAGGTTGCGTAAGTGAGGCGCATTCCACCGTCATTAGGGTGATAGTCAATTTTCGTGAGTAAACGAAGACCTTGAGCATTGCCCTCAAACTGGCGAACATCGGCCTGCTGTTCAGGGGTTAAACTCGATAAAAAATCGCCGTGTGATGCATCATCAAACCATTCACGAATAGCGTACTCACCTGCATGACCAAAAGGAGGATTACCAATATCGTGTGCAAGACAAGCTGCTTGAATAATTGCACCGACATCTGCAGGAGAGATCCACATAGGTAACTCATCACGAATTTTTTCAGCTGCCAGCATTCCCAAAGAGCGTCCGATGCAAGAAACTTCAAGGGAATGTGTTAGACGCGTATGAATGCCATCATGTTGAGTCAGGGGGTGAACTTGAGTTTTACGGTTAAGTTGCCTAAAACTCTGAGAAAAAATAATACGATCGTAATCTTTATGGAAGGGGCTACGTGCTTGTTCTGTATTTTGTTTTGAACTACCAAATCGAACTGTTGATAACAGTTCCAGCCAACGCATTTGAGTCATTTATCATTATTCATCATTACTGTATGGAACCATCATGCCAAAAAAATAGTGAAAAATATATGCTGACACGACATAATTTGGCGCATTGAAAATGCATTTCAGAAAAGTTTAAGAAGTAAAATAATAAGTATTAAGGTGTTGATTTTAAGAATTATTATCCTAATATAATTCAATTTCTTCACTCTCAAATCATATAAGAGTCTCTAATTGATTTTAAAGATAGATATCAATCATGAGATGATGCGTGGATGCTCATCGGTTCGATAATTTTTTATCGAGATAGTATGCATAATGTATCTACTTTTTATGCCGATTGTTGATCAAATTGATCCTACGATTGGCATAACATTTCAATAAAGCTATTGAAATTTGTCTATTTTGACCTCATGTTATCCTCATAAAGATGAATTATAGAGATGTGAATTTATATGTTATTTCATTTGCCGAAACTTCCTGCCGAAATTCGAGTCACTCACTTAAATGCGCGTATTAATGAACAACGAAAAAAAATTGCGCAAAGTACTGCATCTAAACTTGAACTTCTGCAGTTGTCTCAGCAGTTTTCAAAAGAAGCACGCACGCGTAAAAAGAATAATCAGAAAGTATATGTAATTGATTTTAAAGGTGACATGGCAGCTTCAGCTGTAGAGAATCTTCGTGAAGAAATTACTTTGATTTTGGCGACTGCTAAAGCCGGGCGTGATCGTGTTGTAGTTCGTTTGGAAAGTCCAGGTGGGATGGTACATGGTTATGGACTTGCGGCTGCTCAACTGGTGCGTCTGCGCGATGCTGGTTTTCATTTAACCATTTGTGTTGATAAAGTCGCAGCAAGTGGTGGATACATGATGGCATGTATCGGTAACGAAATTATTTCTGCTCCATTTGCAGTGATTGGTTCAATTGGCGTTGTTGCTCAAGTGCCTAATTTTAATCGTTTACTTAAAGAACATAATGTTGATTTTGAGCTTTATACTGCGGGTCAATATAAACGTACCGTGACCATGTTTGGTGAAAATACGGAAGAAGGTAAAGCAAAGTTTGAAGAAGAGTTGCAACAAACGCATGCATTGTTCAAGCATTTTGTTGAAAAGTATCGTCCACAGTTAAATGTTGAAAAAGTAGCAACAGGTGAACATTGGTACGGTCAAGATTCATTAGATTTGAATTTGGTTGATAAGCTTCAAACCTCGGATGAGTACTTATTAAGTTTATTGACAGTGCATGATGTTTACTTGATTCAAACTCGCCGTAAACCTACCTTAGGTGAGAAATTAGGACTGCAAGCGGCTCAAATTGCGGACAGTTTGATTCCTGCTGTGATGAATAAAGTTATGGACACTTTAGTCAAAACTAATGCGAACTTAGTGCAACTGCGTGATCCTAAACTTTAAATTCGATGAAATAAAAAAAGCCAATCTAATGATTGGCTTTTTTTATGATTTATCATTTGTATGGTCGAGAGTCTAATTTTCGATATAACATCACTATTCCTGTGATCATGGACCCAAGTGTTGCGAACAGCATATCTTTATGGGCATCCCAAATATCACCTTGTTGACCATTATAATTTTCTGCTGCCTCAGGGGAAAGATTAATCGCAATTAACCATTCAATCCATTCGTAAATGAGACTGGTGGCCATGACAAACTGAACCACAATAAAAAAAAGTACTCGTTCAGATAATTGGGGTAAATAGAATTGAATGATCCTCAGGAAAAAAGGATAGAGAAGTAGACCATAGGCAAAATGGACCAAGCGATCATACATATTTCGCTCCCAACCCATCTGTGCATTTAAATCTATGCCGAAGTTGTGCATCAACCATTCATTATAGGGAACATACGAATATAAATAGTGTGCCCCAAGAATATGAATGATCAGAAATCCAATATAGAGAGAAAATGCGATAAAACTCAAACCAACTTTCTTTTGTATATAGATCAAAAACACCAGCATTAAAGCTGTGCCAAGTTGATGTAAGCCATAAGAAGCATATTCAAGAGGCTTTATACTTGCCAAGATCAGCACCATTATGAAAATGAAGAATACGAGGTGGTGTTTAGGAGTAAATTTTTTGTAGTGCATTTTGTTATATGTTGATTTGATTAATTTCTTCATATGATTGTAATGGATCAATCCTGAGAATAAGCTGCAGATCGCATTATTTTTATAAATAGTTGTTGATATCAATAGCTCATTGCAATCAGGATGATCAGTTAGAATATGATTTATTTTGAGTTTTTATTATGACGGTTTCAGCTGCTTTTCTTGCACAGCAAAATGCATATTTTCATTATGAGTTTGAAGAGCTTACTTTGGATGACTTTCCTGAAGAGATCTCAGTATCACTCCGAGGAATAATGTTTAGGCATGACATTCAATATGCTCAAGTGACTCATTATATTTACTATAGCGATGTTTTAACTGGTGATGAATTAGAAAAGCTCAGAACTGACTTTATACGTTACTGTCCTGATGAAGCATGATTTTTATTGAAACATTTGATGAGTCTCATACAAAAAAAGCGAAGCCTAAGCTTCGCTTTTTTATTCAATACTATTTAGATTTTAGCAATCAAATCTTTAATTTGTTTCGCTTGCTCAGCAGCATTACCTGTATAAGATGCAGGTGTCATTTCAGCAAGACGCGCACGATCTGCTGCAGGAACAGCTTCTAATTCGTTACCATTCACAAAATTCACCATCATTTCGCGAGTCATTGCTTGACCACGAGTAAGGGCTTTAAGTTTTTCGTATGGTTTTTCAACGTTATAACGACGCATTACTGTTTGAATTGGTTCAGCAAGAACTTCTTGAGCATTGTCTAAGTCTTCAAGAATACGGTCGGCATTCAATTCAAGTTTGCCCACACCTTTCAAGCAAGCTTCAAATGCGATCAAGCTTTGTGCAAAACCAACGCCCATGTTACGAAGAACAGTAGAGTCAGTTAAGTCACGCTGCCAGCGAGAAATTGGAAGCTTTTCACCAAGGTGAGCAAGGACTGCATTAGCAATACCCAAGTTACCTTCAGAGTTTTCAAAGTCGATTGGGTTCACTTTGTGTGGCATTGTTGAAGAACCAACTTCACCTTCTTTTAATTTTTGTTTGAAGAAACCAAGAGAGATATAACCCCAAACATCACGGTTGAAATCGATAAGGATTGTGTTAAAACGGCGAAGCGCATCAAACAATTCAGCCATGTAGTCGTGCGGCTCAATTTGAGTTGTATACGGGTTAAACGTGAGACCTAAAGATTCAACAAATGCTTGCGAGTGAGCAGGCCAGTTAATTTCAGGGTAAGCAGAAAGGTGAGCATTATAGTTACCTACCGCACCATTGATTTTACCTAGAAGCTCAACATTATTGAATTGTTTGATTTGGCGTGCAAGACGGTATGCCACGTTCGCCATTTCTTTACCCAATGTTGTTGGGCTTGCAGTTTGACCATGTGTACGAGACAACATTGGTTGATCAGCGTGTTTTTCTGCAAGTGCAACAATTGAGTCCACGATTTGTTGCATAGACGTAGCTAGTACTTCACGACCGCTTTTCAGCATAAGCGCATGAGACAAGTTGTTGATGTCTTCAGATGTACAAGCAAAGTGAATGAATTCACCTGCATTTTTAAGTTCATCAATGTTTGCAATTTTCTCTTTTAAGAAATATTCAACCGCTTTTACATCGTGGTTGGTTGTGCGTTCGATTTCTTTGATACGGTTAGCATCGTCTTCAGAGAAATTTGCAACGATTGCATCTAAAGCTGCATTTGTTTCGTTAGAAAAAGCTGGCACTTCAGTAATTTCTGGGCGATTTGCAAGTGCTTGTAACCAGCGCACTTCAACAGTCACACGAGCATGGATTAAACCAAACTCAGAGAGGAAAGGGCGCAAAGCATCACATTTGCTAGCGTAGCGACCATCTAATGGAGAGAGTGCGGTTAAAGCGTTCATAGCAATTCCTTAAACTTTGGAATGAAACGTAAAACAGAACTCGATATACATCAGGTTAAACCACCTGAAACTGTAAACGAGCGAGATCTTGAATATCTTTCAGTAACTTGCGTTTGGTGAAGATCATGCTCCATGAACTTCCACCTGACTGACGCCATAAATGCGCCATCTGTAAACCTGTAAACAATGAAGCACGAATACGATTGGTGTGCGAAGAATCCTTAAAAGCTTCTGCATTGCCTTTCACCATAATGCGAGGATTAATCTGTCCTGCAGTTTCGACATAGGTTTGAGCAAGGTTTGCAAGAATACTTGGATGTAGATAATTATGATCAAAAAAGGAGAGTTGTTTTAGTATTTTTTCTTGTGATTTTTCAATAATTTCAACGAATTTTGGGTTGCTATATACTTTCTTTTCTAAATGTAATAATGCCATTGCATAGGACATTGGAAGTTTTGCATTGGCAAATTTAGGTATTCTTGATTTTGGTGCAGTATTGAATGGTTGGGTGATGCTACTTTCTAAAGTTTTCAATCCCAGAGAAATATCTGCAAGCTGGTTAAAAAAATCTAAGGTTTGACAATTCTTATTGGAAGTAGGGCGAATATTTAAACTCGCCTTAATTAATTGTTCTAAATAGAAGTTACCGTTTTCACCAATATTTTGTCGACCTGCAATGGCTGTCATATGTGTCAGCTGAGTCGATTGAAATACTGCTGCCAAAGCCAAAGCTCTGTTTTGACGATCATTCAGAGTCTGAAGCTGCTGGAACGGTAACTCTGTCATGCCTGAAAATTCCTTTAAATAAAATCAGGTTTAGGCGCATTGGTATGATGAATCACACCGCCACCTAAACAAACTTCATCCGCGTAAAACACAACGCTTTGTCCTGGCGTAACAGCACGTTGAGGTTCATCAAATTCTACACGTACACCTTGCGGTGCATTTGGGTCTTTAAATAAGACACATGCTTGATCAGGTTGGCGATAGCGAGTTTTCGCTGTGCAACGGAAACCATTTTCTGGAATCTCTTGCTCACCTGCAACCCAATCAATTGCTTCAGACCATAACATGGTACTTTGCATGAGGGGATGCTCATGACCTTGGCCAACAACTAAACGATTGCCTTCGATATCTTTGTGTAATACGAACCAAGCACCTTCTTCAGCGCCTTTCATTCCACCGATACCAATACCACCACGCTGACCGAGCGTATAGTACATTAAGCCGTGATGATCACCAACCTCTTTACCATCTTCAAGGACAATTTTACCCGGTTGAGCAGGTAAATATTGCTTCAAGAAGTCATTAAATCGGCGTTCACCAATAAAACAGATACCTGTAGAGTCTTTTTTCTTCGCTGTTGCAAGACCTAAATCTTCAGCAATTTTACGAACTTGAGGCTTTTCGATCTCACCCACAGGGAACAAGGTCTTGTTAATTTCACGACCATGAACGGCATGTAGGAAATAAGTTTGGTCTTTGTTGTTATCCACGCCACGGAGTAAAGGCGCATATTGCTCACCTTTAGAGTTGGTCATGGTTTCACCGCGACGAGCATAGTGTCCTGTTGCGATGAAGTCAGCACCTAATTTCATGGCATGGTCGAGGAATGCACGGAACTTAATTTCTTTATTACATAAAATATCTGGGTTTGGGGTGCGCCCCGCAGCATATTCAGCCAAGAAGTGCTCAAATACACGATCCCAATATTCCATTGCGAAGTTGGCTGTATGTAATTTGATACCGATACGATCACATACGGCTTGCGCATCTGCAAGATCATCCATAGCCGTGCAGTATTCTGTGCCGTCATCTTCTTCCCAGTTTTTCATGAAAAGACCTTCAACTTGATATCCTTGTTGAAGTAATAAAGCCGCAGAGACAGATGAGTCTACACCACCTGACATACCGACGATGACACGTTGTTGCATAGGATTAGGCATCCAAATTTGAAATTAAGGGAGAATTTTGGTGCTCATAAACGAGCGATAAAGGAAATTTTTGTCCTGATTGGGCATCTTGAATGGCTTTGATGACCAATGGGCTACGCGCGCGTGCCGTTTCTAACAGCTCATCTAGGCTCATCCAAACTGCACCTACGATACCTGTATCTAGTGTTGCATCTGCAAAATACTGTGTTGATTTTGCTAAAAAACAGAAGCGGTAATAGGTACGATCCGGAAACATAGGTGGGGTATAGGTGTATATACCCAATAAATCTGTGACTTCAACTTGGTGACCTGTTTCTTCCATGGTTTCACGAACCGCGGCTTGAATAAGGGTTTCACCAGCTTCTACATGACCTGCAGGTTGATTAAAAACGGTGTGCATGACACCTTCTGTTTGTTCTTCTACAAACAGATATTTACCATCTTTTTCAACCACTGTTGCAACAGTGACGTGAGCAGTCCAAGCGGTCATAAAAAAGCACCAGATGAAGGGAAGGCATATTGTATAAAATTTTGAGGTGTGTGGCTATGATACGAGGGGATTTCTTTGAAGGCGTTCTATCTTAAGTTTAACTAAGAAGTTCTTTGGATCAATAATTTAATAAAGGGCGTGGAACATGAAGAATCAACAAAAAAGCCCAGTTTAAGTAAATAGGGCTTTTGAATGTAATTTAAGATTATGATTTATATGAAATAAAAAAGATAATTTCGCATAAGGTGTATTATGTTAATTTTAGAGATTCTTAACTTCAGAATATCGAAATTATAATAACTTTGAGTAATCATTTGTTCAGATTGACTAAGTTATTGGTTTCTCTTCTAATAGCTATACTCTCTAAATATTGAAATCAAAATGAATCATTTAAATCGTCTTTTCAGCATCTTAGCTATTGCTAGTACAATCACTACTAGTTCTATTGCTGCAGATATGCCTTTCAAATTTACTCATTCCGGTAACTTTAAACATATGATCTATACCGGTGATGATCGAGGCACTATTAAACTATCAGAAGTACCGCAACAGGAAAATACCTGGGGGCTAGGGGCACTTGCGGGACGTACAGGTGAAATTATTCAAATTGATGGCAAAATTCTAGTCAGTCCAGGTAGTGATTTAGAAGGAAAAATCTTGCCTCATGATCCTAATGAACAGGCCTTTCTTTTCGCAAGTGGCCAAGTATCGAAATGGCATGATATCTCCTTACCCGTGGATATGAATCAATCCCAATTAGAAGAATTCATTCTCAAAGAGGCAAAACGATTAGGATTATCAACTGAACAACCGTTTGTATTTCGTCTGCAAGGGAAATATCCTGAATTACGTTGGCATGTTGTAACAGGTAAAAAAACTCAGACAATGAATGAGCACACATTCAGCCATGCCCCTCATACAAAAAAACATCATGTAGAAAAGCATATTTTTAATAATCTTAATGCTCAAGGACAATTGATTGGAATCTATAGTGGTCCTCAATTAGAAAGTGTAGTAACCCACCCAAATGAGTATTTTCATGCTCACTATGTTGATGATCAGGCAAAAATTTCTGGTCATGTAGAAGCTTATTCAGTAGCAAAGGGCACAATTCTCAAGTTGCCTCTTGAATAATATATGGTGTAATACCGAAGAATTTATAGGCCTCAAATTTGAGGCCTTTTTACATCCATTTAACATAATGGCTGTTATGCGAAATTCCATAGATATTTTAATTCTCTTGAAAATAAATATTTATAAATCAGACATCTCTAAAAGGAGCTGATTCCAATACTTTTTTTATCTCATTTTCTTTTTTTACTTTCCATTGATCACTGATTAAACCAAAAAGTTCAATTTGTTTTGAAAAAGCGAGTCGACGGGAATCTTGTCCTCTAGTTCTATTCTTAAGTTCAAACTCAAACGAATAGCTAGATATAAAATTATCCATTATCCAATAAAGCAACTCATCAAAATCCTTAGTTGTTTTTTCAAAAAAAACTTCTCCTCTTTCTTCAGAAATATACCAATATTTATTTTCATGGATTAATACATATGGAGCTCCATCATTCTGAACTGCGGGCCAAACTCTTTTTTTTCCCAGCCCAATTTTTTCACAAATTTGATCAACCTTACCTTGAATTTCTAAAAATGTAAGCATTATTCTTTGATTCTCCAAATGTTCTTAATATCTATTTAACATAGAATCTCTTATGCGAATTCAAAATTATTTATAATTCCCCGAAACCTTTACATAATTCTGTGCTGAATACGGCAGAAACGCTTTTTCTTTATCATTCAGTGGACGCACTTTTTTGACAGGACTGCCCATATATAAATAGCCACTTTCCAAAACTTTATTTGGCGGAACAAGCGAACCCGCACCGATCATCACATCATCTTCAACAATCACATCATCTAAAATAATCGTACCAATCCCGACTAAAACACGATTACCAATGGTACAACCGTGTAATTTCACATGATGACCCACGGTGACGTCCTCACCAATAATGAGCGGTGAGCCTTCAGGTTTATCCGCTTTCTTATGACTAACATGCAACATGGAATGATCTTGGATATTGGAATTTTTACCAATCCGAATAAAATTAACATCACCGCGGATCACAGCATAAGGCCAGACTGAAACATTCTCAGCCAAGACAACATCACCAATCACTAACGCAGTTGGATCAATATAATTTGTTGTATCAAATTTTGGGTAAGTCTCTAAGTATTTGCGGACATTTTCAGTCATAAAAAATTGCCTGTTTTTATTCATTATAAACAAAAAAGCACCCAAAAGAATTTGAGTGCCTTTATATCTTTAGTCAAGCTGCGACTTAAAACAAATTACTAAAGAACTGTTTGATATGATCAATCATACGCGAGAAGAAACCAGCTTCTTCAACAGCTTGCAAAGCAACAAGCGGCTTCTCCGCAATAACTTTGCCGTCAAGTGTCGCTGTTAATTTACCTACAACTTGCCCTTGTTGAAGAGGGGCATTTAAGTTCGGTTGAACCGCGATTTGAGTCTGAATGGCATTTGCTTGACCTTTTGGCATAGTCACGTTGAAGTTCTCAGCAAGCCCCACACTCACTTGATTAGATTGACCAAACCAAACTTTAGAAGTGGTCAACTCTTTGTGAGCGGGTTGAACACTGACAGTTTCAAAGTTTGCATAACCCCAAGATAACAAATCACGTGTTTGTGTTGCACGTGCTTGCATTGATGGAGCACCAAAAATCACTGAAATTAAACGCATTGGGCCACGTTTAGCTGAAGTCGTTAAACAATAACCAGCTTCAGAAGTATGACCTGTTTTAAGACCATCTACACTCGGATCTGTATATAGCAACGCGTTACGGTTACCTTGCTTGATCCCATTAAAAGTAAACTCTTTTTCAGAGTAAATAGGATAATACTTTGAACTGTCATGAATGATGTGCTTCGCAAGGGTAGCCATATCTTTCGCTGTAGAATAATGACCTTCAGCAGGCATACCTGTTGAGTTCATAAAGTTCGTGTTGGTCATGCCAATACGCTTTGCTTCTTGGTTCATGCTGTGTACAAATGTACCTTCATTACCAGAAATATGCTCAGCCATCGCCTTAGATGCGTCATTACCAGATTGAATGATAATCCCGCGTAACATTTCCAATACGGTTGCTGTGCCGTTGAGAGGTACATACATACAAGATTCTGTACTACTACCACGACACCAAGCAGACTCGTTCATCCGAACTTTTTCATCTTCCGTGAGTTCACCGTTCAACAACTTTTGTTCAATAATGAAACTGGTCATCATTTTGGTCATTGAAGCAGGAGCAAGTTTTTCATTTTCATTTTTACTTGCGAGAATTTGACCTGTTTCATAATCCATCAAAACGTAAGACTTGTTATTGAGTTCTGGTGGTGAAGATAAAACAGTTGCTGCATAAGTAAATGAAGGTAATAGTAATAATGCAGCAATGGCGCTTTTTCGGGTCATTCTATGTAGTTCCAATCTTGTATGAACGCAAAAATCAGCTTTGCATTCTAGGACAAAGCAAAGCCGACTTCTAGCAGTGGAGTCGGCTTATTTCAATCGAATTGTAACTATTTCGTGCTCTATTTAACTGAAGACTGATATTTTTTTATATCCTCGCACACTTGTTGATTTGCTTTATCTCCAGCGTTTTTCGCATCTTGTCTCGCTTGAGCTAATGCTTGCTGATAATCCTGTTGTTTAATTAGATTGTTCAGCGTGGTTTGAGGTGAATTTTCATTAGGTAAATAGTCTTTTAATAGCTTTTGATAGCCTGCTTTAAACGCTGCATCTTCTTCTACTAAACTTGGGCATGATTCTGAAAATACATAGATTGCAGCGAGTTCATCTTTAGTCACTTTTTGTTGAGTAACTTCGATATTTTCTTTTAAGTCTTGAGTATTGGCGAAAGTGAAACTTGAAAACAACATTGAACTACTGATAAATGCTGTTGAAATCAATTGTAAAAAACGTTTTTGCATAAATGACTCAAAAATTAGTAAGTTAGTTATAAGAATAGAATAATCTTTTTTCGTGTTTAAAAAATAGAGAAAGTGTATTAATGCTGTTGGAACTCAGAAAGTAATGACGAAAAGTTCAGGTTTGAACAGGGGGGATGACTACTTGTGTAGTTCTCAAGATTAAAGGATAAGCAGATTATCAAGATTAAAGGCGTTTAAAACCTCAACATCCAAGCGTGTGCTCATTGTTGTGTGGGGGGATTTTGATTAGGCTATCGAACAGATGGGATTACATGAATTGAGTGAATTGTTTTGAATATTTTGATTGCCAACGATGACGGTGTGTTCGCACCAGGAATACAAGCATTAGCACAAGCATTAAAACCTTTGGGTCGAGTCGTAGTGGTTGCTCCAGAAAGTGAGCGGAGTGGTTTTTCAAGTGCATTAACGCTTGATCGTCCATTGCGACCCGTGCAAATTTCAGAGGATGTATGGGCAATTAATGGCACACCAGCGGACTGTGTTTATCTGTCCATGAATGGTCTATTTGATTTTGAATTTGATCTAGTTGTAAGCGGGATCAACAGTGGAGCGAATTTAGGTGATGATGTGTTGTATTCAGGTACAGTTGGGGCCGCGTTTGAAGGCCGACTCATGAAACAACCTGCAATCGCAGTTTCATTGGCTGGTCCAAATGTTCGTTCGTATCAAGATGCTCAAGATTATGCACAAGCTGCAAATTGGGTATATGAGTTTATTAAAAATGGTTTGCCTGAGTTACCACCGCGTCATATTTTCAATATTAATATTCCGGATACGGCTGAAATAAAAGGGACATTAGTGACTTATCAAGGAAGAAGAAAACAAACGAAACCGATTACCACACAAGTTGACCCGAGAGGCCGTCAAGTTGTTTGGATTGGTTTGGCTGGAGAGGCCGTAACAGATCCCGAAAAAAGCCAACTGGGTTATCAGTCAGACTTTTATGCCATTGCAAATGGATATGTCAGTGTGACACCGATCCAAATGGATGCTACCAACTATCAGGTGTTGGCTTCACTTGAATCTCAGTTAGAGCTTTAATTGAATGACCACAGGTAGGATGTGTTATAACTTTGTGAAAAATATATTTGAAACGGTGAATTTAGCATTAATTTTGCTACTCTTAAGCCGAATTCAGTCTTTTTAATCTTTTGTCAGAGAGGGAAATCATGCTTTTGGCCAGACCCAAAACAGTTTTGAAGTTGTCTAAACCATCTATTCACTCAGCATTGATCGCGGTTGCTGTCGCTTCTTTTCTTGGTTTGTCGGGCTGTGCATCGAAACCCCAAATCCACAATTCTGCTCGTTATGCGGTTGCTCCTGACTTCTATACAGTTCGTTCTGGCGACACTTTAAGTAAAATTGCGGCACGTTATGGATTGAGCTATTTGAGCATTGCGGAGATGAATGATATTGCACCGCCTTATCGCATCTATGTAAATCAATCTTTAAGATTAAAACCCTCTGGCAATCGACAAGTGACACGTTCGACCACGCGTCCTTTGACAGCGACTGAAACTCAGATTCAACGTCAAACCATTCAGTTACCAACAAAACCAGCTGTGGGTACGCCACCACCACAAACCACACCAGTACCAGCGGTAACTGCTGCAGTACCGACGACTTCGACTAAAGCAACTTCATTACGCTGGGTGAAACCATCGAATGGTCCAGTCATTGAAAACTTTAATGTGGCAAGTAATGTCAAGGGATTACGTTTTGGTGGCAATGTTGGTGATCCAATTTTTGCAGCAGCTGATGGTCAAGTGGTTTACGCAGCTGATGGTTTAAAAGAATATGGTAATTTGGTGCTCATTAAACATATTGATGGTTATATCACTGCGTATGCGCACAATAACCGGATGTTAGTGAAGAGTGGGCAAAACGTAAGTGCAGGGCAACAAATTGCAGAAATGGGCTCGAGTGGTGCAACCCGTACGATGCTTGAGTTTCAAGTTCGTTTAGATGGTAAGCCAATCAATCCAGCAAATATTTTGCCAATCAACTGAAGATATTTAGTGCAATTTAACAATTTCTTCGTATAATACAATGAGTTGCTTTTGTTAATTTTTGTTAATTAGAGAAGCATCTCATAATTTCAGAGGGAAATTTATGTTAGATCAACTTCGCTCGATGGGCGTATTTGCATGTGTTGTTGAAAAAAGCTCTTTCAGTGGTGCTGCTCGAGATTTAGGCATTACGACGAGTGCAGTTAGTCAGCAAATTCGTTCACTAGAACAAGAAATGGAAGTAACACTTCTGCACCGTTCCACAAGAAAACTAAGTTTAACGGAAGCAGGGCAGGCCTTTTTTCATAGCTGTCAAGAAATGCTCGCTGCAGCAGAGCGCGGTAAAATTCGAATTAATGAGTTACGAGACGATTTAGTTGGTGATTTACGTATTGCAACAACGCCAGAACTCGGTGCAACCCATGTAGTTCCTGCGCTGTCGCATTGGATTTCGGCACATCGTGGTTTAACCGTTCACTTTGAAGTTGAAAATCAGTTTGTCGATTTGATTCAAGAAAGAATCGATATTGCAGTGAGAATGTGTTCTCGCGTGGATGAATCTAATCACTTATCTTGTCTGCCGCTTGCACGTGTGGATCAAGTCTTGGTGGCTTCACCAAGTTATTTGAATCAAAATGCAGTTATTTCAAGACCTGAAGATTTAGCACAGCATGATTTGATTCCAGTAAATATTGTAAAAAATCAGCAAATGATGACATTTGAACACAGTACATCGCGTGAATTGGTGAATGTGTCCATGGAAAATCGTTTACAGACAAACAATGTTTATGTCGCTAAATCATTGTGCCAAAATGGTCACGGCATTGCGCGATTATTATATCTAGATGTGCAAAAAGAATTAATGAATGGCACATTGGTTGAAGTTTTACCTGAATGGAAGTTACCTGCATACACTTTGAATGCAATGACATTAAAACGTGAACAACAACCAATGAAAATTCATCGCTGCCTAGATGCTTTAAAACAATATTTCAGCCAGTTGCCTGGTGGTCGAGTATTCCAAGAGGCATCTTAAGTGTTCTTCTTAATAAAAAAGCCGCAATATGCGGCTTTTTTATTGATCTTGGCTTAAGCCAAGAAGTTTTTAATCGCTGGAACTAAGCGTTTTAATAAATCATCAGCTTGTTCTTGATTCATATTCAACGCTGGCAACAAACGAACGACATTACCTGCGGTGACATTAATAATTAGATTGTGCTCTATGCGTGCAATATCCACCAACTCTGCGCATGGTTTTGGTAATTCAATACCAATCATCATACCAAAGCCGCGAACAATAACGTTTTGATCTGCAAGTTGTGTACGGAATTGATCGACTAAGTATTGGCCAATTGTTGCTGCATTTTCAACAATATTTTCTTTTTGCATCAAATCGATAATCGTGTAGACAATGCGCGAACCTAATGCAGTGCCACTATAAGTTGATCCGTGGTTACCTGCAGTAAGAATACCTACACCTTTACCTTGAGTCATCACTGCACCAATTGGGAAACCATTACCCAAGCCTTTAGCTGTCGTCATGACATCAGGAATAATATTGGTATGTTGATACGCGAAATATTTTCCTGTACGACCGTTACCTGTTTGAACTTCATCTAGCATCATCAACCAATTATGTTGATTACAGATTTGACGAATTTCTTCAAGATAACTAAAACCTTGAGGGGCAGTATTTACACCACCTTCACCTTGGATCGGTTCAACGAGAATCGCGACGATATCTGGATGGTTGATTGCTGCTTCTTCAATTGCCTCAATGTCGCCAAAAGGTACTCGGATAAAACCTTCAACGAGCGGGCCAAAACCTTCTTGTACTTTTTTATTGCCTGTCGCAGAAAGTGTTGCCATTGTACGACCATGGAAAGAATGATCAGCTACAATGATTTTCGGAAGAGCAATACCTTGCATATGACCATATTTACGCGCAATTTTAATTGCACCTTCATTTGATTCAGCACCACTATTCGAGAAGAAAATTTCTTCCATACCAGATACTTTAGCTAACTTTTGCGCAGCTGCAGTCTGCCAAGGTACTTCATAAATATTACTGGTGTGAATAAGCGTCGCCGCTTGTTCTGCAATTGCTTCTGCCAAAACTGGATGTGCATGACCTAGACCACATACTGCAATGCCAGTCAGCGCATCTAAATATTCTGTACCTTCAGCTGTATAAAGATACGAACCTCGGCCACGCACAAAGCTGATCGGTTGACGGCTGAATATAGGCATCAAATGAGATGGTTGATCAGTTTGAACTGGAGCGAGGGTGATA
This sequence comes from Acinetobacter sp. ANC_7588, assembly GCF_056783995.1. NCBI lineage: Bacteria > Pseudomonadati > Pseudomonadota > Gammaproteobacteria > Moraxellales > Moraxellaceae > Acinetobacter > Acinetobacter sp. ANC_7588. The sequence continues at coordinate 239,027 of NZ_JBWYIU010000001.1, read as the reverse complement.
TTGTTCATGTCTAACTCGTATTTGTTAGGTGGAAAATAAAAGTTTATCTAAGCAAAATCTGCTTAAGATTAAAAGCCTAATTGCAAATTAAACTGGAAAAATTTACCAATCCATACTCTTTACGGCGGTTTTAGGTATAATGCAGGCAGAATAGTTGAGGATTTAATCAATGACTGAACAAGTGCGTGATACAGAAGCGTTAATTCGTGATCAAATTGCAAAACATGCAGTTCTTCTTTATATGAAAGGCACACCACAGTTCCCACAATGTGGTTTCTCTGCACGTGCAGTTGAAGCATTGAGCCAAATTGGTCGCCCATTTGCTTATGTAAATATTCTTGAAAACCAAGACATTCGTGCGACTTTGCCACAAATTGCAAACTGGCCAACATTCCCACAATTATGGATCAATGGTGAGTTGATCGGTGGTAGTGATATTATGCTAGAAATGTTCCAAACAGGCGAATTAAAAACGCTCGTGGAGCAATATAGCCCAGCGCCTGAAGCTTAATTTGAGCGCAATAAAAAAAGCACCGATGGGTGCTTTTTTTATTTTGAAAACTTCAAACTAGTTTGAAGTTTCATCAGCGAGTTGAGAATGTTGTTCTTCAACATTGATCGCTTTATCTTTTTTAGCTTTGTCTTTTTTCTTCTTTTTTTTTCTTTTTCTTTGGCTCTTCTTCAATTTCAGCGCCATCTTCAATGGCTTGCCAATATTCTAGCTGCTCCATGACAGCAGCGTAAATTGATCCTTTGGTATAGCGACCTTTTTTATTTAATTCTCCGACAGGACGCGCCATGAGAATCTCAAGTGCTTGATCAATTGTGTTGATGGCATGAATATGGAATTGACCGGCCTCGACAGCATCAATCACATCTTGACGTAACATTAGATGCTGCATGTTTTGACGTGGAATAATGACACCTTGTTTGCCTGTTAAACCTTGAAGTTTACATGCATCAAAGAAACCTTCGATTTTGGCATTGACGCCACCAATCGGTTGTACTTGACCCAGTTGATTCATTGAACCCGTAATCGCCCATGACTGATCAATCGGCAGTTGGCTGATCGCAGAAATTAAAGCGGAGAGTTCTGCAACGGTTGCACTATCACCATCGACTTGACCATAACTTTGTTCAAAAGCCAAAGCGGCAGAGAAGTGCAAGGTTTGTTCACGTCCGAAATGTGCTTTCAAGAAAGATGACATTAACAGTACACCTTTAGCATGAAGTGAACCTCCTAACTCCACGCTACGTTCGATATCTAAAATATCGCCGCCACCCTGATACACTGAAGCAGTCAATCGTGATGGTAAGCCAAACTCGACATCTGCGTAGTGAATCACAGACAAAGCATTAATCTGACCGAGTCGATGACCACGCGTTTCGATAAGCTGTGTACCACGAGATAAATCTTGCCAGTACAACTCTCGTAAATAACCTAGACGATATTGGCGGTGTTTGAGCGCAGTGCCGATATGTTCTGCTGTCACCATAGTTGCATTAGATTTGGATGCATGGTGATGAGATTCATGAATCAGATCACCTAAAGTTAAGGCATGTAGTGACAACGAACTCTGATCCTCTGCTTGACGACTTGAGTCGGTCAGTAAAGCAGCCAAGGCAGAACGATCAAATGGAAGGAGTTTAGAGGATTGAACATAGTCTGCAATCAAATGCATATAAGCTTGTTCATTTTCGTCATTACGTTGTAATGTGTCAGTAAAATCAGCTCTGATTTTAAAGATACTTCCTAACTCAGGCTCCACCTCCAGAATCTCATAATAGATTTCTGGTTCAGCCATTAAAATGACTTTCAATTGTAATGGAATCGATGCTGGCTCAATTGAAATGCTGCCCGTCAGCGTTAGCATGTGCTCTAGAGATGAGAGTTTAATTTGACCAGACTTAATCGCTCGTTTGAGTCCTTGCCATGCATAAGGTTGTTCTAAAAGCTGCTCAGCCTCAAGCATTAAAAAACCACCATTGGCACGATGCAGTGCACCAGGTCGTATTAAAGTGAAATCAGTGCTGATAGTGCCATTTTGCGTTAATTGTTCAACATGGCCAAGTAAGTTGTAATGTGTGGGGAAATCTTCAAAGATGACTGGTGCCCCAGAATTTGGCTTGTTGCTAATGACTAAATTTGCTTGATAACGCGCAGGGACACGGTTAAATAATGCAGGTGAAAAATCACTTTCTTCCTGTTCTAGTACGGTTTCCACATTGTCGATAATATCTTGAGCATATAATTTTAAGTATTGTTCAAGATGTTTGATATCTGGAAATTTATTTAAAATATGTTCCATGCGAGGAATAATGACTTGTTTGGCAATGTCACGATTCAACTCAGACACCATATCACGTGCTTCATCTTCAAGATCACCAATTTGTAAACCTAAACGCTCAAGCTTTTTATCCATATAACGGATATTGGACGCAATTTCAGAACGTTCTTTGCTACTCAGTGCATTGATGTCATCTTGAGACATCTCTTGAATTTTATTGTCTTTAATATGAACAGGAATAAAGCAGTGTTCTTCATTACGACTGATCAACTTTAAATCAAGCTCTTCACCTTCTTTGGTGAGCTCAATCAAAGCTTGTTGTTGTTCATGACCTGTCGTTAAACGAATTTTTTCTATCCGATTGTGATACGTTTCAGCACTAAAACGACGTTCGAGCTGTTTGAAAATGGTTTGCCATGTTTGATGTAGCGTACTTTGAAACTTTGCGCCTTGTCCTGCAGGAAAGTTAAGCGCAATTGGGTTGCGTGCATTTTTGAAGTTGTATACATAAACCCAATCATCCGGTGTAGGCATATCTTTGGCATGTTGTTGGAGTAAGCGCTTGATCATGGTGCGTTTACCCAACCCTGCCGTACCCACAGCAAAGATGTTATAACCTGAGTATGGAAGGGCAATGCCTGCTTCTACAGATGCTTTAGCACGATCTTGTCCTAAAAAATTATTAAGAGGCTTGATACGTTTTGTAGACGCAGGAATATTGTCATAATTTGGAATATGCGTCAGTTGTTCTGGTTTGAGTGCTGTTGCATTCAAGGTGTTTTGCGTGGCTTCAAGTTCAAATACGGATAGGAGCTTGTTTTGCGAGTTTTGTTCTAAGTTTGTGGATGTCGTGGTTAAAGCTACTGCGGTGGAACTAATTTGATCGTGTCTCTGGGTCACAGGTGAAATCCAAAACTATAATTTACATTTGATAGTTTAAGGTATACAGGTTTAGCCAAAAATATCAAGTTGAGATAGATCAAATTGATGAAATACTCGGTGAAGTTTGCGTAAATTATATTGAAACCAAGCGCATTACAGAGTTGAATAGCGAGAGTACTTTTCACTGAAAATAACAACGCAATGACATCACAATCTTCGTCACCAGAATCAGCTGGATGGACTTCGGCATTTAAAGCCTTTCTTGATCGACGCGCGATCATTATGCTTTTTTTGGGTTTCTCATCAGGTATCCCAATTTTTCTGATTTTTTCAACTCTATCTTTCTGGTTGAGTGAAGCCGGTATTCAGCGTAGTACCATTACCATGTTTTCATGGGCAGCCTTAGCTTATGCCTTCAAGTTCATTTGGGCACCTTTGATTGACCGATTACCATTGCCTTATTTAACAAGGAAATTGGGTAAACGACGAGGGTGGTTATTGGTTTCTCAGATTTTGGTCGCAATTGCTATTTGTTCAATGGCATTTACTGATCCGAGTATTCATGGAGGAAGTGTAGGGCCATTTTCAAGTTTAACGTTCATGGCGATATCCGCAATCTTTCTAGGATTCTCATCAGCGACACAAGATATTATCGTGGATGCTTATCGTATTGAGTTGACACAAGATACGAGTGTTCAGACGGTTATGGCTTCGACCTATAACGCAGGTTATCGAATTGCGACCATTGTAACTCAGCTCGGTGCATTACTCTTCGCTGCATCACTTGGTACAGCCATGGGTAACTATATTTATGAGGCGTGGCAGTCCACCTATTTACTTATGGCTGGATTGATGATGATTGGGATTGTGACGACTTTAGTGATTCATGAACCGGTAGTAAATCAAGAACCTCATCAATATCAAGCAAAGGATTATTTTCAGTTATTTATCGTCTTTGTGATTTCAACAGTAGTTTTCGTTTGTGGGTTTCTCCAATTTGGTGCTTGGATTTCACAGTTAAATATTGATGGTAATTTTTTGTCATTTATCGGGCAAGTTTTACGTTTCTTCGCGAGTGTGGCGTTGGCTGTGCTAGTCGTATTTGGATTAATCCGAGCAAAACTCATTGATGAAAAAATAGTCGTCGAGACATGGCTATCACCGATTTTAGATTTCTTCAAACGTTATGGTTTGAAAGTTGCGTTAGCTATTTTATTACTCATTGGTTTTTATCGAATTTCAGATATTGTCGCTGGAGTGGTTGCCAATCTTTTTTATCTTGATTTGAATTTTGATAAAGAAGAAATCGCTTGGTTTAACAAGTTTTTCGCCATTTTTTTTGTAATTTTAGGTGGCTTCCTTGGAGGCTTATTAGCTCAGCGTTATAACATTATGAAAATGATGTTGGTGGGCGCTATTGTTGCCAGCACGACCAATCTCATCTTTGTGGGGCTCGTAAAATCTGGACCAACGATGAATCAAGTCTTGGTACAAATGGGGGGGCAACAGCATCAAGTGACTCCTGATGAAGTGGGGAACTGGTCTTTAAAGCTCCCTGCATCTAATTTTGCTGAACATAATAGTATTCAAGTGTTATCCACCCCTGATGGTTATGATAAAGCCCTGAATGTTGAAATCCCGCTTCAACGCTATTCGAGTCAAGATGATTCTCAGATTTTCATCCAAGCCATTGGAGGGGATAATGTTCTCTACCAAGATGAGTTAAGCAAGGATGTCATTATTCGCGGTCAACTCTCGAACTTAAAAGCTGACAGCACACTACAAACACTGAATATTCGTATTTCAAATCAGCAAGTGATACCTGCGAAGTTGGATCAAAATAATTGGAGCGTGGTCGTCCCCGGAGACAGTCTAAAAGACCACACTAAATTTACGGTGCAAGCGGTTGTGCAGCATGCAGGTCAGGCGCATGAATTAACCCAAGATCATATTTATAAAACAGTTTCAACGATCCAACCGAAGTCACGTATGGCTTTATCTGATCTTCCAGCTGTTCAAGTTGATAGTGATCAAATAGTCGAACTCAAAGGTAAAGTGGTTGTCCCTTATAGCAAGGTGTGGCTGGTGATGGGGATTGTATTTGACAATCTCGCATCAGGACTTGCTGGTGCAGTATTTATTGCGTTCCTATCAAGTTTGACTAGCGTTTCATTTACAGCAATGCAATATGCAATTTTTAGTTCATTGATGTTATTACTTCCAAAGATGATTGGTGGCTATTCAGGTACAATAGTGACAAACTTCGGTTATTCATCATTCTTCTTTATGACTTTTTTAATGGGTTTACCTATTTTGTTACTTGTTATTTGGGTGGCGAAATTGTTAAATCAGTTGAAAAGTACATCTTTCAATCAATAGGTAAATTTTATGCGAATGTTACATACCATGTTACGTGTAGGCAATTTAGAGCGTTCATTGGCGTTCTATACTGAAGTACTCGGTATGACTTTGCTTCGTAAACGCGATTATGAAGAAGGTCGATTCACTTTAGCCTTTGTAGGTTATGGTGATGAAGAAAACAATACTGTTCTTGAGCTAACGCATAACTGGGATACAGACAGCTATGAGCTGGGTAATGCGTATGGTCATATTGCGATCGCAGTGGATGATGCTTATAAAGCGTGTGAAGAAATCAAAGCACGTGGTGGTAATGTTGTCCGTGAAGCTGGACCAATGAAAGGCGGTGTAACCGTAATCGCTTTTGTGGAAGATCCAGATGGTTACAAGATTGAACTTATTCAACAAGACAGTAATGCGAGAAATAATTAAGTTTCACTCGCTGATTGGTGAGTAAAATTTTAAAGATAAGCCCAATCGATGAGTATTGGGCTTATTTTCAATTTAGAGAATAAAAAGAGGGATATGGGGTGCTAAAGCTCTTAGCGTTAGATCGTTTCACGATATTGCTGTTTGTTATGGTGATTTTAGCGTCACTGATGCCAATTTCAGGTGTTGCTGCTCACTATTTTTCTTATTTCACCACGATTGCAATTGCAATCCTATTTTTTTTACATGGTGCAAAGTTATCACGTGAGGCGGTGATTCAAGGCATTAAACATTGGCAATTACACAGTTTGGTCTTTGCACTGACGTTTGCAGTTTTCCCAATTCTAGGGTTAATGGCTAAACCTGTATTGCTACCGCTACTTGGACAAGAACTGTATTGGGGCTTCTTGTTTATGTGCTTCTTACCCTCAACAGTTCAGTCTTCTATTGCATTTACTTCAGTAGCAGGTGGTAATGTCGCAAGTGCTGTGTGTAGTGCTTCATTCTCTAATATTATTGGTATGTTTATCACACCTATATTAGTGACCTTATTTATTTTAGGCCAGTCTGATCATGGGTTTGATCCAACCAGTGCGATCGTCAAAATTATTCTGCTGTTATTGGTTCCATTTATTCTGGGACAATTATTGCGTCCTATCGTTTTTCCTCTGATTCAAAAAGCCCCGAGTATTGTCAAAACTTTTGATCAAGGCTCAATTCTTTTGGTGGTGTATGGCGCATTCAGTAGTGCAGTCGTAGCAGATCTATGGAATGAAGTCAGTGGGGTGACCTTAATGTGGTTAATTATTGCATGCTCTGTGCTTCTGACTTTGATTATGCTTTTAGCCTATCACGCCCCAAAGTGGTTTGGATTTAATCGTGCCGATCAAATCGCTGTATTTTTTTGTGGTTCTAAGAAAACACTCGCAAGTGGAGTGCCTATGGCGCAAATTCTTTTCATTGGACAACCTATGGGGATGATCATATTGCCAATTATGATTTTCCATCAAATCCAATTAATGGTGTGCGGAATTATTGCAAATCATTGGTCCAAGCAAATTGAAAAGTCTTAAAGGAAAAATTCGCTATCTGAAATAAAGTGGCGTATAATGTCGTCCACTTGTTGTGCTTAGCTCTGACGGAAGCCGTCTCGGTGGGCCAAAAGAATGGTCTGTTGTGGTGTTGATCTGCTGTATTTCAGCCTTTCCTCTGCGTCTGTTGTAATGGATGAAGAGAGTGATCAATTGCGATGACAGCTAAAGCCTTCTTAACTCTATGGAGAATCGACCATGCGCGCCGATATTCACCCAAAATACGAAAAATTAGTTGCTACTTGCTCTTGCGGTAACGTAATCGAAACTCGTTCAGCTGTTGGTAAAGAAACACTTTACCTAGACGTATGCTCAGCTTGCCACCCATTCTACACTGGTAAGCAAAAGAACGTTGACACTGGCGGTCGTATCGACAAGTTCAAACAACGTTTTGCTGGTATGTCACGTTCTATCAAACGTTAATACCCAAAATAAAAAACAGGCGTTCAGCCTGTTTTTTTATGTCCAAAATTCGGATTTAACTTTGATCTTGAACATTCATGAGCTGATCCAATTTACGCTGGTAATAATCACCTTGTAAAAATCTCACGTCGACATTCCACGCGTTGGCAAAGCTATTCATATCATTGAGATTTTTGAGTAATAAATTGACTGATCGATGACTATTGAAGTATTCAATCGCTTGTTTAAAACGTTCAATACCTTCTTCAGTATTTAAATCATCTGTGAATTCTTCATGCAGCGTGAAATTCTGAATATTGGCAACTTTGAGAATGAGATTGCTACATTTACTTAATCCAAATTCACAAATGGCAATATCTGCACCTTGCGCTCTCAATACCTCAATCGCAGGCAGAATTTCATTTAAATGTTGAGCAATGTATTTTTCTTTAAACTGTAAAATCAGCGGTTGAGGTACTTTTGCGCCTACAATCATGAGCAGTTTTGAAATTAATTCTGCCAATTGATGATGCTTTAAAAGAACATGATGTCGTAAATTAATAATCAGTTTAGCTTCAGGATATTGTGTTAAAAAATTGTGCAGTTGCTTTGCTGCTTCAACCAAAATCCATCGGTCAATTTTAATAGACAACTCAGGGTCATCCACCAATTCTTCAATATCGTCCAATTGAATCCATTGGTTTTCAAAAATAAACCCACTGCTTACTTCATAGGTATTAAGACTAGTGTCTTCTTTATCATAGATTTGTTGGAACTTTAGCGTAATTTGATCGCGTTCAAGAACTTTACGAAGATGTACTAGGATATCGCCGTGAACTTCGTCTGACTGTACAGGTTCTTCACTTGCTTGAAATACAAATTCTGTTGAATGATCAGGCTCTACTTCAGAAGAAGGTGTATTCAACTGAATAGAGGTCGGCTCATCTGCTTGAGTAACTTCAAAATGAATCTCTTCAATTTCTTCAAGCGTTGTCTCTAAAGCAGCATCATTGCTCAATAAATTGGGTAGGGGTGTGTTATAAGCATTTGCAATGAGCTGTTCAAAATTATCTACATTTAAATCTGACAGTTTGAAGAGACTATAACCAATTTTGACATGCTGTTGATAGGTTTGATCTCCCAGATTGACGAGCCTAGGTTTTTCAAGCGCATGTAGCGCAGAGAGTCTTGATTTTAGAACTTCAATCGTTTCAGCTTGAATGATAGTGGCATACAGGGCTGTTTCAATTTTAAATACAGCGCCATTGGTCTGTTCGAGAATAAAGTCTGAAAGTTTGCCGAAATAGCCTTTAAAAGTATCCCAATCAGAACTCAAGATATAGTCTGGACAACTGGCTAGGCTGAAGATGACCAAAGCATTTTCTTGAGCAGGGTGTTCTTCAAGATGTTGTAAAATTTTTGCCAATGTTGTGTGTGGTGCAATTCTACTGTCTTGGTGAGGTGCAGTCTCAAGTTGAGGACTAAATGGTTGATCATCCTGTTGAAAATGCGTTGAAATCGTAATTTCAATGATTTGATTTTGATCTGTAGGATTACATTCAATTTGGACTGGATTTTGATGTGTTAACTGTGGATTAAGAGAAATCAGTTCAAAAGGTCCATACTCAAATTTACCGAAAGCTAATTTTTTAAATCGTGCTTTAAAAGATTGAATATCCTCAGGTTGTATTAAATCAATGAGCGGGGATCCAATAACGTCATCAAACGTGTTGAAGCCAAATAAATGCGTAAACTCATGGTTGCATTCAACGACAATCCCTTCTTCTATGATTGCAACTGCTTTTTTATGCTCTTCGATCCAATTTTGTTTAATTTGAACATTGTGTTTCAGTTCATCCGTTAATTGCATCTGATTTTTTTGTAAGCGACTAAAAGCCAATGCTCGAATAATTTTAAGTAAACATTGTTCAGGTTGATCAATATTTAAAACATCGTAGATGCCCATCGAAATGAGTTTTACTTCAGACATTTCTAGCGCTTCTGGAGCTAGATAAAGTGTTGGGGTAAAAGCTTTATCAGAATCTGCAAGCAGTCGAAGAAAATGAGTTAAGGTCAGTTCATAGGCACGACCAAACAGAATTAAATCCCAATCTAAATGAAGTTGCTTTTCAAGACTCACTTGATCATCGAGTAGCACTGCTTCTACCTTGTACTCGCGTTTTTCGAGTAAAGAGATAATATGGTTATAACGAATCTGATTATCATCGACAATGAGTAAGCGCATTCCAGATTGTTTTAATTGTGTTGATAGAAGTAGGTTTTTCACTTCAATGCTTCCCATACATCTTGAAAACGATTTGATTCAAGGTTTTGATGTTGTAAAAATTCATCAATCAGATATTGCTGCTCATCATTAAATAATTCAAATTCAAATTGAACAAAACTTTGTGTGATGAGCATGGTCTTTATCAATTCTACTTTGATATCTTGATCAGTTAAGCGTAAATAAATAGATTGTTGTTCTTTGAAAAACTGTAAATTTGGCAAAATAAGAGAATGCTGTGGAGCATCAATCTTCAAGGTATGTACAAATAAACATGGATGATAATTAAAAGAACTTCGATCTGTATAAACTTTTGCGGCGCAAGGGTGGATGTCGGGTCCAATCACTTCAAGCCCAAGTTCATAGCTTTTTTTAACAGATTGTTTGATCCAACGAATTACACCACCTTTCCATTTGCTGTTCACTCCCTCATTGATCAGGATAAATTCACCAGTTCTTAAATTTGGAGGTGCTTCTTCTTCTAACCAACGTACGCGATAACCATTTAAACTGATATCTAAAACTTGAGCCGCATGGATTTGACGTGCCTGTTTATCTAGAACCTTGTTTGATTTGTCTGTATAGGCATCTGGGTAGTCATTTAAATATGTAAATGCAAACTCGTCTTCTGATTTTGATTTAGGCGGTGTTAGTCGTAAGGTTTCGCTAAAAGTTTTGGTTTTAGAGAGATAATAATGAGCGGTAAGTAAACTGAAACAGAGTTGTAACTGAGCGGAATGTTCATAACGTTCATGTCTGCGTTCAATGGTCGAGCCTAAAACATTTTGTACATGAAATTTAAGAGGCGCAGTTAAATATGCTTTCTCTTTCTTAGATAAATATTCATTGTCCTTTTGAATGGTTAAGTTGACATGCTCAAGCAACGATTGTGTCGCCACGAAAATGTTAGGTTTAAAACTCTCATGGTGTTTTCGGTTGTAAACTGGCGGATGATCTTTAGTGGTATCAATGACGTAACGAGATAAAGCGGTTTCGCGTGGTAAAACTTGCACTAATTGTGCCCAATCCGCTGTGCATTGATAGAGCGCGTAGATCTCAGAAGGACGAATTTGGTGAGTATTAAATATTTCTAATAATAAGACTTGGGCATAGCACTGTTGAATATTTTTTAAAGCGTGATGAGTGCCTTGCAATAAATTAATATTGACCGTGTGTTCTTGGTTTTTTAATGCCAAATCATACAGATAATGGGTCATTAACCATTGCTTAGACAAGGCAGAACGATAAAGCATCTGTTGTTGTACTAGCAATAAACCCAATTGTTGAAGAGCGTAATAACTGGAAAGGAGTCGTGCAGTTTTCACATTACGCTTTTGAGCAAACTTCAAAATAGAAAACTTTTGTTGTTTTAGCTGCATTTCACTGCGCTGTGCAATATCTATGTAGATATCAGCAAATAATGTTCTCAAGCGAGTGGTTAATTCTATAATATCTTTGTTACGGTCAGATAGAAAAAGACCTTGATTTAAAAAGTTTTTTTCAAGTCTCTCTAAAATATTTTCGATCAAAGGGTGTAGCGCTTGAATAAGATCAAAGCGCAATGTTTCCGAACATTTGAGTTCAGCGATTTCATATAGGGCTTTTAACACCGCTTCAGAGGTGTCACCTAATTGCATAATTGAAAGTTGAGATGCCCAAAAACCCAAGTCCTGAACATTTGCATTTGCAAAACTCAGTTGATCTCGAGTCAAGGCAGTAGGATAGTGAAAAATTTCTGAAATCTGAGCCTGAAGCATGTGAATGAGTCTCTAAAAAGTGGCAACTCCATAAAGCGGTGTTTTATTCTGTTCTCCCGCAATTTCTCTAACCAGCTTTGGAACCAAGTATCCAGGCAACCTTGCCAAAACCTCTTTATAGATTGAATCAATAGATTCACTTGGTAAATCAAAATGCTGAGCACCTTTCACTTTATCCAACACATGTAAATAATAAGGCATCACACGCGCATCAAATAATCGATGACTTAGATCAACCAAAATATCAGGATGATCATTAATACCTTTTAATAACACAGCTTGATTCAACACCAAAATATTTTGTTGTGAAATTTGCATTAATTTCGAAGCGGTAAAGTCATCAATTTCAGTAGCATGGTTTGAGTGTACCACTAGAATAATACGTAGCCTACTGTTTTTTAACAGAGAAATAAGTTCATCATCAAGCCGATTTGGGATAACGATTGGAACTCTAGAATGAATACGCAAAATTTTAAGATGTGGAATTGAACTTAATCTATCGATCCAAACGGCAAGTTTACGATTTGAAAGTGTTAGGGGATCCCCTCCGCTTAAGATCACTTCATTGATTTCTGGATGAGCGAGTAAGTAGTCTTGTATTTTTTTCCAGTCGTCATTTTTAGGTAAATTTTCTTGATATGGAAAATGACGTCTAAAACAATAACGACAATGAACAGCACATGCACCTGTTAAAGTCAGTAAAAAACGTGACTGATATTTATGTAATACACCTGGAATTAAATTGGCAGCCTCCTCATCAAGGGGGTCTGTCACAAAATCAGGATGTTCATTTAACTCCAGATGATGAGGGAGTACTTGAAGTAACAGTGGATCATCAGGATTAGATTTTTGCATCTTCGCGACGAAGGCGCGAGGGACTCTTAATTTAAATTGGGCTGATGCCAAAATTGCACCATGTATTAAATCTTCAGGTTGCAATTCCAAGAGTTCAATGAGCTCATGTGGGTCAGTGATTAAATCGCTGAGTTGATTTTGCCAATGTTGCTCTTGATACAAATAGTGGGTCATACAGTTTAAATTTAGAGGGAGATGAAAGGCTTCATTTTAAATCAAAACCCATTGAAAAACTCAGTTGTGTCCTGATTAAGCCTTCTTTATTGAATGTTGGGATGAAAATACTCAAGCCTAAAGATGATCAAATTAAGTCTACAACAGTAGTTCTGCATGGAACTTAGACAGCTTAAACGTTGTATTTCGGAATTTATCATTGCGGCAGAGTAGGTTGGTCATTTAGAATACGCAACATAAATGCATGTGCATGTGGCATATCATGCACCTGTCAGCCTTGCTAAATGACAGTGTAGCAGCCCATCGCATTAATAGATTAAAGTTAGTAAGTTTGGAGTGAGCCTCTCATGGCCTATTATTCTACGAACGATTTCAAGTCTGGCCTTAAGGTAATGCTTGATGGTAACCCATGCTCAATCATGGAAAACGAATACGTTAAACCAGGTAAAGGCCAAGCGTTCAACCGTGTTAAATTACGTAACCTTAAATCAGGTAAAGTATTAGAAAAAACATTTAAATCTGGTGATTCTTTAGAAGCAGCAGATATCGTAGAAGTAGAAATGGACTACTTATACAACGACGGCGAACTATGGAACTTCATGGATCCTGTGACTTTCGAGCAAATTGCGGCTGACAAAGTTGCAATGGGTGATGCTGCGAAATGGTTGAAAGACGATTCAAACGAAAAATGCACAATCATGTTATGGAATGGTGTTCCTTTAACAGTGAATGCACCTAACTTCGTGGTATTAAAAATTGTTGAAACTGATCCAGGCGTACGTGGTGATACTTCTGGCGGTGGTGGTAAACCAGCGAAACTTGAAACAGGTGCTGTAGTACGTGTTCCATTATTCGTTCAACAAGAAGAAAGCGTTCGTGTTGATACACGTACTGGTGAATACTTAGAACGTGCATAATGGTGTAAATTTATACTATTATCGAAAGGGATGATGACAATCATCCCTTTTTTAATGCCAAGGTCTAAGGTAAAGAAGAATTATTGAGGAGTATAGTCGCAAGGGAAAACAGCAGTAACACGAATAATAAAATTGAGCTGATTGCAAATACGAAATAATGAGGGTTTGATATGGATCAAATACAACCGAAGTCATCCATGACTTCGAAATTGATTTGGATTATTGTGGCCATAATCGGTGCAGTATCCTTTGGAATATTAGCGGTTAGTCGTGGAGAACATGTCAACGCAGTTTGGCTCGTACTCGCTGCAGTCTGTGTTTACAGTATTGCATATCGTTTTTATAGTTTATTTATTGCTAATAAAGTATTCGAGTTAAATGCTCGGCGTTTAACACCTGCGCACCGTCTAGCGGATGGTCTAGATTATGTGCCTACAAATAAAAGTGTTCTGTTTGGTCATCACTTTGCTGCGATTGCAGGTGCTGGTCCGTTAGTTGGGCCTATTCTTGCTGCGCAAATGGGTTATTTACCAGGAACGATTTGGCTGTTAGTCGGTGTTGTACTGGCAGGTGCAGTCCAAGATTTTCTAGTTTTATTTATTTCTACACGCCGTGACGGACGTTCACTGGGTGAAATGGCAAAACAAGAACTGGGTTCATTTGCAGGAATTATTGTGATGCTTGGCGCATTAGGGGTAATGATCATTATCCTAGCTGTGCTTGCACTCGTGGTGGTTAAAGCATTAACCAATAGTCCATGGGGTGTGTTTAGTATTGCTGCCACCATTCCAATTGCATTATTTATGGGCGTATATATGCGATATATCCGTCCAGGAAAGATTGCCGAAGTTTCAATCATTGGCTTTGTACTGATGATGCTCGGTATCATCTACGGTGAAAATATTGCTCAACATCCTTATTGGGGGCAATTATTCACTTTATCGGGTACAGAGTTAACATGGGCATTGATTATCTACGGTTTCATCGCTTCTGTATTACCAGTATGGTTGTTATTGGCTCCACGTGATTATTTATCGACTTTCTTGAAAATTGGCGTGATTGCAGGTTTAGCATTGGGTATCGTATTTGCGATGCCTGAATTAAAAATGCCTGCAATTACCCACTTCGTAGATGGCACGGGACCTGTATTCTCTGGATCACTTTTCCCATTCTTATTTATTACCATTGCCTGTGGTGCAATTTCAGGTTTCCATGCATTGGTTTCATCAGGAACTACACCTAAGCTCGTAAATAATGAACGCGATATCCGGATGATCGGATACGGCGGTATGTTGATGGAATCATTTGTCGCAATCATGGCGATGATCTGTGCAACGATCTTGGATCCAGGCGTTTATTTTGCCATTAACTCACCAGCTGCGGTGATAGGAACGACGGTTGAAAGTGCCGCAGAGGCGGTACGTAATTTAGGATTTGTGGTTACACCTGAAGCTCTAACACTACTTGCTCAAGAGGTTGGTGAAAGCACAATTCTTTCTCGTACTGGTGGTGCACCGACGTTTGCGATTGGTATGGCGCACATCATCACTGAAATTTTTAATAGTCGAGAAATGATGGCATTTTGGTATCACTTTGCGATCTTGTTTGAAGCGCTATTTATTCTAACTGCTGTTGATGCAGGAACACGTGCTTGCCGTTTTATGGTTCAAGATACTGTGGGGATCGTTGTCCCTGCGGTTAAAAACTCTAAGTCGTTTGTGGGCAACTTGATTGGTACTGCCGTTGCAGTCTCAGGCTGGGGGTTCTTTGTATATCAAGGCGTAGTTGATCCACTGGGCGGTATCAATAGTTTGTGGCCATTATTTGGTATTGGTAACCAAATTTTAGCTGCGATGGCACTGATGCTGGGAACTGTCATTTTGTTCAAGATGAAGAAAGAAAAATATGTGTGGGTCACCATTGTTCCAACGATTTTCCTATTCATTACAGCGATGACTGCTGGTTGGCAAAAAATCTTCCATGAAAATCCAAAAATTGGATTCTTGGCACAAGCAGATCGTTTCAATGCGGCTATTGAGCGAAACGAAATTTTAGCGCCTGCGAAATCCATTGCGGAAATGCAAACTGTTGCTTTATCTAATCAGATTAATGCTGCGTTATGTGCATTCTTTATGATTGTTGCTGTGGTGATGTTGTTTGCTGCCATTAAAGTGATTCGTCGTGCTTTAGCAAATCCGCAGCCAACGGCTCAGGAAGCTGAAGCAATTTATACTGATCAAGTCCCTGCAGGAGAGACCAAATGAGTTTGAAAGAACAAATTCGTCAAAAGCTGGCATTGGGTAAAATCATTAAATTCACGATTTTGGCTCAGCCGAAGAAGTTTTTAATGTTGAATGGAATCAAAACAGTTCAACTGATTTGGCAGCGGCTACAACAAAGTTTTCGTTTAATGGTGGGTGTCCCAGATTACCAAAACTATGTAGAGCATATGAAAAAGCATCACCCTGACCTAGAGCCAATGGATGAAAAAACTTTTCATCGTTATTGTGTCGATGCACGCTATCCAAGTGCAGCAGGCGGTATGAAAAAATGCCCATGTTAATTTTCTAATATTAAATAAAAAACGGCACTGAGGTGTCGTTTTTTATTTGTTTTAATTGTATAAAACCTGACAAATTTATTGTTCTGAAACTCGTATACTCTTGATCAATAACAAAGGATAAAAACATGAAAATTGGAATTTATGGTGCAGGATCGATTGGCAGTTATATCGGTGGAAGAATGGTCGCAGCAGGCCATCAGGTGACATTTTACTGTAGAGAAAGAAGCTATCAAAAATTAAGCCAAAATGGGTTGGAGCTCAGTGATTTAAACGGATACCATCATAAGCTCACTCCAGATCAATTAAGACTTACAACAAATCTAGCAGAAGTCCTAGACACGGACTTAGTCATGATTTGTGTAAAATCAGCAGCGACAGAGCAAGTGGCATTTGAAATACGAAGCTGTGACACTCTCAATAAACCACGTCTCATCAGTTTTCAAAATGGAGTGAGTAATGTTCCACGGTTAAAAAAAATGCTGCCAGAATGGGAGATTATGGAAGGAATGGTTCCATTTAATGTCGCAGAACTCAAACCTTCTCATTTTCATCAAGGTTCTGATGGAATATTAATGATAAAAAAATTTGCAGAAAATAATCAGCTAAAAATAATGTTAGATGCGGCGAAACTACAAGTTGAATTCCGTGATGATATGTTAGAGGTACAGTGGGCTAAAGTCTTATTCAACTTGAACAATTCGATTAACGCTTTATCTGGTCTAACTTTAAGAAATCAACTTACTAATCGAATGTATAGAAAGTGCCTTGCTCAGGCACAGTTAGAGACGCTTCAAATTTTAAAGCAGGCAAATATTAAACCCGCACAATTAACGCCTGTACCAGCGAACATCATTCCTCATATTCTTCGACTTCCTAATTGGTTGTTTAAGTTGATCAGTCGCAAAATGTTAGCCATTGATCCACTAGCTCGTTCATCTATGCAGGATGATCTGAATTTAGGGCGCACGACGGAGGTTGATTGGATTAATGGTGAAGTGGTCAGACTTGCTAATACACTCGGGGGGAATGCACCGATCAACAGCTATTTTATTGAACAGATCAAGCTGGCGGAAAACAATAATTCAAGCCTTCAAATTGGACCTGAAGAGATGCTCACACAGTTGAAGCTTATTCAGCATTAAGTTTGATACTGATTCTTTAATACACTGATTATTAGAAATATTTGAGAAAATAAAAAAAACCTGTATGGTAGAAATATATAGTTTTGGAAATGTAAATGATGATTTGGGGAATGAAGCAGAGTGTTCAATCAAAAGATATTATACAGCCTGAGTTAGAATCTCAGATTCAATCATTTACTCCCAAAATTTCATTATTTCTAGAACAAATCAATCAAATTGTTTTGGATAAAAATACGCAAACTGAATTGGCTTTATGTAGTTTAATTGCAGGTGGTCATATTTTATTTGAAGACTTACCTGGATTGGGTAAGACCACATTGGCCAGTAGTTTGGCATCATTATCAGGTTTATCATTTCAAAGAATCCAATTTACCAATGATATGCTCGCCAGTGATGTAATTGGCGTGAATGTTTTTAATCAAAAAGAGCATCAGTTTGAATTTAAGTACGGACCTGTCTTTACCCAAGTTCTTTTGGCAGATGAAATTAATCGCTGTAGTCCTAAGACACAGAGTGCATTGCTAGAAGCGATGGAAGAGGGCTACGCCACGATTGATGGACAGCGTTATGCTTTACCTCAGCCTTTTTGGGTGATAGCAACTCAGAATCCACTCTTTCAAAGCGGGACTTATGCACTACCAGAGTCTCAGTTAGACAGATTCCTCATGCGGTTATCTCTTGGCTATCCATCTCGCCATGCAGAAAAAATACTTCTTCAACAAGAATCACGTGCCAAATTAATCGCACAGTTGATCCATGTATTTAATGAGACTGAAATACTAAGATTGCAATCCTTGACTCATCAAGTCCATTTAAGTGATGCAATTCAAGACTATTTATTGGATTTGGCTGCGGTAACACGAAAAAGTGCGCATGGTTTATCGACGCGTGGATTATTGGCTTTAAAACGAGCATCACAAGCGAGAGCGATCGTGCATGCCAGAGCCTTTGTCATTCCTGATGATGTAAAAGCTGTATTTTCAGCAGTATGCGCTCATCGATTAAACTTGAGTGAGGATGAGACGGTCTCCCTAATGAATCAGGTTAAATTGATTTGAGGGTATGCAGGTGACCAGTATCTGGAAGCAATGGTTAAAAAAAAGATTTCGGTTTGAGCAGAGTAAAAAAATTGGTCAACGCGATATTTTGATTTTTATTTATCAGCAAGGTTTCTTATATCTTGTGTTGATTTTTATCACATTTATTGCGGGTATTAACTATGCCAATAATTTGATATTAGGTTTCTGCTTTTTAATTAGTGCGATCTTATGCATTAGTTTTTATATCACCTTTAAACAATTGCATGGTCTTGAGATAGACATCATTACTGATGAAGTTGGACAGGTAGGGCACTCGATTTTATTTAAAATCTACTTGAATCAACCTTATTCATATTCACGTTATTTATCGATCTCCATCGATTCTGAGACACAGCACATTCACATTGACCAAAAACAGTCTGAATGTGTTATACCGATTCATGTTGATCAACGAGGACAGTATAACTATCCCGATATACACATTGCTTCAGTGTATCCATTTGGTCTTGTTCGAGCTTGGACTTATATCTTTCATGGACGACATGCATGGATTGCGCCACAAGCCAAAATAAATACGAATACAAGCTTTTCAAATGCATTTGTATTGGATCAGGAAAAAGATGAGTTTAAAGAATTAAGAAGTTTTCAGGTCGGCGACTCATTACAAAGTGTATCTTGGAAGCAGGCTGCTCGTGGACAAGGTTTGTATATTAAAGTTTTTGAAGAGCATCAACAGGATCGATGTGTTGATATTCATTATCATCATATGCCATCAGTCGAGCATGAAGAAAAGCTCAAATATATGATGGGTGTGGTGGAGCAGTGTGAGCAATTACAAATTCCTTTTAAGCTGGTGTTACCTCATGCCGAATTGAATCAAGGATTTGGAGCTGAGCATATCAAGCAGGCTAAAATTCTGCTTGCTCAGGCATAAAGTGTGAAATAGAAAATAGGTTTTGATATATGGTACATCCTAAAGTTTCACAATCCATGCTATTGAGTTTGGCACTCATTTTATTTATCCAGATTATTTATCTGCCTTATGCTTTAATTTTGGTGCTCTGTATTGAGCTTATATATTTATGGCATATTCAAAAAAGTAAAAAAAATGTCTCCAAAGCAATAAAATTTAGTTTTACAGCAATTGCACTTGGCGCGATTTATCTGCATTACCATACCTTTGTTGGTGTTGAGGCTGGGGTAGCATCGCTGACAACTTTTCTATTTTCAAAAGCATTAGAAACCCAAAAAAAACGTGATTTGATCATCGTTTTTAATTTTGCCTTATTCGTGGCGGCAAGTACGTTTTTATATAGTCAAACGTTGTATGTTGCTTTGGGAGTGGTGCTGTGCTTAGTGAGCTGTTTTGTAGGACTCTATAGAATTCAAACCGCGGAGTTTCTGTCCACTCGAGAAACTAAAAATGGCTTAAAGCACGATGTCATTCATGTTGGTAAATTCATCGGATTGGCAATTCCTTTTTTTATACTACTCTTTATTTTTTTCCCAAGATTACCTCCGCTTTGGCATCTCCCGATTCAGCAAAATAAGGGAATGACAGGAATCAGTGACTCTATGTCCCCAGGTGACATTGCTGAGCTGTCTCAGTCAAATGAATTGGCATTTCGTATTATTGGTGATATCACAAAATTACCGACGCGTTCAGAAATGTATTGGCGAGCTTTGGTCTTAGATCAATATGATGGTCAAAAATGGACAAGTCATGGATTTAATAGAGGGTTAAACGAGTTAAACTCTTATCAACTTTCTAATTTAAATCAAAAAGTTGAATATCAGTATTTGGCTAAAGATCCTTCTGTAGAATGGATCATGGGATTAGAGCAATCTGTACCTCAACAACGAAATTATTATCTCCGTTATGACGGTGGTATTTCAGCTCAACGACCTATTCAAACGGCTCAACCCATAAACTTAGTTTGGTTAGGGCGTGAGACGAAAATAAATCATGAACTTAGTCAGTTTCAAATTCAGTATTACACTCAGTATCTCCATCAGCGTGATATCAAAAGTCAAAGTTTAGCGTGGGACTTATTTATTAAAAGTGGAGAGCGGCCAGAGCGTTATATCCAGCAAGTTTTAGACTGGTTTAAGCAAAATAGCTTTCAGTATTCTTTATCTCCCGGTGTTTTGAGTGGTGATCGGATAGATGCATTTATGTTTAATTCACGACAAGGATTTTGTGAGCATTTTGCTTCTAGTTTTGTCATGATGATGCGTTATGTCGGTATTCCTGCCCGAGTCGTGACTGGTTATCAAGGAGGTCAATTTGCGCCAGACCAGAAAAGTTGGGAAGTGAGGCAGTTAGATGCACATGCTTGGACTGAAGTATATTTTGGAGGTCAATGGCAGAGGATTGATCCCACTGCAATGATTGCTCCTGAACGTATTGATCAGGGAATGCAAAATTTAATTCAAAATAATCAAACACTCTACTCTGAGAATACAAATTGGTCAGTTGCAAAATATCCTTTTTTGACAAAAATTCGCGTGTGGAGTGATTACGCAAGTTATCAATGGCAAAGTAAAGTTGTTGGATATAATGCTGATCAACAGCAGAGTTGGATGACAAAATTTGGAATTCATTCAGTTGCTTCAGTGTTTGTGATTATCCTTGCAGTCTCACTGATCATATTAGGATGTTATGCGCTATGGATGTTGAGAAAAAAGAGAAAACACTATTCACAAATCGATTGGGTACTTCATGTTTTCAATAGAAAATTAGGACTTCACAGTCGCCGTTATTCTTACGAAACGGTTCGACAATGGTTAGAAAGAATTTCATCACCTTTAAGTCAAAATAATAGAGCTGTTTTCCTTGAAATTATCATTCTGTACGAGCACTTAAGTTATTCACAATCGAGTATTTCTAAACAAGAGTTCGCAAATTTTAAGTCAATGATTAAAACTTGTTCATATCTTTTGGTTAAATATGAAAAAGGCTTGTCAGCCAAGTGATTTTTGCATAAGATGCGAAGCATTCTAGGTGTATAGCTCAGTTGGTTAGAGCGCTACGTTGACATCGTAGAGGTCTCCAGTTCGAGTCTGGATATACCTACCAAGATTTAAAAAAGGGCTTAAGTACTTTACTTAAGCCCTTTTTTCGTAAGCAAGACATTACTTCTTTATTTAAAAGTAAAGTATTCGTTATCACTTGCTCTATCAATAAAAATTGCGTTTCAAAAATCTCTAAATTTGATATTAAATTATATATTTTAAGTATAAATACCCAAAATGCTTTAATCTAAATATTGGGTATTTCCGTAATTTATTAATATACCCGTACATTAACACTTACAATAACGCCCGAAATGTACGCTTTTGCCATCCTGTTTAAATATGAGACACGTATAATGTTCATATTACAGGGAAGTTGAGATCAACGTTCATTACCAGTTCTTCACTTTTCATTCAGAAGTAATGAAATTCATACAGTATTATCAAACTAAAGATGGATACTATTTTGTATGTTATTTCATCAAAATAGCGTACTAAAAGCTTATTTCATTGACTGAAATGCGACGAAGAACGATACTCTCAACGTTTTAATTTAAGCAAATCGGTTCTAAGAGACTGGACCAAAAGTTCGGTGCTCTGTAACTCAATCCAAAGCAAGGGGCTATATATGGCTGGTGGAAAGTCAACTATCATCTACACACTGACCGACGAGGCGCCATTACTGGCGACTTACTCACTACTGCCGATCATTGAGACCTTTACTAAGCCTGCTGGTGTTGAGATTGTAAAAACTGACATCTCAGTTGCAGCACGCGTGCTCGCTGAATTCTCTGAATACCTTAGCGAAGAGCAGAAAGTATCAGACAATCTTGCAGAATTAGGTCGTCTTACACAAGATCCAGACACAAACATCATCAAACTTCCAAACATCAGTGCATCTGTAGCTCAGTTGACTGCATGTATCAAAGAGCTTCAATCAAAAGGCTATGCAATTCCAGATTATCCTGAGAATCCTACGACTGAAGAAGAAAAAGCACTCAAAGCACGTTTTGGTAAATGCTTAGGTTCAGCAGTAAACCCTGTATTGCGTGAAGGGAATTCTGACCGTCGTGCGCCTGCTGCTGTTAAAAACTATGCGAAAAAACACCCACATTCTATGGGTGAGTGGAAACAGTGGTCACAAACTCACGTTTCTCACATGGATGAAGGTGACTTCTATCACGGCGAAAAGTCTATGACTTTAGATCGTTCTCGCAATGTGAAAATGGAACTGATCACGAATTCTGGTGAAACCATCGTTCTTAAAGAAAAAGTTGCACTGCAAGACGGCGAAATCATCGATTCTATGTTCATGAGCAAGAAAGCACTTTGCGACTTCTATGAAAAAGAATTAGATGATTGTAAAGAAGCGGGCATCTTGTTCTCTTTACACGTTAAAGCAACCATGATGAAAGTTTCACACCCGATCGTATTCGGTCACTGTGTGAAGATTTATTACAAGGAAGCGTTCGAAAAACACGGTAAACTGTTCGACGAACTAGGTATTAACGTAAACAACGGTATGGCTGGTCTTTACGAGAAGATCGAAACTTTACCGACTTCTTTACGTGAAGAGATCATCGAAGATCTACACGCATGTCAAGAACACCGTCCTGCTTTAGCAATGGTGGATTCAGCAAAAGGCATCACTAACTTCCATTCTCCAAACGACGTGATCGTAGATGCTTCTATGCCTGCAATGATCCGTGGTGGTGGTAAAATGTGGGGTGCTGACGGTAAGCCTTACGACTGTAAAGCAGTAATGCCTGAATCTACATTTGCACGTATTTACCAAGAAATGATCAACTTCTGTAAGTGGAATGGTAACTTTGACCCACGTACAATGGGTACTGTACCTAACGTTGGTCTAATGGCTCAAAAAGCTGAAGAATACGGTTCACACGACAAAACTTTCGAAATCGCGCAAGCTGGTGTTGCTAACATCACAGATATCGAAACTGGCGAAGTGTTAATGTCTCAAAACGTGGAAGAAGGTGATATCTGGCGTATGTGTCAGGTGAAAGATGCACCGATCCGCGACTGGGTGAAACTAGCTGTAACACGTGCACGTAACTCTGGTATGCCAGCAATCTTCTGGTTAGACCCATACCGTCCACACGAAAACGAATTGATCAAGAAAGTTCAAAAATACTTAAAAGATCACGATACAGATGGTCTAGACATCCAAATCATGTCTCAAGTACGTGCAATGCGTTACACACTTGAACGTGTTGCTCGTGGTCTAGATACAATCTCTGTAACGGGTAACATTCTACGTGACTACCTCACTGACTTGTTCCCAATTATGGAGCTTGGTACTTCTGCGAAAATGCTGTCTATCGTGCCTTTAATGGCGGGTGGTGGTATGTACGAAACTGGTGCAGGTGGTTCAGCACCTAAACACGTACAACAACTTGTTGAAGAAAACCACTTACGTTGGGATTCTTTAGGTGAGTTCCTTGCACTCGCTGTTTCACTTGAAGAGCTTGGTATTAAAGAAAACAACCCTAAAGCTAAACTTCTTGCGAAAACATTGGATGCTGCAACTGGTAAATTACTTGACAACGGCAAATCTCCATCACGTCGTACAGGTGAGTTAGACAACCGTGGTAGCCATTTCTATTTAGCGAAGTTCTGGGCTGAAGAATTAGCAGCTCAAGACGAAGATGCTGAATTAAAAGCGACATTCTCTACTTTAGCGAAGACTTTAGCTGAAAATGAAGAGAAGATCGTTGCTGAACTTGC
This sequence comes from Acinetobacter sp. ANC_7588, assembly GCF_056783995.1. Taxonomy (NCBI): domain Bacteria; kingdom Pseudomonadati; phylum Pseudomonadota; class Gammaproteobacteria; order Moraxellales; family Moraxellaceae; genus Acinetobacter; species Acinetobacter sp. ANC_7588. The sequence continues at coordinate 215,085 of NZ_JBWYIU010000001.1, read as the reverse complement.
AGAAGTTCAAGGTAAATCTGTTGATATCGGTGGTTACTACGCAATCGATCAAGAGAAAGTAAATGCAGTTATGCGTCCAAGTGCAACTTTAAATGCTGCTATTGCAAGCATCTAATAACACTTAATTTGAACTGAATTTCAGTTTGGCGGATTAAAAAAGCTGGTACTTCGGTACCAGCTTTTTTTTATTAAAATTTTTGTAAATCAAACAATGATAACGCCCAATTAGAGAGAGCTTAAGGGGAGGATTTAAAAAACTTTCATTCAATTTGCAAGCATTTCTGATTACAATGCGTTTTAATTTATTTTTAACTTATCTAGCTGTTTGGATAAGTTCTGTAGGTGCCCGCATGGAAATCAAAGTCAATTATCTCGACAATCTTCGACAGGAAGCAAAGTTCGACGATTTCACGGTTATTGCCGATCAACCTATTCGTTATAAAGGTGATGGATCTGCACCAGGCCCATTTGATTATTTTCTTGCGTCTTCAGCATTATGTGCAGCTTATTTTGTAAAGGTGTATTGTGCTGCACGAGATATTCCTACAGAAAATATTCGATTATCCCAAAATAATATTGTTGATCCAGAAAACCGTTATAAACAAATTTTTAAAATTCAAGTCGAATTACCCTCAGATATCTCTGAGAAGGATCGACAAGGTATTTTGCGTTCAATCGACCGTTGCACTGTAAAAAAAGTCATTCAAACAGGTCCTGAATTTGTTATTGAGGAAGTTGAAAGCATTGATGCGGATGCTCAAGCTTTACTTATGCCAAATATTGCCAAGAAAAATGTGACTGTTATTCCGGGCAAAGATTTACCGCTTGAAGAAACGATTGCCAACATGTCTGCAATTTTGGCGGGCTTAGGGATGAAGATTGAAATTGCGTCTTGGCGGAATATAGTGCCAAACGTATGGTCTTTACATATTCGCGATGCACAAGCGCCAATGTGCTTTACCAATGGTAAAGGTTCAACGAAAGAGAGTGCTTTAGCGTCTGCATTAGGCGAGTTTATTGAACGTTTGAATTGTAATTTCTTCTATAACGACCAATTTTGGGGTGAAGAAATCGCAAATGCAGAATTTGTGCATTACCCAGATGAAAAGTGGTTCCAACCAGGTCCAAATGGTGAATTGCCATCAGAAATTTTAGATGAATATACACTTGAAATTTACGATCCTGAAGATGAGTTATTAGGCACACATCTGTACGACACAAATTCTGGCAATACTGAGAGAGGTATTTGTTCGTTACCATTTGTGCGCCAGTCAGACGGTGAGATTGTATATTTCCCTTCAAATTTGATTGAAAATTTGTATCTGTCAAATGGTATGAGCGCAGGAAATACCTTGGCTGAAGCACAAGTACAATGTTTATCTGAAATATTTGAGCGTGCGGTTAAGCGCGAAATTTTAGAGGGTGAAATTACCCTGCCAGATGTACCTGAACATGTTCTAGCAAAGTACCCAAAAATAGTTGAGGGTATTAAGGGGCTTGAGGAGCAAGGTTTTCCAGTGCTGGTCAAAGATGCTTCATTAGGTGGGAAATTCCCAGTCATGTGCGTGACATTAATGAATCCAAGAACGGGTGGCGTTTTTGCATCATTCGGGGCTCATCCAAACTTTGAAGTTGCATTAGAACGCAGCCTAACAGAGCTTTTACAAGGTCGTAGTTTTGAAGGTTTAAATGACTTACCACGTCCTACTTTCAATAGCCATGCACTGACAGAACCAAATAACTTTGTGGAACACTTTATTGATTCATCGGGTGTTGTGTCTTGGAGATTCTTCAGTTCGAAATCTGATTATGATTTCGTAGAGTGGGATTTCACCAGTCAAGGTGAAAATACAAACGCTGAAGAAGCTGAAAAGATGTTCAATATCCTAAAAGAGATGGGTAAAGAAGTTTACATGGCTGTATACCAACATTTAGGTGCAACTGCATGCCGAATTCTGGTGCCAGGATATTCTGAGGTGTATTTGGTTGAAGATCTGGTTTGGGACAATACCAATAAAGCTTTAGCCTTTAGAGAAGATATTCTTAACTTACATCGTTTAGATAATAAACAGCTCGAAGCTTTGCTAGAGAAACTTGAAGAAGTTGAAGTGGATGACTATACCGATATTATTACCTTGATTGGTGTTGAATTTGACGATAATACGGTGTGGGGTCAGTTAACTATTCTTGAATTAAAACTATTAATTAACTTAGCTTTGGAAAATTTCGAAGAAGCGAAAGACCAAGTAGAACAGTTCTTACAATACAACACCAATACTGTAGAACGAGGCTTATTCTATCAATGCATGGATGTTGTATTAGAAGTGTTGTTAGATGAAGAAATGGAAATTGAAGACTATGAACCGAATTTTAGACGTATGTTCGGTGATGAGAGAGTTGATGCTGCAATAGGCTCAATCGAAGGTGATGTGCGTTTTTATGGATTGACGCCAACCAATATGCAACTTGAAGGTCTCGATCGTCATTTAAAACTTATTGAGAGCTATAAGAAGCTTCATGCTGCCAGAGCACGTTTTGTTTCTCAACAAAACTGATCGAATGAAAGGCTACTATGAATAGTGGCCTTTTTATTTTAAAGATCAGCAAATCGATGCATCTAGTTAGGGTGCTCAATTTTTTATAATAAAATGAAGTGGTTATGAAAAGTACTGATAGTATTTATTAAAAATAGTAATTTATTGATATTTAAGGGAAATAATTCTATTTCACTGGTATTATTAGCTAAATGCATTATCATAGTGCATGACGAGTTAACTTAAGGCGAGCATTATGAATTTCTTGAAAAAAAAGAATAAAGCAAGTTTCGTTTTCTTTATTATTACTGCGTATTCCTGTTTGGGCTTTGGATTAGGTTACATAATTTGGGAATACCTCCAAATGAAATAATGTTCATATTGATCGGTAAGAGTGCAAATTTAGAAAGTATTCACTGTTAGCAAGCATAATTTACTCTACCATTTAAAATTAAATGATCTAAAAATCATCAGTGATTTTTTAAGGGGTATATTTAAATTTATATTTTTTAACGTGATTTAAATAAAGATTAAATTTTAGCGTTTTATAACCTATGACTGTGTATTCAGCCCTTCAAATTCAGTCTATGTTATAATTAAAAATATATCCCGATAGATCGAATTGTCTAGCGACTGTTCAATTGATAGATCATCATATCAAAGCTGCTTTATTGCAGCTTTTTTAATTGTGCTTCAATTTATCGGAAATGTCATTTTGGTACGTTTATTGAATGCGTCATCTGAGCTACATTTGCCAATGAATCATTGAATAAATGATCTAAATAATTTTTACGACTCGCTCGATCTTAAGCAGGGGCTCGACAATGACAAATCCAAATTCTTCAGCGGGTTTGCTTGAACGCTTATTTAAACTAAGTGAAAACAAAACAACTTTTCGAACTGAAATGATTGCAGGGATGACGACATTCCTGACAATGTGCTACATCATCATTGTCAATCCAATGATTCTGTCTGAAACAGGAATGGATCATGGTGCGGTATTTGTTGCGACATGTTTGGCAGCAGCAATTGGTTGTTTTGTCATGGGTATTATTGCCAATTACCCAATCGCATTGGCTCCGGGTATGGGCTTAAATGCATATTTCACCTATTCGGTATGTTTAGGAATGGGTGTACCTTGGCAAACCGCTTTAGCTGCGGTATTTGTGTCTGGTCTGGTCTTCATCGCGATCAGTATGTTTAAAATTCGTGAAGCGATCGTGAATGCCATTCCAATGTCTTTAAAATTGGCTATTGGTGGTGGTATTGGTTTATTCCTAGCATTAATCGCTTTGAAAAATGCTGGCATCATTGTGGATAATCCTGCGACTCTAGTGGGTTTAGGTGATTTAAAACAACCAACCGTTCTCTTAGCCTTATTCGGTTTTTTGATGGTTGTTGTTATGCATCACTTTAAAATACGTGGTGCGATTATCATTAGTATTTTAGTGTTGACTGCAATCTCAACATTCCTAGGATTGAGTGAATTTAAAGGTGTGGTTGGTCAAATTCCTTCAATTGCACCAACATTCATGCAAATGGATTTTGAAGGCTTATTTACCGCAAGTTTAATCGGTGTAATTTTTGTGTTCTTCTTAGTTGATCTATTTGATTCAACAGGAACGCTGGTTGGTGTTTCACATCGTGCTGGTTTACTCAAAGATGGTAAATTACCACGTTTGAAGAAAGCTCTGTTTGCCGACTCTTCAGCGATTGTTGCTGGTGCTGCATTAGGTACATCATCAACGACACCATATATTGAGTCTTCTGCGGGTGTAGCAGCAGGGGGGCGTACAGGTCTTACAGCGGTAATAGTTGGCTTACTTTTTATTGCTTGTTTGTTCTTAGCACCGTTGGCTCAATCTGTTCCTGGATTTGCAACTGCACCAGCCTTACTCTTTGTAGGGGTATTGATGATTCAGGGTATTACACATATTGATTGGGATGATATTACTGAAGCGGTTCCTGCTTTCTTAACGATCGTGTTTATGCCGTTCACTTACTCAATCGCTGATGGTATTGCCATGGGCTTTATCAGTTATGCGTTGGTGAAGTTACTTACAGGTAAAGCATCTACAGTACCATATATGGTATGGATTATCGCAGTATTATGGGCGCTAAAATTTGCAATGTTTGGCGGCTAATTTTTAACAGTTTTTAAAAGGGTGTAAACTCAGTTTGCACCCTTTTTATTTTTGGTTTCATGAGGAGTAGCAATGAACCGTGTTGAGTTAATTAAAGCTTTACCTAAAGCTGAGCTTCATGTCCATATTGAAGGGACATTTGAACCTGAGTTGATGTTTGCCATTGCTCAGCGCAATGAAATTGCAATCCCATATCAATCAGTTGAAGAAGTCAAACAGGCTTATAATTTTCACAATCTGCAATCATTTCTAGATATTTACTATGCAGGTGCGAATGTATTGATCAATGAGCAAGATTTTTATGATCTTGCATGGGCATATTTTGAAAAATGTGCAGAAGATCGAGTGGTTCATACTGAAATGTTTTTTGATCCGCAAACCCATACGGATCGTGGTGTGTCATTTGAAACGGTAATTAAAGGCTTAAAACGAGCTTGCCACGATGCTGAGGTAAAATTAGGCATCACAACGCATTTGATTATGTGTTTCTTACGTCATTTGAGTGAAGAGGCAGCATTTGAAACACTTGAACAGGCTTTACCTTACAAAGACCAAATTATTGGGGTAGGGTTAGATTCAAGTGAAGTTGGGCATCCACCTTCTAAATTTGAAAGGGTATTTGCAAAATCACGTGATGAAGGATTTTTGGTTGTTGCTCATGCAGGTGAAGAAGGTCCAGCAGAATATGTCTGGGAAGCTTTGGATTTACTTAAAGTGAATCGTATTGATCACGGCGTACGCTCTGAAGAAGATCCAAAGTTGTTGGCGCGTTTGATTGCTGAAAAAATGCCTTTAACGGTTTGTCCATTATCAAATTTAAAGCTTTGTGTTGTAGATGATATGGCAGATCATAATATTCGCCGTTTGTTACAGCAGGGTGTGCATGTAACCGTCAATTCAGATGATCCATCTTATTTCGGTGGGTATATGAATGATAACTTTATTGCGATTGCTGAGGCCTTAGATTTAACAAATCATGAATTAAAGCAACTCGCTATAAATTCATTTGAAGCATCGTTTATTTCCGATGTGCAAAAACAAAAGTGGAAAGATAAAATTCTCGCAATTTAAAACAGTTAAACTTGTTTATGTGAAATACTGGAAGGTGGGGGCAAAATCCCACCTTTGGTTTAATATGCTTTAAACAATAGAGCCGAATGTGATGTTGAAATTGAAGTCTTTGTTTTGCTTGAGTCTGCTAATGTTGCCCGTAGTTATCGCGAATGCAAATACGACATTGACACAGCGTATATTAAAGCCTGTCATCCAGTATCAATGTGAGCGTGAAGTCGACCATTCAAAAATATGGAAAATAACGACATATTTAATGAATGAAGAAAACAAAAAGAAATTAAAATTAGAAACCTGTGATTGTGTATCAAATCATGCTTTAAAAGATATTCCGGCTCAGGAACTTGTCAAAGCAACAGTTAACGAAGATATCAAGCAAGAAGTCATTCGAAAAGCCATGTTGAATAGCCTAAAAGCATGTGTGATTAGCTCTAAATCTAACTCAGAAATTTAGAGCCGTACTCAATCAATCTTTAGGTTGTTTGGTCATGCTGTCTAAGACATGATCTTTATCTATAAAGTGATGCTTTAATGCCGCAGCAATATGTCCGAGTAAAAGTAAACCTGCAGCCCAAGAAATCCAAATATGAAGTGGTTTTACAATTTCAGTTACTTGAGGATTCTCACCTATTAAAGCGGGTAGATCAAATAAGAATAATACTGGTGCAGGGTAGCCGAGACTCCAACTCCATAAGCAACCCGTAATTGGTAAAGCCAGAAGCATAAAATAAAGTCCAAGATGCCCTAAATGTGCGAGTCTTTTCATGAGGGGAGACATTGTCTCTGGTAACTCGGGTGCAGGATGAGTGTAGCGCCAAAAGATACGAACCACGACCAGAAAAATAATTGTGGTTGCAATATTTTTGTGAAGCGTGATGACGTCACCTTTGAAGCTACCATCTACTTCATAACTTAAAAAATTGCCGCTATAAAAGCCGATCGCCCACGCCGTGATAAAAATAATCGCCATGACCCAATGCAAGACTTGAGCTGTACGTGTGTAATATTTGGATTTATTATTCATGATATAAACTTATGATTGAATTTCGCACATAATAATTTAAGCATAAATTATTTATAAGTATTGAAATGGGACACAGTGTTGAAAATATGCAACGGAATGCGACTTATAACTGAACATATAGTCGGGAAATACAAAAAATCTATTTCTTCATGATGTTACATTAGGCAAAATAGCTCAATTCGTAAGATGATAAGGACAATACTGTGAAAAAATTAATCGCTTTACTCGCACCAATGACATTAGTGCTCGGAGCTTGTGCTACAGGTACAACAGGGACATCATCACCTGCCGCAAATACCACTCAACAGTTAGGTTCGGCTGCACTTAAAATTGCGATCAATGCAAAATGCACAACTGAATTGAACAATATTTCTGCTTGGAAAACTGCAACGAAATTAATGACTGCAGAGCAGAAAGAAAATATCCAAGGTGAAATTTGTGGATGTGTAAGTGAAAAAGCTCCTCAAAGCGTAACTACGGTTGATTTGGCTACAGCAGCGATTGATCCAACAGCACGTGCAACAATCGTCAGCAATATCGTGACTAAAACTATTAATGAATGTGTAGCTGAAGCTGTACGTTAATTTTAAAGATATATGAATAGGCTGATTTTGATCGGCCTATTTTTTTAAGGATAAATTAGGAAAATGATGTTGATTGCTGGTGCTGATGAAGCAGGGCGCGGTCCACTGGTGGGATCGGTCGTTGCGGCTGCTGTAATTTTGGATCCTAACAATCCGATTCTTGGGTTAAATGATTCTAAAAAACTCAGTGAAAAGAAACGTGAAAAATTATTTATAGAGATCAAAGAAAAAGCACTAGCTTGGGCTATCGCTGAAGCGAGTCATCACGAAATTGATGAACTCAATATATTGAATGCTTCGTTGTTGGCAATGCGTCGTGCCGTTGAACAATTGACTGTGCAACCACAACATGTATTGGTTGATGGTAATAAAATTCCCCAAGGATTGAGTATGAGTTGTGATGCTGTAGTTGGAGGAGATGCATTACATCCAGAAATTTCTGCTGCCAGTATCCTGGCTAAGGTGACACGTGATCATCAAATGTTAGAACTTGATGCTAAATATCCTCAGTTTGGTTTTGCAAAACATAAAGGCTACCCGACCAAAGCTCATTTTGAAGCTATTGCACAGTTTGGCGTGGTTGAAGAGCACAGGCGTAGTTTTGGTCCAGTACGCAAATCATTGGGACTTTAAACAGCTTAAACACCAAAAATTTAAAGCGGCTAAATTTAGCCGCTTTAGTCACAAAATCATTTCTAATCAACGATTGAAATCATTTTGAGTGTAATTCTCTTCTTCGTAAGAAGGTTGGTAATCTTGGTCAAGATGTTGCAAGTGCTCATGCATCGCACGTTCATGCTGAATTCGTTGATAGATTTCTTCACGATGTACAGATACTTCTTTAGGCGCATTCACACCAATTCGCACTTGGTTACCTTTTACACCAAGTACAGTGACACTGACTTGATCCCCAATCATTAATGTTTCACCAACACGACGGGTGAGAATCAGCATGTTTATCTCCTTGCTTAAACGCTAAACCTGCGATAGTTTTTTCAAAAATGAAAATAACAACCTCGGCACCACGAAATATTTTAATAGATAAATGTGACGAATTTAACCATTCGCACAGGACTATTGAAATTATCCCATAAACCTCTAGACCTAATATAACAGAGCCACTATAGGAAAAACTATAGTGGCTCTGAATATTTCTTCATCAAGTATGCATTGTTTCTGCTAACTCATGGCAGAAAATTAAGCACGTGCGCTAGACTCACCATGTTCGCGGTCAAGACCAAACGCAGTGTGAAGTGAGCGAACAGCAAGCTCTAAATAATTTTCTTCAATAATAACAGAGATTTTGATTTCAGAAGTTGAAATCATCAGGATATTGATGCCTTCATCAGCAAGTGCTGTAAACATTTTACTTGCAACACCAGCATGAGAGCGCATACCAACACCTACGATAGATACTTTTACAATATCATCACGTGTTGCAACTTCACGAGCACCGATTGCTTGAGCAGTTTCTTCAAGAATTTTTTTAGCTTTAGCAAGTTCGCCACGATTGACTGTGAATGTGAAGTCAGTTGTACCATCTTCTTCAACGTTTTGGATGATCATATCCACTTCGATATTAGCATCACCAATCGGTTTTAAAATTTTAGATGCAATACCAGGAAGATCAGGCACACCTAAGATAGTTAATTTAGCTTCGTCACGGTTAAATGCGATACCAGAGATAATTGGCTGTTCCATGTTGTCTTCCAATTCAGTAGTGATAAGTGTTCCGACGTTGTTTTTGAATTCTTCGTCAAATGCGCCATCATTTTCATTGTCGAAGCTAGAGAGTACGCGTAAAGGGACTTGATATTTACCCGCGAACTCAACAGAACGTATCTGTAAAACTTTAGAACCAAGAGAAGCCATTTCGAGCATTTCTTCAAAAGAAATACGATCAACTTTTTTCGCTTTTGGTGCAATACGTGGATCTGTTGTATATACACCATCCACATCTGTATAAATTTGGCATTCATCCGCTTTGAGTGCAGCTGCTAATGCAACACCAGAAGTATCAGAACCACCACGACCCAAAGTTGTTGTGTTTCCATTAGCATCAAAACCTTGGAAACCTGCAACAACGATGACACGACCAGCATCTAATTGTTCAGTCATGACATCTGTATCAATTGATTCAATACGTGCTTTTGTGAATGAGCTGTCAGTTTTAATACCAACTTGGCGTCCAGTCAAAGATTTCGCTTCCACACCGATAGAGTTCAGTGCCATTGCTAACATTGAAATCGTTACCTGTTCACCCGTTGAAACCATTTGGTCTAATTCTCGTGGGTCAGGGGTGTCGGTAATGGCTTTCGCTAAAGCGAGTAGGCGATTAGTTTCACCACTCATTGCTGATACAACAACCACAACCTTGTGGCCGTGATCATGCCAACGCTTTACACGACGAGCAACATTTAAAATGCGCTCAGGAGTACCCATTGAAGTACCGCCATATTTTTGAACGATTAATGCCATAGTTGTTCCATATAAACCATGACCTTGAAGAGTTGTTCAAGGTCAGTTACACAAAAGGTGAAGTTTTATTTTGCAGCTAGCCAAGCAGTTAATTCTGCCATGACAGAAGCAAACTTCTCGTTAAGTGGCGCGCCACCTTGTGCCAAATCAGGCTTACCACCACCTTTACCACCTAGCTCAGTTGCTAAGTGTTTGATGATGTCACCTGCTTTTATAGAAGCTGTGAAGTCTTTAGCTACAGATGCGATCAAGCTCACCTTGTCACCCTCTACACCTGCAAGGACAATCACAGCATTTTCTAATTTTGATTTCACGCCGTCGTGTAGATTGCGAAGTGATTTCGCATCCATACCTTGAACAGTCGTGATTAACGTTTTGCGACCTGCAATTTCCTTAACTTGGCTAAGTAGTTCAGCCGCCTGTAAATGTGCAAGTTTTTGATTCAATTGATCAATTTGCTTTTGTAAGCTTGATGCTGTGTCCGCTAAGGCTTCAACTTTCTCAATCGTTTGATCTTTTTGTGCTTTCAATAAGCCATTAATCGTGTTGATGTCTCGATCAGCTTTTTGAGCCACCTCAATTGCTTTCGTACCTGTAACTGCCTCAATACGACGTACACCTGCAGCAACACCGCCTTCAGAAGTGATTTTGAACAGACCAATGTCACCTGTACGTTTTACGTGAATACCGCCACAAAGTTCGATCGAGAAGTTTTTCTCTTCAATGATTGAACCCATAGAAAGTACGCGAACTTCTTCGCCATATTTCTCACCAAACAACATCATCGCACCTTTAGCTTTTGCAGATTCGATGTCAAGGAGTTCGGTTGTTACAGGCGTATTGGCAATCACTTCAGCATTTACCAGACGTTCAATTTCTTGAATCTGTTCAAATGTCACGGGTTGATCATTGGCAAAGTCGAAACGTAACACGTCAGAAGCAACCAATGAACCTTTTTGTTGAACATGTGAACCCAAGATTTGACGAAGTGCAGCATGTAGAAGGTGAGTCGCAGAGTGGTTACGTGCTGTTGCTGCACGAATGTCTGCTTTAACTGTTGCTTCTACATTTTGAGTAACTTTAAAGTTACCCATGGTCACGATACCTTGGTGAACGAACGCACCACCAGATTTTTTCGTGTCTTGAACTTCGAAAATACCTGTATCGTTTTTAAAGATACCTGTATCACCAATTTGACCACCGCTTTCTGCATAGAAAGGTGTTTGGTTTAGAACGATTAAAGCTTCATCACCTTCAACGACTTCATCAACTTGTTCGCCATCCTTATAGATTGCGATGATTTGACCCTCACCAGCAGTTGCATCGTAGCCGTCAAACTGAGTTTCGCCTTCAACTTTTACAACGTTGTTGTAGTCGATTGCGAATTTACCCGCATCACGTGCACGTTGACGTTGAGCAGCCATTTCTTTTTCAAAACCAGCTTCGTCAATCGTTAAATCACGTTCACGTGCGATGTCAGCCGTTAAGTCAGTTGGGAAGCCGTACGTGTCGTAAAGTTTGAATACTACTTCGCCTGGAATTACAGAACCTTTTAAGTTCGCAAGTTCGCCCTCAAGCAATTTCAAACCTTGTTCTAAGGTTTTAGCAAATTGCTCTTCTTCTTTTAAAAGTTGCGCTTCGATACGCGCTTGTTGTGCTTCAAGTTCAGGATAGGCAGCGCCCATCACCTCAATTAAAGGCTTTAACATTTTGTGGAAGAATGAACCTGTCGCACCCAACTTGTTACCATGACGAACTGCACGACGGATGATACGACGTAGAACGTAGCCACGCCCTTCATTTGATGGGTTTACGCCATCAGCGATTAGGAATGAGCACGAGCGTGCATGGTCGGCAACGACTTTAAGTGATGCTGGGTATTCAACTGGTTTGCCTTCCGCTTGCGCTTTCGCTTCAAGTTCAGCAGTATCTAAACCAATAATTTCAGCTGCAGCTTTTAATAGGTGTTGGAATAGATCAATTTCGTAGTTTGAGTTGACGTGTTGTAAAACAGCAGAAATACGCTCTAAGCCCATACCTGTATCGACAGACGGAGCAGGAAGCGGATGGAGTACGCCATCAGCAGTACGGTTAAACTGCATGAATACGTTGTTCCAAATTTCGATGAAGCGGTCGCCATCTTCTTCAGGTGTGCCTGGTAAGCCGCCCCAAATGTGATCGCCATGGTCATAGAAAATTTCAGAACATGGACCACAAGGACCTGTATCGCCCATTGCCCAGAAGTTATCTGAAGCGTATTGACCGCCTTTGTTGTCGCCGATACGGATAATGCGAGACTCATCTAGACCGATTTCTTTGTTCCAGATGTCGAATGCTTCATCATCAGTGTGATAAACCGTTGCATATAATTTGTCTTTAGGTAGACCTAACCATTTTTCATTGGTTAAGAAATCCCAAGCGAATTTAATCGCGTCACGTTTAAAGTAATCTCCGAAAGAGAAGTTACCTAACATTTCAAAAAACGTATGGTGACGAGCTGTGTAGCCCACGTTATCTAAGTCGTTATGTTTACCGCCAGCACGAACACATTTTTGTGATGACACTGCACGTACATAATCTCGTTTTTCTAGGCCTAAGAAGCAATCTTTGAACTGGTTCATACCAGCATTTGTAAAGAGCAAAGTTGGGTCGTTGGCAGGAACTAGAGAACTCGACGCGACACGTGTGTGGCCTTGCGATTCAAAGTAACGCAAAAATGCTTCACGAATTTCAGCTGATGTCATAAAACGAGTACTCACAACCAAGTCACTCCATTAATTCTGTATTGGCAAATAATATGTCTGGGAAATAAAGTGCGAATTCACAAAAAAATTCACCCCAGCATACCGGGCTAAAAGTTTAAAAACGCCAAATTATAACGGAATTTGCCACCTGTACCAATGATTTTAAAGTGTTTTAATGACAATTCTCTTTAATTCTGATTTTAGGTGAAATTTTAATCATTATTTGTGTTGAGATCATTTTCAAATGCTTAAGCAGTGTATCTCGCACGAAGATCAATCAAAAATATTGAGTAGTCATAAGACCATTATTTATTACTGAATATTTTAGAAATACTTTAACATAGAGCTTTCAAGAACTTGTATTAAAGAGTTGAAGGTTACATATGCAGCGTATCGCAATTAATGGATTTGGACGAATCGGGCGAAATGTTTTAAGAGCTTGGTTTGAAAATCCAAAACAATTCAATTTTGAAATCGTTGCGATTAATGATGTGGCTGATGTAGAAACTTTAATTCATTTATTTAAATATGACACCACACATGGAAGATTTCATGGGGAAGTGGAGTTGAGTTATGTTGCAGAGCAAGTATTTCTCAATATTTATGCCTATCAAAAAAAATTATCTATTGAAGTCCACTGTCAAACAGAACCTGATCAACTGCCATGGAAGCGTTTAAACGTTGATGTTGTTTTAGAGTGTACTGGTTTATTTAGATCTCGAGCAGAAGCGACACGCCATCTCAATGCTGGCGCTCAACGTGTGATAATTGGGGCTGCACCTTTTGATACGGTTGATGCTGCAATTGTCTACGGGGTAAATCATACAGAGGTTAAAACTACGGATCAGATTATTTCGAGTGTTTCATGTACGACACAAGCATTGGTTCCTCTGGTCAAAATTATTGACGATGCCTTTGGCATAGAAAGTGCGTTAATGACAGAAATTCATGCTGTTACAGCGGATCAATCCGTTTTAGATCATGTTCACCGCGATTTACGTCGTGCGAGGGCATCTGGGCAAAACATTATTCCAACGACTTCATCTGCTCTAGGTGCAATCAAACGTGTCATGCCAAAAATGGAAGGGCGAATAGACGGTTACTCAATTCGTGTTCCTACTATTAATGTGGCAGCTATTGATTTGACATTTATAGCGCAACAGTCAATTACAGACCATCAGTTAAATGAAGCGTTAATTTCAGCAGCACGAGAGCAATTTTCGGAAATTATGTCGGTAACAGATGAGCCTTTAGTATCATCTGACTTTAATCATTCTCCGTTTTCACTCATTGTTGATTTAACTCAAACCATGGTGGTCGGGAAGCAAGCTAAAGTCTATGCTTGGTATGATAATGAATGGGGATATACCAATCGTTTACTGGATTTATGTCATTCATTTCCAGATCAGTCATGAAACTGAAATGCTGTGTCTTTTATAAAGGCTTATGTCTATAACATAGATCAACTGCTAGTGCGTTCAGAATTACCAATCGAAGCTTATGAATAATCTAAAATTCCGATTTAATTATTTAAAAGTCTGATGCACATGGGGGTTGATCGTGATAGACTAGGAGAAATCGGGTGTGTTCCCGATTTTTTTATGCGGATTTGTTCCGCGCTGACAGAATTTAGGTTTACAACATGCCCATTTCAGAGACATGGTTATTACCTGATGGTGTAGCTGATGTATTACCAGAGCAAGCGCAAGTTATTGAAACTTTGCGTCGTACCGCGTTAGATTTCCTCGCAGCTCGAGGTTATCAATTGGTGTACACGCCATTTATTGAATACATCGAATCTCTATCTTCTCTTTCAGAATCGAATCAAGATTTAGACTTAGCCACATTTAAAGTAATCGATCAACTTTCAGGTCGTTTACTTGGTGTGCGTGCAGATATGACGCCTCAGGTGGCGCGTATTGATGCACACGTGTATCCAGTTGAAGGTGTTGCACGCTATTGCTACGCTGGAACGGTACTTCATACCAAACCACAAGGTTTCAATACCACACGTGCGCCTTTACAGCTCGGTGCTGAGTTGTTTGGTTCAGACAGTATCGATGCTGACGTCGAAATGATCGATGTCATGTTGGAATTATTAAAAAATACAGGTGTAACTGAGGCGATCCATTTAGATATTGGACACGTTGGTCTATTCCGTAGCTTAGTTAAACATGCAGGATTGAACAAAGCTACAGAGTCGCATCTATCTGATTTATATCAGCGTAAAGCATTACCAGAGCTTGCTGAATATACGCAACAACTTAAATTCGGCTCTGATTTTTATGCGCTTGGTCGTTATGCAAGTGATTTAGTCGCTTTAAAATCACATTTAAGCCAAGAAATCTTAGAAGATTCGGCATTCCAAGAAGCATTTAATGCAGTTCAAAGCACACAAGATGCAATTCAGCAACGTTGGCCAAATCTGCATATTGGTATCGATGTTGTAGAGCTTCGTTCATATCACTATCACACTGGCTTAATGTATGCAGTGTATGCACCAAATCGTGCTGCACCATTAGCTCAAGGTGGACGTTATGATGGTATTGGTGAGCATTTTGGTCGTGCACGTCCAGCAACTGGCTTTTCATGTGACTTATACGCTTTAAGCGCTGGTCAATTTAAAGCATTGGAAGTAATCGTTGCACCTAAGGGCAATAATGCTGACCTAGTCAAAGCAATTCAAGGATTACGTGATCAAGGCAAAAGCGTTGTGCAGTTGCTTGGTCAAGATGAGTTGAATTCAGTACCTAACGCGACTCACCAGTTGGTGAATCAAGCGGGTGAGTGGAAACTCGAACAGATTTAATCACCTGATTTGAATACTAAATTTCAAATCATGTTCTTCAATTTTAACAGCATGATGCAATGAGGCTATTATGGGCAAGAATGTTGTGGTACTTGGTACCCAATGGGGCGACGAAGGTAAAGGTAAAATCGTTGACCTGCTCACAGATCAAGCGGCTGCAGTTGTTCGCTATCAAGGTGGACACAATGCAGGTCATACTCTCGTCGTAGGTGGTAAGAAAACTGTTTTACACCTCATTCCATCTGGTATTTTACGTGAAAACGTACTTTGCTTAATTGGTAACGGTGTAGTGCTTTCTCCTGAAGCGTTAATCAAAGAGATGACGATTCTTGAAGAGCAAGGTGTGCCAGTTAAAGAACGTTTACGTATTTCTCCAAACTGTCCATTAATTTTGCCAAACCATATTGCATTAGACCAAGCACGTGAGAAAAAACGTGGGAATGCCAAGATTGGTACAACAGGTCGTGGTATTGGTCCAGCGTATGAGGATAAAGTTGCACGTCGTGCGGTTCGTGTCGCTGATTTAGTGCGTGGTGGTGATCATCTTAAAGCATTGCTTGAAGAGTTACTTGAATACCATAACTTCCAATTAACACAATTCTACGGTGTAGAAGCGGTTAAGCTTGAAGACGTGCTTGCGTTATGTGATCAATGGCGTGAAGTTGTTGCTCCACTGGTTGTTGATGTTACTGGCGAATTGCATAAATATCGTAAGAACGGTGACAACATCATGTTTGAAGGTGCTCAAGGCTCACTTCTTGATGTTGACCATGGTACTTATCCATACGTAACATCTTCAAATACGACTGCTGGTGGTGTGAGTTCTGGTTCTGGTCTTGGTCCATTACACCTTGACTATGTATTGGGTATTACCAAAGCTTATACAACTCGCGTAGGTGCAGGTCCATTCCCAACTGAGTTGGTTTATGATGCTGCAAACGATGTTGGTGATGCAATTGGTAAGCACCTTGGTACTGTAGGTTCAGAATTTGGCGCATCTACTGGTCGCCAACGTCGCTGTGGTTGGTTCGATGCTGAAATCCTTCGTCGTTCAGTAGAAGTAAACTCACTTTCGGGTATTTGCTTGACTAAACTTGACGTTCTTGATGGTTTAGAAGAAATCAAAATCTGTGTAGGTTATGAAGCTGCAGATTCGGGCTGCGTAGGTTCTTCTGATGCACTTGCATTTGAAACTTTAAAACCAATTTACGAAACAATGCCTGGTTGGACTGAGTCTACTTTTGGTGCTAAATCTTTAGACCAATTGCCAGAAGCAGCAATCAACTATATTAAGCGACTTGAACAGTTAATCGAATGTCCAATCGACATCGTATCAACTGGTCCAGACCGTGATGAAACGATTATTCTTCGTCACCCGTTTGAAGCTTAATTAAAAGTTTTAAAAAAGCCCTGTGATATCACAGGGCTTTTTTTGATCTAAACAACGACCAAAGTTGTATAAAAATTGGCTGTGCTGAATCTTAGAGATTGTTAAAATCGAATGTATAAAATAATAGAGTGTGCAGGATGCATAAAAATATTTCTGGAACAATGTTTTATTCGTTGTTATTTGCAATGGGGGGGGCACCCACGATTGCGATGATGATAATTCGATCTCAAACAGTAGCCGAAGATGTGGTCTACCAAGTCTTTATTGGGCTGTCGATTATGATCGCTTGCATATTGGTCCCTATTATTTTAATTCAGAACACCTATTTATTTTTTAAACGTAAAGATGAGAAGCTTGAAACTCGTTTAAAACCGTGGAGTCAAACCTATCTCGTGCTTAATATTTTTTGTTTGGTCTTTTGGATCAGCTATCAATTTGTTTACTAAATTACATAACAAATAAAAAAGTGAAGAAAAATGAGATATTAAGCTTAGTTGAGTTTGTCTATAATTATGAACAAGTACTTTCAAGTAGATTGGAACATTATAATGAAGAACAAATTATTGCTCGGTCTTACAGCATCTGCGGTGATCTCGATTTCAGGGTGTACAACATTTGCGGATATGGCGGGTGCGGACTCAGCGACATTAAATGCAGCTGCTGCACAAAGTTACTCGCAAGCCATTGATACAGCTCGCAGCAAGGGCTTATTGGATACAAGCTCAAATACCTATAAGCGTATTACCAATGTCTACAATCGTTTGCGTCCATATGCTGATCAAATGAATCAAACGGGTCAGCCATTCCAATGGCAGGTATCTGTAATTAAATCAAGTGAATTAAATGCTTCTGTCATGCCGGGTGGTAAAGTTGTTTTTTATACAGGTATTGTGGAACGTTTAAATTTAACAGATGCTGAAATTGCGGCCATCATGGGACATGAAATGATCCATGCTTTGGAAGAGCATGCAAAAAGTAAATTGGGTGCTCAAGCTTTAACTGACTTGGCTTTAGGTGTTGGTTTAAGTGCAGCTGGGGTAGGTCAAGGTGGCGCAGCAGTTGCACAAATTGGTTCTCAACTGGGTGTAGGGTTGCCTTATTCACGTAACTTGGAGAGCCGTGCTGATCAGGGTGGATTAATGTTAATGGCTCGAGCTGGTTATAACCCACAAGCAGCGATTACATTATGGGAGAAAATGGCTAAAGCAAGTAATGGTGGCAATGCATCTTTCTTATCAACACACCCTTCAAATGCTCAACGAATTGAGGCGATGCGTAAAAACTTACCTGCAGCTCAAGCGATTTATAACCAAAGTCGCCGTTAAAAGAATAAAGCTAAAAAAGGATGCGTTAGCATCCTTTTTTTTATATTCACCACTTAGTAAATTGTTATCACAGTATGGCTTTGATTCAAATGTATTGAAATCGAATTTATTAGACACTTAAGGTGCTGGATTTGGCTGTTGTTTATGGATGATCTCAATTTCCTGAAGTATTTCTGCTGACAATGACACATTAAAAGCATCAATATTTTCTTTGAGTTGATTTAAATCGGTTGCACCAATGATTGTGCTGGTCACGAAGAACTGCTGCTTAATGAAAGCTAACGCCAATTGCGTTAATGTCAGTCCATGTTTTTCTGCTAAGAGGGCGTATTGTTCAGTTGCCCATTCACTTTCAGGATTACTATAACGCACAAATCTAGAGTATAAGGTGACTCTGGCATTTGCAGGTCTCGCACCATGTCTAAATTTTCCTGTTAAATAGCCAAAAGCGAGCGGTGAATAGGCCAGTAAACCGATGCCTTCAAATTTAGCAATCTCCGACATGCCGATTTCATAGGTACGATTTAATAAGTTATAGGGGTTTTGTACAGAAACAAATTTAGACAGCCCTAACTTTTCAGCTAAATGTAGAAATTTCATGGTTCCCCATGGTGTCTCATTGGAGAGTCCGATATAACGAATTCTACCTCTATTAATTTCCGCTTGAAGGGCAGATAAGGTTTCCTCGAGTGGTGTGATATCTAGTGTACTGTGAGCATGGTGATTGGTATAACCCAATTGACCAAACATATTGGTTGGGCGTTGAGGCCAATGCAGCTGATAAAGATCAATATAGTCAGTTTTTAAGCGTCTAAGATTTGAGTCTAAGGCTGAGCTGATGTCGCTGGCAGTATAGCGAGTTGTGCCGCCTCTAATATTGCTACCACCTTGGCCTGGACCTGCAATTTTTGAAGCAAGAAAAAGTTGATCACGTTGGCCGCGCTGCTGAATCCAATTGCCGATAATTTCTTCCGTCGCGCCTTGAGTTTCGACTTTAGGTGGTACTGGGTACATCTCTGCAGTATCCCAAAAATTTAACCCCCGCTCGAGTGCATATTCCAGTTGTTGGAAAGCCTCGGACTGGCTATTTTGCTCACCAAAGGTCATTGTTCCTAAACAAATTTCGGGAACGTGTATATCTGTTTGCCCAAGTCGATTAAATTTCATGCTCAACATCCTTGCTGTATTTTTTAAGTTGATATATTGAAATCATACCTAATCTAAGATTCAAAACGTATGTAAAATAAATTCGAAAGTTTTCAGAAAAAAGGCAATAAAAAAGCAAATCGTCAGATTTGCTTTTTTGAATGTAGATCAGATGAAAATTTATTCATCATCATTGTTGTCAAAGTCTTCTTCAACAGAATTTACTGCTTCTAATGATGAATCAAAAATTAAGATAGCTTTACCATCAGTTTCAATCATGCCTTGTTCTTCAAGTGTTTTAAGAACACGACCAACCATTTCACGTGAACAACCTACAATACGACCAATTTCTTGACGAGTAATACGAATTTGGCGTCCATTTGGAAGAATCATTGCTTCAGGTTGAGCTGACAAGTCGATTAAACAACGTGCAATACGACCCGATACATCAATAAATGCTAGGTCAGTTACTTTTCGAGTTGTATTTTTTAAGCGACGAACAAGCTGTGCGAACACCGCATAGCTAAGATCTGGATACTGCTTACTTACTTCATGGAAGTTAGCATATGAAATTTCAGCAATCTCACATACATCACGTGTACGTACTTCTGCAGTACGCTGAGGATTACTTTCAAATAATCCCATCTCTCCAAAAAAGTCCCCTGGGTTTAAATAGGCTACCACAATTTCACGTTCATCATCTTCACGTAAAATAATTGAAACCGACCCTTTTAAAATTAGATACAGAGATTTCGACTCTGAGCCCGCATCAATAATTGAAGTTCGTTTTGGAAATCTATTGATGTGCGCACGCTTGAGCAAAGCTTTGACAGATTCAGGTAATTGACCTGGCGACAAAGCATCTGTACTAAGTTGTGAAAAATTAGAAGTCATGCTTTTTAAATTCCGATTTGGATAGTAACTAGATCTTTAGACCTAAATAAACTTGCCACGTGAAGCATAAGAGGTGAAATTCCTTATCAGCTCAATATATGCTAGTGTACAGTCCTAAGTAAATTTATAGTTTTTTTTAGGTAGTTGCAATGCATACTAGCGTACATTGGTTAGAGAATGTTGCTTTTGAAGCAAAATCTGAAAGCGGTCACCAAATTATCATGGATGGTGCTGAAGCTTACGGTGGTGAAAACCGTGGTCCACGTCCGATGGAACTTATATTAATGGGGCTTGGTGGGTGTGCTTCGTTTGATATTGTGACCATATTAAAAAAATCTAGACAAGATGTGATGGGTGTTCAATGTCAGTTGAAAGCCGAGAGGGCAGACACAATTCCCGCGGTTTTCACGAAGATACATTTGCATTTTGTGGTTACAGGAAAAGCAGTTAAAGAAAAGCAAGTTGCTAAAGCGGTTGAGCTATCTGCAGAAAAATATTGCTCAGCAAGTAAAATGCTTTCAGATGGCGGTGTTGAAATTACACATGATTTTGAAATCATTGAAGCCGAAGCTTGATTTTATCGAGTTGAAAAAAGCAACCTTAAGGTTGCTTTTTTTATGTAAGTTGAGCGAATCAATTTTACTCTTGTACCCATGGCAGATTGTGAAATCGCCAGCCATTGTAAGTACCACGATGGGAGTTGGGATCTAAATCACCTTCAAAACCTTGATCGATATTATATACGTTTGTGAAACCAGCATTATACGCCACACTCGCTGCTGCCGCGGAGCGCTTTCCACTACGGCACATGAGCAAAATGATATCATATACATTAACAAAAGATTGTAACTTCTCTAAAAACTCTGGGTTACGTTCAAGTGAGATGCCTGTCAGCCAAGGAATATGTTCTGAATGTTCGACATAACCTACGAATTTTCGCTCTTCATGTGTTCTGACATCAATAATGATCGCTTGCTGGGATTGAAATAAAAGCCACGCATCTTGGGGTTTTAAAGAGCCTGCAAAGAGGAGTGTATGATCTTCTACATTTTTTTTTGCTTCAGATAAAATAAATTTAATTTTATCTTGATGGACTTTATTTTCTGAGAGATTTATAAAATGATTCATATAAGTATGCCTGAATGATTAAATCATCCGTTTATGGAAAACGGTGATTATTATAAGTTTTATCTATATTCTTTAAATAAATATAAAATTAATTGTTTATCTTATAAATTCATATTGAATGATTTTGCACAACATGTACCGATTAGGTCGATATAAGTTCGGCGTACTCCTATGTGATGATTTGAGAACAATAATGACCGTTTACTGAGAATATATTTTCTTTGTCATATGTAGTGAATAGTAGATAAATATCATAATCACCATGAAAAAATTGTGAAGTGGTATTGAAAAATGTATGAGCAGCACAAATATTATAATTATAATCTATCTTTATTTTTTAAATAATTGAAATTTAAGAAAATAATTAAAAAAACGACTTGAAATATGACGCTTCTCACCCATTAACTAAGCAAGTACCAAATTTGTTGTGAGGAAAATAATAATGCGTTTTGAAAAATTTACAAATCGCTTACAGCAAGCCTTATCTGATGCGCAATCTTTAGCAATGGGCAAGGATCATACAGCGATTGAAGGCATCCATATACTATCGACACTGCTTGAAGAGCCATCAAATATGAGTTTGTTGCAGCAGGCAGGGGCGAATTTACGAGAATTGAGCACAAAGTTGCAACAGGCGCTTGCTGATGCACCAACACTTGCCCATCCAACTGGGGATATCAATCTCAGTCCAGATGCGGTTAAAGCGCTTAACTTGGCAGATAGTTATGCACAAAAATCGGGTGATGAGTTTCTTTCAACAGATTGGGTGTTACTTGGTTTAGCAGAAACAGGTGCAACCAAAACTATTTTAAATGCGGTTGGTGTTCAATCCGCAGGTTTAAAAGCGGCGATAACTAAAGTTCGAGGTGATGAAAAAGTCATGAGTAACAATCATGAAGATCAACGTGATTCATTAAACAAATACACCATTGATCTCACTGAGCGAGCACTTTCTGGCAAGCTTGATCCAGTGATTGGGCGAGATGATGAAATTCGTCGAACAGTCCAAGTTTTATCACGCCGTACAAAAAATAATCCTGTTTTGATTGGTGAACCGGGTGTTGGTAAAACTGCCATTGTTGAGGGTTTAGCACAGCGTATCGTCAATGGAGAAGTGCCTGAAAGTTTAAAAAATAAACGTGTCTTATCACTTGATCTTGGATCGCTTTTAGCTGGTGCAAAATATCGTGGTGAATTTGAAGAGCGCTTAAAAGCAGTATTAAAAGATCTAGCTAAACATGATGGTGAAATTATTCTGTTTATCGATGAGTTGCACACTCTAGTCGGTGCAGGTAAAGGCGACGGTGCAATGGATGCAGGTAACATGTTGAAACCTGCTTTAGCACGCGGAGAATTACGTTGTGTAGGTGCTACAACTTTAGATGAATATCGACAATTCATTGAAAAAGATGCAGCACTTGAACGTCGTTTCCAGAAAGTATTGGTTGACGAGCCTAGCGTTGAAGACACGATTGCGATTTTACGTGGATTAAAAGAGCGCTATGAAGTACATCATGGTGTCAAAATCTTAGATTCTGCCATCATTGCTGCAGCTAAAATGTCACATCGCTACATTACAGATCGTCAACTACCAGATAAAGCGATTGATCTAATTGATGAGGCGGCATCTCGAATTAAGATGGAGCTTGATTCAAAACCTGAGTCTCTAGATAAATTAGAGCGTCGTCTTATTCAACTCAAATTACAGCTTGAGGCTGTAAAAAAAGACGAAGATGCGGGAAGTAAAGCTGAAGTTTCACACTTAGAAAAACAAATTGCTGAAGTGGAGAAGGAATACAGCGATCTTGAAGAAGTGTGGATTTCTGAAAAGCGTTTGGTCCAAGGCGATCAACAAACTCAGGCTGAGCTTGATCAAGCACGTATTGCGATGCAAAAGGCACAACGTGAAAATGATCTAGCTGAAATGGCACGACTTCAATATGGAGTAATTCCTGATTTGGAGAAACGACTCAGTGAAGAAGCATCTGAAGAGAAAGTTGAACCTAAATTATTGCGTAATAAAGTGACGGACAATGAAATTGCCGAAGTTGTAAGTGCAGCAACAGGAATTCCTGTAGCAAAAATGCTACAGGGTGAGCGTGAAAAATTACTCAGTATGGAAACATTTTTACATAACCGCGTCGTAGGCCAAGATGAAGCGGTAGTTGCAGTTTCTAATGCTGTACGACGCTCACGTGCTGGACTTTCAGATCCAAATCGCCCAAGTGGTTCATTCTTATTTTTAGGTCCAACAGGTGTCGGTAAAACTGAGTTAACTAAAGCTTTAGCAAACTTCTTATTTGACAGTGACGATGCCATGATCCGTATCGATATGTCTGAATTTATGGAGAAACATTCTGTTAGTCGTTTGGTGGGAGCACCTCCTGGTTATGTTGGTTATGAAGAGGGTGGTGTGCTAACTGAAGCAGTTCGCCGTAAGCCTTATAGCGTGGTGTTATTTGATGAAGTAGAGAAGGCTCATCCAGATGTATTTAATATTCTGCTTCAGGTACTTGACGATGGTCGCTTGACTGATTCGCAAGGGCGTGTGGTGGATTTTAAAAATACCGTGATCGTCATGACTTCAAACTTAGGTTCAAATGAAGTGCGCGAATTAGGTGACATGGCGACGGAACAAGATGTACGCAGTGTTGTGATGGCTGCTGTTTCTGAGCATTTTAGACCAGAGTTTATTAACCGAATTGATGAGCTTGTAATCTTCCATGCACTGAAAAAATCGCAGATTCGAGGTATCGCGGATATTCAGTTAGATCGCTTACGTGCTCGTTTGGCTGATCGTGATTTAAGTTTGACTGTAGATGACACTGCTTTCGATGAATTAATTGAGGCAGGATATGACCCAATCTATGGGGCTCGACCACTTAAACGTGCTATTCAACAAAAGGTTGAAAATACATTGGCTCAAAAAATCTTAGCGGGAGAATTTTTGCCAGGAGATACAATTGTTATACAAAGCACTGATGGAAATTTGAGTTTTAGTAAACTTAAATTAAATTAGAATTTAATAAACAAACTTAGAAAACCTGAATTCGTTCAGGTTTTTTTTCATTTAAGTGATTTAAAAATAATAAATTTATTTTTTAATAAAATTGCTACTCAAATCTATTAAGTATAAGATTGCACTCAATATTTTTGTGAATAAATGTTTAATTTGTTTATTGATTCACAAAAGGAATTCATTGTTTAGCTTAATGGGATCAATATGCTAGAATTAAAACGACTCCGAAAATTAAAAAAAGAACCTTATAGTGAGTTTGTTAAGGTAAAAGATTTAAAACCCCGTGATATTGAAAAGATGTTCAATATTTACAGTAACTATTATTCAAATACAGTCTTTGAAATTTTTGAAAGAGACCTTCTGGAAAAGACTGGTGTGTTTATCATTCGAGAACCCAAAAAAGATTTTTTAGTGGGTTTCTCAACTGTAATGGAGCGAAATTTTACCGTGAATGGTAAAACTGCCCATGCTTTTTTTAGTGGTGATACCATTATTGAGGAGGCGTATTGGGGTAGTCGAGCATTACAACGTGCGATGTTTCGTTATGTAATGACCTTCAAATTACGTCATACGGGGGTACCGATCTATTGGATGCTGATCTCAAAGGGCTTTAAGACCTACTTACTTCTTGCAAATAATTATTATCACTATTATCCAAATCCAGAAAATAAAGATGAATATTTAAAAGATTATGTTGAAGCGTATTGTCGTGAGTATTTTGCAGAATACTATGATGATGAATCAAAGCTGATTGATTTTGGAGAAAACTATCAGTGTCTGAAACCTGATGTGGCCCCAATAACAGAAGAAATGCGCCAGAAAAATCGTAAAATTGAGTTTTTTGAGGAATGCAATCCATCTTGGGTTCAAGGTACTGAATTACCGTGTATTGGTGAGCTGCGTTGGGTTGATATTTTGCAAACAGCGGTAAGGTTTGTGAAAAAATCATCGCTCAAAAAAAATAAGTCGAATCTGAATAAAGATAAATTATCTAAATCGGCTCAAACCAAAGATCAAGATCAAGATTCTAAGGTGGCCTAATGTCTGTGATATTTGCAGCTCATCAAGTTTTAAATTTGGCCTGTAAAAAATCATTTAAAGACTTTTATCAATACGCTGATCAATTGGAAAAAGTTCAGCGTGATAAATTAAAAGTTATATGTGATGATCCAAAGATGGAATATGAGTCGTTTGCTCAACATTTTCCAGTAACACGTTATGCTGATTGGAAGCAGAAAGTTGAAGCATCACGTAATCAAGGCGTAAATTTACTTAATAAAAGTAAAATTATCCGATTCCAGCCTACAAGTGGTTCAAGTGAAGCACTCAAATTTATTCCATATACCCAACAATTTTTAGATGAAATAGATCAGGCGATTGGTTTATGGCTCACGAGTTTATATCGTCGTTATCCTGAACTAAAACGTACAACTCACTATTGGTCTGTATCTTGGTTGCCTGAAAGCCAGCGTCAACTGACGACCACTCATAATTTAAATGATGATAGTGCCTTACTTTCTTTTTCAAAACGAATTTTAACTCAAATTACGCAGGCCGTGCCTGCTGACATTGCTTTGGCAGAAACTGCTGAAGATGCGATGTTCGCTACGGCTGTATATTTAGTCAGAGATGAAAATCTCGGCATGATTTCAGTGTGGAGCCCAACTTTTGCACTGCAACTGATCGAAATTATCCAAGAAAATAAGAGTGAAATCGTTGAGGTTTTATCGACTGGTCAGTGGAGTCGTCAAAGTTTAGATTTTTTAAAAATAAAAAAATCAGTAAAACGTAGCCAGATTCTAGAACGATTAGATTTGGAAGATCCGACTTGTTGGAAAAAATTGTGGCCAAAGCTATTTTTAATTTCATCTTGGGATACCGCAAGCGCACAGCACTGGGCACAAATTTTAAAAACCAAAATTAAGGGTGTAAGTTTTGAAGGTAAAGGGCTTTGGGCCACTGAAGGCGTAGTGACTATACCTTTAGATGATCATTATCCCTTGATGTATCAAGCTCATTTTTATGAGTTTCAAGATTTAGATACTCAGCAAATTTATCCTGCTTGGCAGCTTAAACCAGGTCAAATCGTGAGTCCGATTATTACGACAGGGTCTGGCCTAAAACGCTACATTATTGATGATGAATTATTGGTTGATTCTTTTTATCAGGGCATTCCGTGCTTTAAATTTCTCGGTCGAAAGATGACAGTTGATTTGGTCGGAGAAAAGATTGATCAATCTGTTGCTTTGAGTGTGATCGATACATTTAAACAAAACGGTTTTTTACCCATTAGTTTACTCGGTATAGAACAGACCGAATCGAAACCTTATTATGTTTTGCTTTCTGAGGGTAGTGTGAGTGGGCAGCCGTCCGATCAACAGTTAGATCAATTGCTAAAACAAAATTTTCACTATGAGTTGGCACGTAATTTAGGGCAATTAGATGAAGCACGCGTGATGCATGTGGAAGATGCATGGCATGAATATAAGACAATCGCAATGCGCAATGGCATGATTGAGGGGAATATCAAGCCAGAACCGTTGAAGAAAATGAAATTTATTTAAGAATTTAAAAATGACAGAGCAAAATTTACTATATCGATCAAAAATCTCGCCTGAATTTTATCTACGTTATGCTGCGGAG
This sequence comes from Acinetobacter sp. ANC_7588, assembly GCF_056783995.1. Classification (NCBI taxonomy): domain Bacteria; kingdom Pseudomonadati; phylum Pseudomonadota; class Gammaproteobacteria; order Moraxellales; family Moraxellaceae; genus Acinetobacter; species Acinetobacter sp. ANC_7588. Next base: position 188,152 of record NZ_JBWYIU010000001.1, on the reverse strand, counting down.
CAAGATGATCCTCAATTGATTGAGCTGATTTCTGAAAGTATGCCGAGTAACGGTATGGTGATTTCATTTGAGCGGAAACCGAGTTATTTTCGGGCTACACATGCACAATATAATAAGCCTGAAATTTTGGTTGTCGTACATCAAGATCAGCCTGATCAAATTATTGCCATGATGAACATCGGTTGGAAATCGTATTGGATCAATGGCGTCACTGAACAATTACGCTATGTATCAGATTTACGAATCAAACTTACAGCTCGGGGTAAAAAAGCGTTTAATGTATTTATGGAATACATTTTTGAATGTTTCCCTCGTGAAATTATCTTCCAGAGTGTGATTTTAGAAGATAATAAAGTAGCTCGTAATATGATGCATCGTGAAAGAGAAGGATATGCTTTACCTTATATCTTTGATTCGATGACCACTTTTACCATTTCTAAGGTGCCTAAGTTTAAGCAGTCTGCTGAACTTCGCCTTGAAACAATGACCATAGATAAGATTGATGCGGTCAATGGTTTTATACAAGAAATGGCTTCCCATTATAATTTTTTACCTGATTATGACTTTAGACAGTTATTGGAAGCTAATCATCCTTTTTGGTATGGGCTGAGATTAGAAGACTTTCATTTAGTGCTCAATTCAGATCATAAAATCGTAGGTTTATTTGGTTTGTGGGATCAAAAAGATTTCAAACAAACTAAAGTGGCGAGTTATTCTACAACGTTAAAACTGTTAAAACCTGTCTATAACACTTATGCTCGAATTACTGGACAGTTAACGCTTCCCGAAGAAGGGCAATCCTTTGATTATCTCATGACGCATAGTTTCCTCTGTGATCCAAGTGCGTTAGACGTACTAAAGTTTATGCTGACCAAAGTAAATACATTGGTGAAAGCTCAGGGTAAAACATCATTTTGTGTGACTGTGGTTGAGAATGACCCACGTAAGCAAGTTCTAGAGCAGTGTTCATCACATAAAATGAAAGCAGTTCACACGCTTCATAGTTATGAAAGTAAACCCTATGACGTGATTGATCGTTCTAAATACTCTTACTTTGAAGTGAGTCGTATTTAAGAATATGGTGCGTTCATCGGAATGCGAGTGAACGCACTTGATTAGCTGTAATTAATAAATATATAAATAAAATTACAATAATAATTCTCGAGATAAAAAATGGAATTCATAAGTGTTACTTTTCGACGGTCAATTTTAATTTCTTGCATGCTGATGTGTGGTTTCCAATGGGCAACTGCACAGCAATTAGATGAATCTGAACTCATCGAACAGCAAGTGATTGATCAGAATTTGAATGAAAATTTAGTGCAAGAATTAAAAAAAGAAGTATCACAGAGCGCTGAGGTACAAATACAAAATCAACAACATTTGGCTCAGACTCAAGCAGAAGAGTTTAATCAGAAGCAATTGGTTTCAAATGCAGTTTCTGATTTTGAATTGAGCAAAAAAGCAGATCCAGAGCAGATTAGCAAAACCATTAAACCACTGACGTATTATCCTTATGATACGCTACCACGCACTGTCTATGTTTCAACAGATCCAACCATTATTGTGACAAAGGAATATTCACCTTCAAAAAATTTAAAAAAATAAAAAAAGGGCAAACGAATTGCCCTTTTTTTTATTGGTCCAGCTCTCTAGTCATTAGGCTTGAAGGTGTCTAATTTTCCATGAACGATGAATTTTAGTATTACGTTTAAAGTCTAGACCAATTGTTTCATGGGTGAGTTCTTCAATGTCATAAAACGCTTTGATTTCGTCGTCTAATTCGAAACCACGATAGTTATTTGAGAAATACAGCGTACCACCAGTGGTTAAACGATTCATTGCACGTTTAATCAGGGATAAGTGATCACGTTGAACGTCAAACGTACCATGGAATTTTTTAGAGTTCGAGAACGTTGGCGGATCGATAAAGATTAAGTCATATTGTTCATGACCTTCTTTTAACCATTCAAAACAATCGCTGGCAAAGAACTGGTGTTGTTGGTCAGCATGATCAACCGTTAAACCATTTAAGACAAAGTTTTCTTTAGACCAGTTCAAATAAGTATTTGAAAGGTCGACACTGGTCGTGCTCGCAGCACCACCTAACGCAGCATGTAAACTTGCAGTTGAGGTATAACTGTATAGATTAAGGAAATGTTTACCTTTTGCTTCAGCAGCGATGCGTAAGCGAATTTGGCGATGGTCGAGGAAAAGGCCAGTATCCAAATAATCTGTGAGGTTAACCAAAATTTTCGCTTTGCCTTCTTGAACGATAAAGCGTTTAGAGGCAGTACTTTGTTTTGTGTATTGGTTTTTACCTTCCTGACGAGCACGAGTCTTGATAAAAATGGCATCGCGACCTAAACCTGTGACAGCACGGATAGCTTGTAAAGCAAGATTAAAACGTTTTTTCGCTTTTTCAGGATCGATTGATTTTGGTGGGGCATATTCTTGAACATGCAATCGGTCACCATATAGATCTACGGCGACATTGAAGTCTGGTAGATCAGCATCATAAATTCGCAAACAATAGATATTTTCTTTTACTGCCCATTTTTTCAAATTCTGCATATTCTTTTGCAGGCGATTTGTAAAATCTTCAGCACCTTCAATTTTATCGAATTGAAGTGGTTGCCAATTGGCTAAGAAAGGTTGTGTCACAACAGGCGGCTTAATCTTACCTGAGCGAATATAAATAGGTAGCTTACCATTCATTAAGCGAAGTGTTTGAGTTTCGCTAAATGCCAACACGTCTGCTTGTTCAATTTGAGCTGCAATAACTGCGGCAGTTTGGTTGGCAAAGTTCTTTTGAAGTAAGCCAGATAGACCAAGATAGAATGAACGGCTAGAGCCTTTATCACCAAGACGCTCACCATAAGGTGGGTTGGTGACAACGACCACAGATTTACCTTCTGCCTTAAAATCTGGCCAATCAGAAAGGGTGCGCTCTTCTATTTGAATTTGATCTAGCAATGCCTCAAATCCTGCAGCGCGGATATTATTTTTGGTTGCTTTTACTGCTTCCCAATCTGCGTCAAAGGCATAGAATTTTGGAAGCGGTTTTTCTAAGGCAACTTTGTGACGTTCCGCAGCTTCACCTTTAATTTGCATCCAAAGATCATGATCATGACCATTCCAGCCATTAAAGCCGAAACGACGAACCAAACCAGGAGCACGGTCAGTTAACATCATCAAAGCTTCAATAATGAATGTTCCTGAACCACACATTGGATCAAGAACAATATCTGGATTCTTTTCAATTAATTTTGCATGTTGAAGGATGGCTGCAGCCAAGTTTTCTTTGATGGGTGCATCAGTCATATAGTGGCGATAGCCACGTTTATGCAATGAATCACCAGACAAATCTAAACAAAAAGTATGTTCTTTCTTACCAGCCAAAGCATAAATGGTAATTTCTGGTTGTTTGATATCGATGCTTGGACGTTTACCGACAGCCTCCATGAAGGAATCTACGATACCGTCTTTTACACGTAATGTGGCGAATTGGCTATTGACCTTGATCTCACGTTCAACATGTAAACGCACAGCAAATGTACTTTGAGGTGCAAAAATAAGCGACCAGTCAAAACTATTTGCACCTTCGTAGAGTTCTTCAGCTACATCGCGTGCATCGTGAGTAAATTCAACTTCAAACGTATGAATAGGCGTCAAAACACGTGATGCAAGACGAGACCACATACAAATGCGGTAGGCATCAGCCAATTGACCTTTGAAAACCAATCGCCCAGGGAAACGTTCAACGTTTTGTACTCCTAAACCTTCAATTTCTTCTTGAAGTAAGGTTTCAAGCCCATCTGCACAGGTAACCCAATATGTAGAAAGACGAGGTTTAGAATTCATGAACATTCCCAAAGACAAATAAAGCAATCGCATATTTTAACTTATTTTTGATTTTAAAACTGCTTTAATGCGCTGATACAACCATTTTAAAAATAATTTAAATTTAAAGATTGATTGAAACTGGTTGATATAGCCCCATAAAACTAAAAAAACACTAAAAGATAAAAAATATGCTGGCTTTAATTTTCTCTATGTTTACTTTTTCATTATCGATGTCTATCTCTCCTGGACCTGTTAATTTAACTATTCTCAGTAGCAGTATGAACTTTGGTGTTCGAAAAACTTTTGCTTTTATTTCAGGTGCTACCATTGGATTTACTGCTTTACTTGCAGCAGTTTGCTTTGGTTTATATCAGATTATTTTATTGTATCCGGTTCTTTTGGATGCTATTGCGCTGTTAGGAACGGCTCTATTGGTTTGGATTGGCTGGAATATTTTAAGTGCTAAAGGCGAGAAAATTCAAACGGATCAACAAGATCTAGAGAAAATTCCAAATTTTACGCAAGGTGCTTTAATGCAGTGGCTGAATCCAAAAGCTTGGATTGCCGCTGTTTCAGGTACAGCTCTATTTTCAGCTTCAGAGAATAGTGTTTATTTAGCGCTTTTTGTTTTGATTTATTTTATGGTCTGCTATGTCTCTTTATGGCTTTGGGGATATGCAGGGGAAAAATTGGCTCAGTTTCTTAATGTGGGAAATCGAGCAAGAATTTTTAATATTTGGATGGGATTGATTTTAATCTTTATTTCACTTCAGATGTGTTGGGCGCATTTTTATGGTTAAATTGAATCAATAAAAATGCCAAAAAAATAACCATATGAAAAAAATCGCTTTAATATTGAGTCTGTTTTTTCTCTTTCAAGGGCAAATATACGCACAAATTTCAACACATGCGTTATGGAACGCCGAAAAGACCTTAGCGATTGACACTCAAAAACAAGATAGAAAGAACAAAATCACAATTTATATGCAATTTGGACAAGATTTACTAGAAGAAATTGATATTAGTCAAGTTGAAGGAATGAATTTGGGGAAGTTGGGTCTTTATCGTTCTAATTATTATGATCGAATTGAAACAACACCTATCGCATGGATCAATCGTGATGATGGAAAGTTTCAGGTGGATATACAGACACGTGTTTGGAAAAATGGGCAGAGACAGACAGTGAAAGAATCTGTTGTTTTTGATAAAGATGGAATATTCTATTGGCGTTGAATTTACTCATGTTATCAATCTCGTTGAATCTAAACTACAGCGCCTATAAATTTAAAAAAGGGGTAATGTCCATATTTTTAGATATTGAAAGATCATGAAAAAAAGTATCATGTAAACTTATAAAAATTAAATTTTTTAAAAACTTATTGCTAAATAGGATGAAACCTAAACCAATATTTTCGGTATTTATCTAATGGCTTTCTTTAGAAGAAGGAGGAAAGGACCATATTCCGAAAGGTGGGATTTATTATTCAACGACACAAATCAATCATTAATTTACTCAAGTTAGTGCCTAGTGATTGAAATAGACACCAATAATGTACAAGTTGCTAGAATGCAATATCTGATACCTGATGTACCAATAAAAATTGCAGTTGGAGATATACTTCCATTATTGGAAAGGTCTCGAATTGTTGCAAATATATGTATTAAGCGTGAATTATGGCAGCGTGGTTGTATTTGGAATAATTATATTTTTGAAATTTAATTGGTTTCTAGTTTTTAAAAAACTAATGTTTAAAAGTTAAACTGCGGTCAGAAAAGAATTTCTGTATAATACGTTAACTTAACGTATAAGGAATCTCTCATGCACTTCGCTGCATTGCATACACCGAGCCAGATTCAACTCAACCAAGATGGGAATCTCAAACACTTCCTCACCATCGAAGGCCTTTCAAAAGAAACTCTTACAAAAATATTGGACACTGCACAGTCCTTTTTTAATGACCAAAATCAGCTCATTACCAATAATATGCTTGAAGGCAAAACGGTAATGAATCTGTTTTTCGAAAATTCGACACGTACACGAACGACATTTGAAGCAGCGGCAAAACGTCTTTCTGCCAACGTGCTCAATATTGATATTGCTCGCTCAAGTACTTCTAAAGGCGAAACACTGAGAGATACACTGTGGAATTTAGAAGCAATGGCGGCCGATATCTTTGTTGTTCGACATTCTTCATCGGGTGCTGCACATTTTATTGCGAAGGATGTTTGTCCAACTGTTGCGATTATCAACGCGGGTGATGGACGTCATGCGCATCCAACACAAGCAATGTTGGATATGCTTACGATTCGCCGTGAAACCAATAAAAAATTTGAAGATATTTCCATTGCGATCATTGGGGATATTAAACATTCACGAGTTGCACGTTCTGATGTGGCTGCATTGCAAACATTAGGTTGTAAAGATATTCGTGTGATTGCGCCGAATACGTTACTTCCTTATGGCTTCGATGAATATGGTGAAGGTGTTCGCCTATTTAACAATATGGAAGCTGGGATTAAGGATTGTGATGTCATCATTACTTTACGTATTCAAAATGAACGTATCGATTCACCTGCATTATCTTCACAAGCTGAATTTTACAAAATGTATGGTTTGAACAAAGAGCGTTTGGCTTTGGCCAAACCTGATTGTATCGTGATGCATCCAGGGCCGATGAATCGTGGTGTTGAGATTGATTCAAGTATTGCAGATGGTCCTCAATCAGTGATTTTGAATCAGGTGACCAATGGTATTGCGGTGCGTATGGCAGTTCTCGCGCTGGCGATGCAGGGTCAGTTACAAGAACAAGGTTTAATTGAAGCAGTTGCGGTATAAGGAATCAGTCATGTCTATTGTTAAAGTCGAAAATGTACGCGTCCTAGATCCAATTGCTCAAACTGATCAAATACAAACTATTTTTATTCAAGATGGAAAACGCATCGAAGCGACTTCAGATGTGCATGAAAGCATCGATGGGCAAGGCAAATGGTTGATGCCAACGATGGTTGATTTGTGTGCACGTTTACGAGAGCCAGGTCAACAACAACATGGAACGTTGAAATCTGAAGGTAAAGCAGCACGTGAAAATGGCATTTTACATGTATTTACCCCACCAGATTCAAAACCTATCGTTCAGGACAATGGTGCTTTAATTCATGGTCTTGTTGAAAAGGCAATGTTAGATGGCGGGATTTACCTTGAAGTGATAGGTGCACAAACACAAGGGCTTCAAGGAAATCAACCAGCCAACATGGCAGGTTTAAAAAAGGGTGGTTGTACTGCTGTATCAAATGCAAATGCACCTTTTGCGAATGACGATGTGGTGCTTCGTACGCTTGAATATGCTGCAGGTTTGAATTTAACTGTCGTATTCTATGCTGAAGAGCCTCAAATTGCGAAAGATGGCTGTGTGCATGAAGGCTTTATTGCTTCACGCCAAGGTTTACCAATGATTCCTGCTTTGGCAGAAACGGTCGCGATCGCAAAATATCTATTAATGATAGAGGCGACAAAAGTCCGCGCACACTTCGGATTACTGTCTTGTGGTGCTTCGGTTGAGTTAATACGTATCGCGAAGGAAAAAGGATTGCCAGTCACGTGTGATGTTGCAATGCATCAGTTACATCTTACGGAATCTTTAATTGATGGATTCAATTCCTTGGCACATGTACGTCCACCTTTGCGTTCAGAGTCTGATAAAGAGTTACTTCGTCAGGGAGTGAAATCTGGAGTAATTGACGCGATTTGTACGCATCATGAACCACTCAGTAGTTCTGCAAAAATGGCACCTTTTGCAGAGACTTTGCCAGGTTTTACTGCTTTTGATTCATATGTTCCTTTTGGAATCAAATTGATTGAAGAAGGTTTATTTAGTCCATTAGAGTGGGTTGAAAAAGTAACGAGTGCGCCAGCTGCTGTTGCACAAATGACTGAGACATGGAAAGCACAGGCTGGATGGGTGCTGGTTGATCCAGATTTGGAATGGACACTTGATAAATCTTCTATTATTTCTCAAGGTAAAAATACACCGTTGATTAATCAAAAAGTCAAAGGTAAGGTAATTCGTACTTTCATAAAATAATGTGAATTCAATCATTTAAAGGTCGATTAATATCGGCCTTTTTTATTTTGGATGATTGAATAATTCATGATTCAGTATATTTTATGAAGATCTGTATTTTTTAATAAAATTTAACTGAGAGCTTTAATAAGAATCAAAACAAAACCAATGAGGTTTGGTATCAAGAGCTTGAGTTTGATTGGGGGAGTAGCATGAAACTTCGGATGAAAACATTGACCACATTGTGCATGGTTGGTGCATTGTCAGGATGCCAACAAGTGTATTCAATCATGTATGCTTTTAATCGTTGTGATCAACCTGAAGTGCAATTAAAACTCGAACAAGTCATCCATAAAGACATCGCGAATATCTCAGCGACTCAACTCAAAAGTATTATAGAAAATGATCAAGTTATTATAGATGGTCAACTCTTACAGCGTAGTTTGAAACCAGTTCAATTTAAAATTGAAAACATTGATAAAATAAAGAAAATGAGATCCTCTGATCAGACGATGTGTACAGCAAGAGTCACTGCTGAACTACCATCAAATTATCTGACGGATGCTGATGTATCGCGCGCATTAAATCGAGAGTCAAATGTTTTAGAATCAGCTGCACTTTCTCAATTAAACTTTGAGAACAATCAGATTTCTACTGAGTTAAATTATAGTGTACGAATTTCAGAGCATGAAGTAACTGTACAATTGGTGAATGCACTACATTTCACCAGTTTTATGCAAAAAGTTCTAATAGATGCCCATTTAAAACCATCACGTTTGACGGCTTTAGTGTTAGATCGTCAAAAGAAACAAGCACTTTTAAATCAGCAAAATAAAACATCAGATGATTATCAATCCATTCTTATTGCTGAAGCACAACTTAAATTAGATCAAGCCAATGAGGATCTAAATTCTGTATGGAGTAGAGCTTCACTTCAAGCACGCCAAAAAATACAATACGAGCAAGAACTGTGGGCAAAAAAGCGTAATTTAGAATGTAAATTAAATAGTGAAGGCGCCGATAATCCTGAAGTTTTTCGATTGAATTGCGAAACAAATATGGCGATTAGTCGAACATCTGAATTACAGCAAAAAATTTTCACTCTAAGTTAGGCATTGATTAAACAGGGTTGTTGAGCGTTAGCTTTTACGCATCAAATTTTAAAAAAATAAAAATGTGATGGAGTTGTTGTTTTTTATTTGATTAAATATGTCAAAATTATAAATATGCGGTATAAAAAATGACGTATAAGATTAAATTGGCTTTGATTATCTCTACCATCTTCGTTGCAGGTTGTGATCTGAATAAGAAAAGCAAAGACACCTCACAGAATGTAGAAATTGCTGATTGGAGTTGTACTTCTCCTACGAATGTCAAAGAAATTGAACGCTTTGCGCAACAGGAATATAACAACATTTTAGATCGTCGTTTAAAAGCAACAGATCAGTATGAGTCAGATTTAAAATTACTTTCCCAAATCAACTCATCGCTTAGATTTGAACTCAAGTCGATTACAACAACGAGTGATCCTTCAAATGCAACAAACAAATTGACGTGTTCAAGCCAGTTGGTTATCCACCTGCCGAAGGGGCTTCAACGTCGTGCTGAAAATGCATACCTTGAAAAACCTTGCGAATACGAATGTGAACATGACGAAGGTAGTTATACGCTCCAACATTGGATTAATGATGTTCATGGCAATATCAGTTATGGGCAAGATAAGCTCACAGGCACTTTGAATTATGAGATTACCAAGACGGATAAAGAAGGTTTAATGCTGAGTGTGCAACCTGATAATGCATTGTTAGATATTGCTGCAAGTATGACGAGATATGCTGTTCAATTTGAAGCATTTCGTAAAGCAAATCAGAATGAATCAAAAGCTTACGAAGAGTATGAGGCTGTTCAACAAAAACAAAAGGCCTTGGCACTCAAAGCTATGCAATTGAGAAAATCTGATTTAGATAAAGAGCAAGCAAGAGCTGTCGAGCGACTTAATTTAACTTGGGATAATTTGAGCGGCGAACAAAAAGAGCAGCTAAAGAGCGATCAAACTGAATGGTTCGAACGTCGTGACGTGGACTGTAAAGTGGTCTCTCAAAAGTCAATTGAAAGTATCCCAGAAAAAGAACGCGAAACTTATCAGCAACATTATCAATATTGGGACAATGAAATGAATCAAATGAATGTTGAGATGCAATATTCTAAATGTTTCATTCAAAAGACCAATGAGAGAATTGTGTACCTAAACAATGTGTTTAATTAATTCATTACAATATAGCAAAAGGGCGAATTGATTCGCTCTTTTTTTATCGGCATGCTTAGGTATACAGAATATATGTGGAAGCGATATGCGTATTAGTGTGATTGGAGCAGGGCGCGTAGCTCATCATTTGGCTCAGGTATTGAGTCAGCATCATGAGATTGTCCAAGTGTTTAGTCGAGAGCAATCTAAAGCCAATTTGTTGGCGGCTTTAGTAAGAGCTAGACCATGCAATGCAATTGAAGATCTCGAAGACACTGTTGATATTGCATTATTGGTGGTGAGTGATAAGGCAATTGAAGAAGTTGCTGAAAAAGTTGCAAAACAGCTTCCTCAGGCTTTAATTGTACATACGTCTGGCAGTACCCATATCTCTAAAATCACGCAATATCATGAGCGTGCAGGTGTGTTCTATCCACTACAAACCTTTAGCTTTGAAAGTCAAATTGATTGGTTGAGTACGCCAATATTTGTTGAAGCGATGAGCGACCAGGATTTAGCATCCTTGACTCAAATGGCAAAAGAGTTGAGTCAAAAGGTTTATCAATATGACTCAACACAGCGCTTGAGTTTGCATTTAGCAGCTGTCTTCGCGTGTAACTTTACCAACTACTGCTATGACGTCGCTAAGCAGCTCGTAGATGCACAAAAAGTCGATTTTAATTTATTGTACCCATTGATTTTGGAAACTGCGAAAAAAGCGACTTTAAATCCCCCAAAACAGGTGCAAACTGGTCCAGCGATGCGTGGTGATCAAAACATTATCCATATGCATCAAGAGATGCTGGCGCAGGCTGGACGTACGGATTTAAGCCAAGTGTATAGTGTGGTGAGTGATCAAATTTATAAAAGACAATCAGAATAAAAAAACAGGACTTAAGTCCTGTTTTTTTATTATTGAATCTTTTTAAATAAGAAGTCGTTAATTTTATGGCCTTCTTCAATTCCACGACGTTCAAACTTAGTTTGAGGACGCCAGTCAGGACGAGGATAACTGTTACCTTTACCCGCCATATTTTCTAAACGAGGGCGGTTATCTAATACATCTAACATCCATTCTGCATAGGGTTCCCAATCGGTCGCAGCATGGAATGTTCCACCCATTTCAAGTTTTTCTTCAACTAAAGGCATACGATCGTGTGAGACGAAGCGACGTTTATGGTGACGTTTTTTCTGCCAAGGATCGGGGAAATAAAGTTGAATTGCATTGATACTGTTATCTGGCATTTCACGCAAAACTTGAATTGCATCCGCATCAAGTAAACGTAAGTTTGTCAAACCAGCCATACCCGCTTCATATACACATTGTGCAATGCCGGGAACATGTACTTCGATGCCGACATAATTGCGTTCAGGATTGGCTTTTGCCATAAGTACAAGAGAGCGCCCCATACCGAAACCGATTTCAACCGTCAATGGACGTTCAGGATGCTCAAATTGCTGACGTAAATCACCAACAGGATATTCCAAAATTAAGTGACCATATTGTTCAAGCGCAGTTCGTTGAGAAGTATTCAACGGAGATGAACGGCGCATAAATGTGACAATTTCGCGATGCTCGTTCAAGTTGTCTAATTCTACAACTTGCGGGTCTAATTGATCGTTCGACATAACTTTGGCAAATGAGAAAAAATTCGAATGCGGTATTTTAAGACCTGAGTCTCCTAAGTCAAACCTTTTTCTACCTGAAAGCACTACGTAGCTATCAATGATTTGTCGATCTATTCATGGACTTTTTCAAAATGTCATGAATTGTTCATCTACTTGTCATGCCTGTACACTAGGCTTGGAAAATAATATGAACAATGAATAAGACTTAAAATGAATAAAATAACGCTAAATAAATGGGTGTTCAATAAACTCACATTATCTTTATGTTTGATCGGATTTAGTTCAACGCCGTATGCTGAACTCATGATCAGCCAGTATGTGGATGGTAATAACAACAAGAAAGGTATTGAACTATACAATCCAGATGGAGGTGTTGTTGATTTATCCGCGTATCAATTAAAAATATTTCCGAATGGTCTAACCACCGCGAATTTGACGGTTAAGCTGCAAGGAACTTTAACAGCTCAGCAGCACTTTTTAATTGGACATTCAAATTTAAAAACTGAATTGGGTGAAGCAGTTCAGCAAACTGCTAACCTATCATTTAATGGCGATGATGCAATTGTTCTCTATAAAAACAATGTGGCTGTCGACCGTTTTGGTGCGATTGGAATACAGCAAAACTGGGCAACCGGTTTAAGCTTTGAACGTACAAAGAAAACACATGATGTCGTTTCGATAGATCCATCTGCACCCTTTGAAATTCAAAAAGAGTGGGCTAAATGGTCGGATCGCAATGCTTTTAACCAGTATTTAGCGATTAGTACAAATGAACCAATAGAGCCATCTCCGACGACTCTAAGTTGTAACTCTGCGAATACACCTATCGCTGAACTCTCACAAGCAGCTAAGAATCAAAACTATACTGTGAAGGGGGTGATTACTGCGGATTATCGTTATGCGAATGGATTCTCAGGTTTCTATATCCAAACCCCTGATGCCAAAGCAAAACCCGATCTAACTAACGCGATTTTTGTATATGCTCCTGCTTCAAGTCCTATAAAAGGAGGAAAAGTCGGAGAAGAAGTCGTTCTTAAAGGTCGATTAACTGAATATCAAAATCAGTTACAGATTGATAATTTATCCGAAAATATTTTAACTTGTAATCAAGCGGCAAGCGCTTGGATAACGCCATTATCAATCGAGTTACCATTTGAGAGTTTAACTAACGCGTCAGGGCATGCGCCAAAGCGTTATCAAGGTATGTTGGTTAAAATCCCTCAAACATTAACGGTAAGTGAAAATTACAATTATGGTCGCTACGGACAACTGTCATTAAGTCTAGGACGTTTGTTTATGCCGACCAATATTTATCCAGCTAAATCAGCAGAAGCAACGGCATTGGCGCAAAAAAATCTTTTGTCCAAAATTGAACTTGATGATGGATATAATGCACAAAATTTAACGCCTACACTGCCAAGTCAGTTTAGTGCTTTAAATACCCTACGTGCAGGTGATCAGTTAAATGCTGTTGAGGGTATTCTAGAATATCGATTTAATTCTTGGCGTATTCAACCTGTACAAGGTCGTACTCAAATCCAAATTAAAGCCAATAACCCGCGGCCACCAATGATTCAGAAAAATTCAAACCAAACCCGTGTCGTGGCTTTCAATGTTTTGAACTATGATAATGGTTTAAATGGTTTTCCAACTGAGCGAGGTGCTAGCAGCAAAGCTGAGTTTGAGAAGCAACATACCAAAATAGTCAGTGCAATGAAAGAAATCGATGCTGATGTATTTGGTTTAATGGAAATTGCGAATAATGGTTATGGTGAAAATAGTGCCATTGCATATTTAACACGAGCACTTGGATCGGAGTGGAAATATATCACTCCGCCAAATTCAAATCGATTAGGTGATGATGCGATTGCTGTTGCGATTATTTACAACAGTAAGCGTGTAAAACCTGTTAACGCTGCTGCAGTGTTTGATGACCAGTCACAAAGAAATCGAGTGACCCTTGCTCAAAGTTTTCAACCAGTGAGTGGCGGTAAAATCTTTACGGTTATTCCGAATCATTTGAAGTCTAAAGGAAGTTGTCCTTCAAATGATCAATCTGCTGATGCGGATCAAGGTGATGGTCAGGGGTGTTGGAATGCGACACGGGTTAAAGCGGTACAACAACTCATGCAGTGGATTGCAAAGAATCCAACGCAAATTACAGGTCATACGAATACGCTCTTGATTGGTGATTTAAATAGTTATGCAAAAGAAGATCCAATTTTGGCTTTAGAGCGTGCTAATTATACGAATGTACTGGCGGACAAGGTTGTAGGGCTCGGTGAACAGGCATATACCTATGTATTTGGTGTCGACAGTAACAAAGCTGGATTTGGTGGAGCAGGTAATTTGGATCATGCTTTAGCTGATGCTTCGCTATTTCCTGCGGTTAAGCGTGCATTTGTATGGCACATCAACGCTGATGAGCCAACGAATCTAGATTATAACGAAGAATTTAAGACTACAGAGCAGAAGTCGCTCTTTTATGCTGATCATGCATTTAGATCATCTGATCATGATCCAGTGATTGTCGACTTAGAGCTCAATAGCTCAACAAATGCTGAGCAGCCACAGCGTGACACTAAGTCAGGTGGTGGTTCGTTGAACTGGCTATCCATTTTAGGATTAAGCCTGTTAGCCTTGGTTGGTTGGAGACGCAGAAACCATTCCTAAAACTTAACAGTAAAAAAGAGCCATTTGGCTCTTTTTTTAAGTATTTGAGATACGTTCTATCAATGTTACGCTCGCTTGGTTTAGACCAATCACACGTACCTGAGTCCCTTGGGCTTCAAATTTAGCCACGACATTCGCTAACATATTGACAGAAGTGATGTCCCAAATATGAGCATAGCTGAGATCTATTTCTACTTGCTTGATATCTTCTTTGAAATCAAAAAATGCATAAAAAATTTCTGCGCTACTGAAAAATATTTGACCTTTCACCGTATAGTAGCGCACGTGATTTTCTAATTCAGATTGAACTTTTACTTCACTCTCGAGTTTATTAATGAGAAATAAGGCTGACAGAACTACACCAATCAATACGCCTAGAGCAAGGTTATGTGTTGCAAGAACAATCACCACGACAGTAAGCATGACAACATTACTTTGCACGGGATGTTTGCGGAAATTTTTTACTGAATCCCAATTAAATGTGGTGAACGCGACCATGATCATAATGGCGACTAAAGCAGCCATAGGAATATAAGCCAACCAATCTTTAAAGAAGACCACGAGACATAGCAAAAAAACACCAGCCACTAATGTCGATAATCTTGTTCTTGCACCTGAGCTGACATTGATGATGGATTGACCGATCATTGCACATCCAGCCATACCCCCCATAAAGCCACTTACCATGTTCGCGATCCCTTGACCGCGACATTCTTGATGACGATCTCCTTCAGACTCAGTCATTTCATCAATCACAGTCGTAGTCATCATGGTCTCAAGCAAACCAACTGTGGCGAGCGTGAGAGAGTACGGTAAAATAATAAGTAAAGTGTCGAGATTGAATGGAATTTCAGGAACTAAAAATACAGGCAAGGTATCTGGGAATGCACCTAAATCACTAACTGTTCTCATGTCAGCGCCAAGTAGAAGTGCCAATACACTGAGTACAATAATACACACTAATGGCGATGGTATGATTTTTCCGATTTTGGGTAAATAGGGAAATGCGTAAATGACCAATAAACCAATCGCTAAAAATATATAGCCTAAGCTATTCATTTGAGCAATTTCTGGAAATTGAGCGATAAAAATGAGAATCGCTAAAGCATTTAAGAAACCATAGACCACTGACTGGGAAACAAAACGCATGAGTTTTGCGACTTTGAGATATCCAGCGATAATTTGAATTACACCTGTCAGAATCGTAGCTGCCAATAAATATTGTAATCCGTGTTCTTTAACAAGAGTGATCATCAGCAGCGCCATCGCACCTGTAGCAGCCGAAATCATAGCAGTCCTACCACCAAAGAAGGCGATCGTAACAGCTATACAGAATGAGGCATATAGACCTACCTGAGGATCAACGCCAGCAATTGCCGAAAATGCGATTGACTCAGGAATCAAAGCTAAGCCTACGACTAAGCCTGCAAGTACGTCAGTTCGAATGTTAGAAAACCACTGATCTTTCTTTAAATAAATCACAATTTGCCTTTCACAAAGATGTAGCAGCGCTATGGTAAAACATCACACAAATAAAAGCTGAAAAAAGCTTGAAAATTAATTCAATCTGCACAATATTCATAAAGAGATCATCGATGTTTACGCTTGCTTGCAATTTAAAAAACAGTTCTTATTGAAAAAAAGCGTGAAGCAATTTAAAAATGATAGTAGTTAGATAACAAGGAAAAAGTATGAAGTTGTATTATTCGCCAGGTGCATGTTCACTCGCAGCGCATATTATTTTAAATGAAATTAATGTTGATTTTGATTTGGTTCGTGTTGATCTTAAAACTCATACCACTGAAAAAGGCGAAGATTACTTCGCAATTAATCCTAAAGGCTATGTGCCGGCGCTAGAAATTAATCCTGGCTTAATTTTAACGGAAAATGTCGCAATTTTACCATTTTTGGCACAGCATGATCCTGCTCAAGATTTAATTCCACCTTCTGGATTAGGTCGAGCAAAAGTACTGGAGTGGCTTGGTTATCTAAATTCTGAATTACACGATGCTTATGCAGTGTTTTTTGGTGCACCACTCACGGAAGATGCTAAACAAAAAGCGTATGCCGAAGTTGATCGTTTACTGACTTTCATTGATAAAACCATTGGTGAATCAAATAATGATTATTTGGTAGATGATAATTTTGGACCTGCAGATGCGTACTTATTTGTACTCACCAATTGGTCTAATCATATTGAACATGACTTGAGTCATTATAAAAATATTATTCATATACGCAATAAAGTTGCAGAGCGTCAGTCTGTACAGATTGCGATGCGAGATGAAGGATTGATTCCTTAACAGGTAAGGTTTCGTTCCGTTTATTTCGAGAGAGAGCCGAAAGGCTCTTTTTTTACTCTAAAATTTTCAAAGAAATTTCACAAATATTTTTCAGAAATAGAGAGCATTAAAAAGACAAATTTTTCATCATAATTCGTTTCAGATTCAGTGGTAATTCATTAAATAAGATATCGTTATTCATGATATTTTTTGAACTAAACATTATTTAAGTTGCTGATTTAAATCTGATATTTATATTTTGTATTTAAATCGTTGGACTAAAAAATGAGTTTGAAATTATATTCTTACAACGAATCAGGTAACAGTTATAAAGTACGTCTGTTAGCAGCATTATTGAAAGTGGATCTTGAAATTGTAGAACTAGATTATTTCAGTGATGAACAGCATAGTGAGAAATTTTTAAAAATTAATCCTAAAGGCGAAGTGCCAGCATTAGTAGATGGCGATATTGTTTTAACTGATTCTGCCGCAATTTTGGTGTATTTAGCAGGTAAATATTCAGATAAAAACACATGGTGGTCTGAAGATTTAGTAGAACAAGCTAAAATTGTAGATTGGCTTGCCTTTGCTGCCAGTTGGGTGCAATTCGGGGTTTTCAAGGCACGCGCGATATTGTCTTTCAAAGGTCCATACAATGGTTTGGGATTAGAAAGTACTGAGCAAACATTTAAAGAGGTGAAAATACGTGGTCACAAATCTTTGGCTATTTTAGATGGTGTGCTCAAAGACCGTGAATGGTTAGCGAATAATAGACCAACTATTGCGGATATCGCAGTGTTTGTCTATGTCGCGTTAGCACCTATGGGTGATATTTCTCTAGAGCCTTATCCAAACGTACGCGCTTGGATTGAAAGAATAAAAGATTTACCTAACTTTATCAAAATTGATGGATTGGATGATCCTTTGTATCGTCGAGTGAGTTAAGAAAAAACCCACTTTAAAAAGTGGGTTTTTTTTATTTAAAAAAGTATCCAGTTTCTGGAGAGCTTGCATTTGCCATACGTTTGCGTGGCATACGACCAGCAAGATAAGCCTCGCGTCCAGCTTCAACGGCTTTTTTCATAGCAGAAGCCATTAGAATCGGATTCTGTGCAGCAGCAATTGCAGTGTTCATGAGTACGCCATCACAACCTAATTCCATCGCAATAGCAGCATCACTAGCTGTACCAACCCCAGCATCCACCAATACAGGGACTTTAGCATTTTCTTTGATGATAGAAATGGTATGTGGATTAAGAATACCTAAACCAGAACCAATTAAACTCCCCAAAGGCATAATAGCGACACAGCCCATACTCTCAAGTTCTTGCGCGACGATAGGATCATCAGAGGTATAAACCATGATTTCAAAACCATCATCGATCAATGTTCTTGCAGCTTTTAAGGTTTCAGTAATATTAGGATAAAGCGTTTTTTCATCACCTAATACTTCAAGCTTGACTAAATTGTGACCATCTAAAAGTTCACGTGCGAGCATACAAGTGCGAATGGCACTATTGGCATCAAAGCAACCAGCTGTATTGGGAAGAATGGTGTATTTTTCCGGTGGAATCACTGAGAGTAGGTTAGGTTGATCTGGATTTTGACCAATGTTTACGCGACGGATTGCAACAGTAACGATCTCAGCACCACTGGCTTGGATTGCTAAGTCAGTTTCCTGCATATCCTTATATTTTCCAGTGCCCACTAATAGTCGTGAACTAAATGAACGTGATCCTATGATCAACGGACTATCTTCCATATTTACTCCGAGTTAACCACCGCCAACAGCATGAATTATTTCTATACGGTCAGCATCTGAAATAGGGGTATCTGCCAGTTTACTTTTTGAAATGATCATTTCATTTTTTTCAACAGCAAATCGTTTACCTTCTAGCGATAATTCTTGAACCAGTTCTAATAAGTTTTGGCATTGCGTTTGAATCGACTCGCCATTTAAAAAAATATTCATCAGATGACCTTCAAATTAATGTTGAATTTTGAATGCTTGCCATGCTAAAAGTAGCCAGCCAATAATCATCAATGCTCCACCAAGAGGTGTAATTGCCCCTAACCCGCGCGGGAGCCCTAAAGCCATGAGATATAGAGATCCACAAAATAAAATGATACCGAACTGGATGAAGATAAAGCTGAATTGAGTTGAAAAGTTTGGAATTATTTTTGGTATGAGTGCGAGTATTAATAATCCAATTGCATGATAAAAGAAATAATCAGTTGCAGTCTGCCACCATGTCAGTTGGGCTTCGGTTGCACGAGCTTTAAGGCCATGAGCGCCGAAAGCACCTAGCATTACGGCAAGTGCTAAATTAATGGCTGATATTGAGATCCACATCAGGTTATTCCCAATCGAAAATTGCGTCATACGATAACATACATGACGTACGATTTTTTTAAACTTGCATAGCGTAAATACAAAAAAAGAGCTTATAGCTCTTTTTTTGTAATCGTATTAATTTGATGACATGGCGATCTTGATCTTGTCCATGGCATTTTTTTCAAGCTGGCGAATACGTTCAGCGGATACATTATATTCGGCTGCTAGTTCATGCAACGTAGACTTATCATCATCTAACCAGCGGCGCTGTAAAATATTGCGTGAACGATCATCCAGCTGATCCATTGCTTCATGTAAAGCAGAGGTGCTCTGTGATTCATAATCTTCTTCCTCTGCTAAACGAGCAGGGTCATAACGATTATCCTCTAAGTAAAGCGCAGGAGCGACATGAACTGAGCTTTCATCATCTTCATCGGATTGAGCTTCGAAGGCTGCGTCATAAGCTGTTAAACGACCTTCCATTTCAAGAACTTGTTCAGCTGTTACATTTAAATCAGCCGCAATAGATTGTGCTTCCTCGAGCGTTAATTTCTTGCTCGATTTTTTTAAGCTTCTTAAGTTGAAGAACAGTTTACGTTGAGCTTTAGTTGTCGCAATTTTAACAATACGCCAGTTACGAATCACATATTCGTGGATTTCAGCTTTAATCCAATGTACTGCAAAAGAAACTAAGCGTACTCCCATATTGGGATCGAAGCGTTTTACGGCTTTCATCAAGCCTAAATTACCTTCTTGGATTAAATCGCCTTGAGGTAAGCCGTAACCTGCGTAACTGCGGGCAATATGCACAACAAAACGAAGGTGGGACATCACCAGCATTTTAGCTGCGTCTAGATCTTGGTCATAAAAATAACGTTCAGCTAACTCTTTTTCTTGTTCAGCTGTCAAAATAGGGATCTGATTTACAGTACTAATGTAAGCACCTAAATTGACCCCGGGCGCAGACAATGACAGGGGCATCAATTGATTGCTGCTGTCAGTCATGAGTACTCCTTATAGGAAAATAGTTTAAAAAACCAATTACATTCATCTTAATCCTTATAGCATACAGAATTAAGCGGATTTGGGTAGTGAAATGTAAATTTAAATACAATATTTATCCATGATTAATTTAGATGAAAACACCTAAGATTCAATCACGTAATGAAATTCAGAATCCGAAACTTGTTTAAATGCGCATGTCAATTTATGTAGCTGACAATAACGTTGAATATCGATTTGACTGTTCGGATCTGAAGCTTTTAATAAAAATTGCTGAGGTGCACTATTTTGTTTCATCGATTTCTTTAGTAGCAGTAAAGGTAAAGGGCAGGGTTTACCCATCGCATCGATTAATACTTGAGACATAGTAAAACACGAGATTGAATAATGAAATTGGTCATTATTCTAGCAAAAGTGTGACTTAAGAATAAAATTAAATGATTTAGATGAACTGTTCAAATAAAGTGCAATTTTTGCACTAAATTTGTGTGATTAATATACAAGTTTTAGTTAGATAATTAGCTAAAATTTTTCTATTAATTGTGTTGTACCCATGTTAAGCTCAATGCGTACTTAAGGATTGCGTAGAGAAATTTGTTCTCTAAGCCTTATTTATAATGGATATAACCGGGATTTTGTTAATAGTTTTACAGAATGATTACAAGCTTTGAAATAAAAAATGTTTTAAAATTTGTTTGCTCTGCTGTTTGCAACACCGGGTGGTCCCTTTTCTTACCAACTGAGGATTAACTTATGACAGCTCGCGAACAAGGCGTTGTTAAGTGGTTTAACGATACTAAAGGTTTTGGCTTTATTCAACGCGCAGGCGGTGATGACGTATTCGTTCATTTCCGTGCTATTCAAGGTGAAGGCCACCGTTCACTTCGTGACGGTCAACGCGTAGAATTCAGCGTTGTACAAGGTCAAAAAGGTTTTCAAGCTGAAGAAGTTCAGCCTTTAGACTAATCCTACTTTTCACTGAAAATTAGGTTGCGCTCCAATTTTGATAAATTGGGGCGTTTTTTGTTTATACTATAGACCATTATCAAATATTGATTGTAGAGCCCCTTATATGTCATCAGGTTTCGAAACCCTTAATTTACATCCGCAACTTAAGCAAGCGATTGATGCTTTAGGGTTTAATGAAATGACCCCCATTCAACAGAAAGTATTGAAATATACGTTGGCAGGGCATGATGCAATTGGACGTGCACAAACAGGCACAGGAAAAACCGCAGCATTCTTAATTAGTGTTATTAATGATTTACTGAATAATCCGATACAAGCACAGCGTTATCGTGGTGAACCCCGTGCCTTAATTATGGCGCCAACGCGAGAGCTTGCGATTCAAATTGAAAACGATGCACGTGATCTGACTAAATTTACCGACTTAAATGTTCTGACTTTGGTGGGTGGTGTAGATTTTGATAAGCAAAAAAAACAACTGGATGAAAATTTCGTTGATATTCTTGTCGCGACACCAGGTCGTTTGATTGATTTCACTGAACAAAAAGAAATTTGGTTGGATCAAATTGAATTTTTAGTTATTGATGAGGCAGATCGTTTACTGGATATGGGGTTTATTCCTTCTGTAAAACGCATTGTTCGATTCTCTCCACGCAAAGAACAACGTCAAACGTTAATGTTCTCTGCTACGTTTAGTTATGATGTACTCAATCTTGCTCAACAATGGTTATTTGAACCTGTTACTGTCGAAATTGAGCCTGAGAAAAAAACCAATGCTGACGTAGAGCAACGTGTTTATGTGGTTGGGAAATCAGATAAATACAAATTGCTTCAAGAAATATTGCGTGATGAGCCAATTGAAAAAGTCATGATATTTGCAAACCGCCGTGATCAAGTCCGTAAGCTGTATGATCATCTTAAACATGATGGTTATAAGGTAGTAATGTTGTCTGGCGAAATTGCGCAAGATAAACGTTTAAAGATGTTGGATCAATTTAAAAATGGCAAACACAACATTATGATCGCAACTGATGTGGCTGGTCGAGGTATTCATGTGGATGGTGTGTCACACGTGATTAATTTTACTCTGCCTGAGCAGTCTGATGATTATGTACACCGTATAGGTCGTACAGGTCGAGCAGGAACAAGAGGGGTGAGTATCAGTTTCTTGTCAGAAGATGATGCTTTTTATTTACCTGAGATAGAAAAAGCGATTGGTCAAAAGATTCCATTGACACGTTTAGATGGTTATTGCTAATTGCTCAATAAAAAAAAGTCCCATCAAAGGGACTTTTTTTATAGGAAATTTTAGCGGGATGAATTACAGCTGAAGGTGATTGTTGTTTGGTAGTCAGTGTCTTTTTCGATTGTATTTTTAGTGCCGATCACAGAGCCAAGAACTGATGAAGCTGCAGTAATGAGTTTACCAGTCTGTTCATCCACAACACCTTTTAGTGCGCCGTTATATTCAGTTTTTTCGTCAATTAAGACAGGCGCAGAATTCTTACCACAAGTTTTGTTCGCGGCAGAAATTGCATTATTTTTTGCAAGAACTTGGGTTTTGCCTAATCCTGACACTTCATATTGATTGTTTGGTTTTTGAATAGCAAGTGTTTCAGTAGGTGTTGATGCACAAGCACTCAGGAGAATTGTTGCAGTAGCTACAGAAGCCAATGTCATTAATTTTTTCATTTTATTTTTCCTCTAGCGTTGCAATATTAAGTTTGGAGCTCAGTCATGTATGCTAGGGCTTAAATTCCAAAGAATTAAGCATGTTTTGTATCGATTTTGAAGTGAAATACCTGATTTCTGTTTGATTGTAATCATGCTGGATGTCTCGTGTATAAGTATAACTGTAGAGTAGTTTTCAATGTTTATGCTAAGCTTAAGTACATAGTGTTAGTTTAAAGATTAGTCTTCAAATGTCAGATCAATTTTCTCAAGTAGTGCATGACAATATTCATCAGCGTCAATCCGTTGGTCATTTGGTAGAACCTCATCCTAACGCAGAACAATTAGAATTAGCTTTTAAAGCCGCTTTAACCGCGCCTGATCATCATCGTCTGAAACCGACACAATTTATTATTGTGAAAGGAGAGCAACGAGAAGCATTTGGAGTTTTACTCAGTGAAGCAGTAGCAGACCTTGGTGAAACTGATTCAATTCAAATTGAACGCGCACGTCAGCATCCTATGCGTGCACCTATGCTGATTATCGCTGTAACACGATTTCATGATCATGCGAAAGTTCCATATTTTGAACAAACTTTAAGTTCAGGTGCTGCAATACAAAATCTTTTGCTCAGTTTACAAGCTCAGGGTTTCAATACCATGTGGCGCAGTGGTGCTGTTGTGGAGTCGGATCTATTTAAAAGAAAGTTAGGGCTACAAACGCATGATTTAATTTCAGGTATCATTTATGTAGGGACTGCTTTTAAGGCGATTGCACCACGCGCTGAGATTGAAACAGATGCATTCGTCAGTTTTTGGCAGCCGTAATTGCAACATTGCAAATTTAACGATTAGAAAAAGAATGTTTAGGATTTAAAAGAATGTCGGAATTAAAGTTTTCAGATTTGGTCGAGCCAGTTGCAATTGATCATAAAACAGCCTTGCGTGTTACGATTCTTGGTGGTGGTAGTTTTGGTACAGCCATGGCGAATACGGCAGTGCGAAATGGTTGTGACACCATGATTTGGATTCGTGATGAGGAAATTGCGAATGAAATCAATCGAACACATGTTAATTCAAGATATTTGCCGGATTACAACCTTGAGCCAGCATTAAAAGCAGAATCCAATCTTGAAAAGGCTGTTCGAGATCGAGAAATTATTTTGGTCGCTATTCCGAGCCATTCATTCCGAGATGTACTCAAACAGATCAAGCCCTTTATCACTGCTCAGGCGGTTGTATCACTCACAAAAGGGATCGAAGCTAAAACCTTTAGTTTCATGAGTGATATTATTCGTGAAGAGCTTCCAGAAGTGCCTTATGGCGTCCTTTCGGGCCCAAATTTAGCGAAAGAAATTATGTCAGGAATGCCTGCTGGAACAGTGATTGCCAGCCATTCTGAATTGGTGAGATATGCAGTGCAGCAAGCATTACACAGTGCACTATTTCGTGTATTTGGAAGCGATGATGTACATGGCGTGGAGCTTGGAGGCGCACTTAAAAATATCTATGCTGTCGCAATGGGGATGGCTGCAGCCTACAACGTTGGCGAAAATACCAAAAGTATGATTTTGACACGTGCGTTGGCGGAAATGAGTCGCTTTGCTGTACAGCTAGGCGCAAATCCACTGACATTCTTAGGTTTGTCTGGTGTTGGCGATTTATTCGCAACGTGTAATAGTCCTTTAAGTCGAAATTATCAAGTTGGATTTGCTTTAGGTTCAGGTAAAACCTTAGAGCAGGCAACGACGGAACTGGGGCAAACGGCTGAAGGGATTAATACCATTGTGCAAGTGAATGCAAGAGCCAAAGAGCTTGATGTCTATATGCCAATCACCACAGCACTTTATGAAGTGATTTATGAAGGTGCACCACCATTACATATTGCATTATCTTTGATGAAGAATGGTCATCGAAGTGATGTTGAATTCGTATTGCCGCATCATAAAGTTTAAGATTAATGAATGGTTTATCATCATTGTCATAATGTTTAGATATGATGGATGACACATGGTTTAGGGAAAACAAATGCAACTCACTTTAGTTCGTCATGGTGAAGCCGCTCCACCAATTAATGGTAATGACTCGAAACGACCACTGACTGAGCGGGGTCATATTCAAGCTGAACAAACTGCGCACTTTTTAAAAGACGTAGTAGCACCTGATATATTTGTAGTGAGTACTTTGCTCAGGGCGCAGGAAACTTTAAAACATATACAGCAACTCTTTCCAAATGTTGAAGTTTTAGTATGTGATAAAATTAAACCTGACGATGATGCTAAAGTTGCAGTTGAGTGGTTATCTCAACTACCTTTTGAGAATATTGTGGTTGTATGTCATATGAATGTTGTGGCATATATTGAAGAAATTATTACGTCTGAATTTTTTAATCCTTTTTCGCTTGCTGAAGCGCGGATTTATGATCAGACAGTCATTGCTGCGGGACTTTCCACAAAATTAAAACATTTTGTACCGTCAGCTTAATAACCATAAGTGTTTAATGAATAAAACGGCAGAATAAAATTAATGTTGTATTTATGGATGCCAGTGTCGAATGGGGTTTGGCTCTGGTCAAATGGTGAAAATTGGAATTCATCAACAACGCTAGAAGAGTTGATTCAAGATACTCAACCGTATCATGGACAAGAAGCTGTTGTATTCTTTTCAAGCCATGATGTACAAATTATTCAACAAAATATGCCCAAAGCTCAATTCAAGCAAATTGGAAGCGAAGGCGCTAAATATTTACTTGAAGAATATACCATTCACTCCATTGATCAGATGAAAGTGCTTATTCAATTTGAGGCACCAGACCAATTGTCAGTAATGGGGATCAGTCAATACCAAGTCCAAACAATGCAACATGCTCTGAACTTGATTCCGGGGAAAGTGGTTGCGCTATTACCCGATTTTTTGGTCTTACCAGTGCCAGAACAGGGGCAAACTATTTTAGCTAATATTCATGGGCATTTATTGGCGAGAACAGGATCAAATCAAGGTTTTGCGATTGATGATTTAGCATTGTTTTTGGATCTATTGCCAAAGCCTATACATATTTTGCATGATCGGTTAAATGATGATCAGATGATGAGTTTGATTCATGCAACGGAACAAAATGAGCGGGAAAGCTTTAATTATGTATTTAAAGCTGAAAAAAAATTAAAGAATCATCCATTCAATGTTTTGCCTAAAGCAAAAAACACAGAGGGTGGAATCTCAGGCTATTGGAAAGCATGTGCAGCACTGCTTGTGGGCTTGCTTGTAGTGCAATTCAGTTATGATTTAGTGCGTTGGGTAAAGTTAAAAAAAGTATCTGATCAAACGGCTTTGGTTGCGGTAGAGCAATATCAATCTTGGTTTGGTCCCAACAGTCGTCTCAATGAGCAAAATTTGCGAAGCCAATTTGAAAGTAATTTGCGGATGAGTAAACCTGCAAATACTGAGGTCTTACAGTTAATCAGCCGTGTAGGTCCGATTTTAATGCAACATCAAATTATCGCAAATCGTGTTTCTTATGAAGCATCTGGTTTAAGTATGGATTTGGTGGCGGACTCATCCGAAAAATTACAAAATCTAATTCAGCAAATGAATCAGCAAGGCTTCAAAGCTGAACTTGGGAATGTGCAAACTCAGGATAAAATGGTCGTTGGTTTGGTGAAAGTACAATAATGAAAACTTTAGAAAAATTTCAAAATCAATTTGATCAATTATTTGAAAAGATTGATGACTATTTATCGTCATTGAGTGTGCGTGAGCGTGTACTTGTCATCGCTGCAACGATTATCGTTGTCGTCGCATTGATTGGATCTGCTTTGTGGAAAATGCACGAAGCAGCAGATAATCAGCAAAAAAGATTGAATGAACTGAAAGACACATTGGTGTGGATGCAATCCAATGTGATGACAATGAAATCTTCAACAGATTTGAGCCTAACACCTTCGGATAAAATTCAGCGTGTGGCACAACAAGCAGGATTATCTGTGGTCACACAACCAAGCGATAATAAATTAATGATCAGTGCTGAGCATGAAAACTACGCGATCCTCGCAAATTTTCTTACCCAATTGGTTCAAATGGGTTTAAGTGTTGAAAAATTGGAACTTATTAAGTCTGGAGCTGCGATTAAATTAACAGCATCAGTACAGTAAGTGGTGAAAATAAACCTATGACAGGCATAGCGTTTTGGGCATACTCAGCCTATAATGTGGCAACTTAAAAAACCGCAGTTTTTGAGATATGTTATATTCGCTTGCTCGTCCATTTCTATTTTCATTGGCGCCTGAGCGTGCACATGATTTGACATTATCAATGCTTAAATCGACATATAAGTTTGGCATAATGCGTCAAAAAATAGACCCAAAGCCAGTGACTTGTATGGGTATTCAATTTCCAAACCCAGTTGGTTTGGCTGCAGGTTTAGATAAAAATGGTGCATATATTGATGCACTTGCGAGTTTAGGTTTTGGTTTTATCGAAATTGGAACCATTACCCCTCGACCTCAGTCTGGTAATCCTCAACCGCGTTTATTCCGCCTTCCAGAGGCTCAAGCGATTATTAATCGTATGGGTTTTAATAATGATGGTGTAGATCAGCTGATTGAGAATGTTAAAGCAGCAAATTATAAAGGTGTATTAGGCATCAATATCGGTAAGAACGCCGATACAGCAGTTGAAGATGCTGTAACTGATTATCTCATTTGTTTAGAAAAAGTTTATAATTATGCATCTTATATTACTGTTAATATTTCATCTCCGAATACCAAGAACTTACGTAGTTTACAAAGTGGACATGCATTAACAGAACTTCTTGAAACTTTAAAAAATCGTCAACTTGAACTTGCTGAACAATATCAACACTATGTTCCACTGGTATTAAAGGTTGCCCCAGATTTAACTGAGTCAGATATTGAATTTATTGCATCTCAATTAATTCAATTTAAAATTGATGGTCTGATTGTGACCAATACGACTTTGTCACGTGAGGGTGTAGAAAATTTAGCGCATGGTGATGAAGCAGGTGGTTTATCTGGTGCGCCTGTATTTGAAAAAAGTACACAATGTCTATCTGCATTTTCAAAATTACTTCAAGGTCAAATCCCATTGATTGGTGTTGGTGGTATTCTTAGTGGTGATCAAGCCGCGACTAAACAGCAAACGGGTGCGCAATTGGTTCAAATTTACAGTGGTCTAATTTATACAGGGCCAAAACTGATTAAAGATTGCGTACAAGCTATGACCTAATCTATGAATACCATCGATATCTTTATACTGATTATTCTGCTCATTGGAGGGCTTAACGGTTTGCGTCAAGGATTCGTTAAAGCCTTTGCGAACTTGGTAGGATGGATTTTTGCACTCATTATGGGTGCAAAATTTGCGGGTCAAATTGCGCCTTCAATGTCCGCACTCAGTCAAGATCCTGTGGTTCAAAAAATAGCGGCATTTGCTTTTATTGTTCTGATTATTGTTGTTTTGACTTGGATCGTCACTGCAATATTAAATCGGTTGCTGAAAAGCTTAAAGCTTGGTCCATTAAATCGATTGGCAGGTGGTGCATTTGGCACCTTGAAAGGTCTCTTAATCGTCCTCATTACTATGCAAGGGATTGGTTCATTTGTAGAGAGCTCTCCACATTGGAAACAATCTAAGTTTATTCAAACTTTATTGCCTTACGCGCCTTTAGCGACTGAGTACACCAAAGAGACAGCGTCAAAAGCTTTAAGTCATATGAAATCAGAAGAGTCGAATCAATCATCAGATTCTTCTCGTCAATCATCTTCTGAACAAGATGATTCGTCATCTCATTCAACGAATAATCCTTTTTATTAATCCTAGCTTGTCTGCGAGGTTGCTATGTGTGGAGTTGTTGGTATAGCTGGTAAATCACCTGTTAACCAAATGTTGTTTGATGCATTAACGATGTTACAACATCGTGGACAAGATGCTGCAGGGATTGTGACATGCCATAATGGTCGTCTCTTTTTGAGAAAAGACAATGGCATGGTGCGTGATGTATTTCATACACGTCATATGCGTGCATTGTTAGGTAATTACGGAATTGGTCATGTGCGATATCCAACAGCTGGCTCATCGAGTAGCGCTGAAGCACAACCATTTTACGTAAACTCTCCTTATGGTATTACTTTAGCGCACAATGGTAATTTAACCAATGCTGACGAGATTCATGATGATCTGTTTAAAACAGATTTACGTCACATGAATACTGATTCAGATTCAGAAGTGTTATTAAACGTTTTTGCACATGAATTACAAAAACGCGGCAAACTTACACCGACTGCGGATGATATTTTCCATGTAGTCACTCGTGTGCATGAGCGTTGTAAAGGTGGTTATGCTGTTGTTGCGATGATCACAGGTCATGGTTTAGTTGGCTTCCGTGATCCAAATGGTATTCGACCTTTAATTTTGGGATCGCGTGATACCGATGATGGTGTTGAATATATTCTTGCTTCCGAATCAGTTGCTTTAACAGCGCTTGGTTTTAAAGTTGAACGTGATGTGATGCCAGGTGAAGCAATTTTTATTGATGATGCGGGTAATCTATTCACGAAGCAATGTGCGGCTAACCCACACCATAGCCCATGTATTTTTGAGTATGTTTATTTTGCTCGTCCAGATGCCATCATTGATGGAATTTCGGTATACAAAGCACGTTTGAAAATGGGTGAGAAGTTGGCGCAGAAAATCCTGCGTGAATGGAGTGAGGACCATGACATTGATGTTGTGATTCCTATTCCAGATACTTCGCGTACATCCGCTTTAGAACTTGCCAATACACTCGGTGTGAAATTCCGTGAAGGTTTCATGAAAAACCGTTATATCGGTCGTACCTTCATTATGCCGGGTCAGCAGTTGCGTAAAAAGTCTGTACGTCAAAAGCTCAATCCAGTTGAATTAGAGTTTAAAGATAAGAACGTATTGCTTGTAGATGACTCAATTGTGCGTGGCACAACGTGTAATGAGATTATTCAAATGGCGCGTGACGCCGGTGCTAAAAAAGTTTTCTTTGCATCTGCTGCACCAATGGTGAAATACCCGAATGTCTACGGTATTGATATGCCAGTTAAAAACGAATTAATTGCTTCAAATCGTGATGTTGAAGAAATTCGTGAAATGATTGGTGCTGATCGTTTGATTTTCCAAGATTTGGAAGATTTAAAGCAAGCTGTTCGTACGAAAAAAGTACCTGAGTTAACTGACTTTGACTGCTCAGTATTTGACGGTATTTACGTTGCGGGTAACATTGATGAGTCGTATCTCGATGGTTTAGAGCGCAAGCGTAATGACTCTGCCAAGAAAATCAAAGATGGTTATATCGATCTAAATATTGATGCAGCCTCAGTTGATCTGAGTGGCATTAAAGAAAATTAATTTATAGTTTTCTATTTGAAAAAGCGGGTATTTCCCGCTTTTTTAATTTATGATCACAAGACAATGTAATGAGGAAATTTTACATTGAAAGATGTGAGTGGTTACTTAATTAAAAACAAAAATATGCTGTGGTCATTAAGCGTATGTTTAATTGTTATTGTGCTCGCAATTATCATTTTAAACACGACGCTCGGATTGTTGGTTCATTATATTGATCCTTCTGAGTCCATTTGGTGGCATTTTCTCAGTCCATATATGATGGTGCTATTGATTAGCATTATTGGTGGTTCTGTCGTTTATGAGTTTTATGTCTTCCGCTCTGGTGGTCATACGCTCGCAAAACAATTGAAAGCACGACAACTCACTTTTATTGAAAGTACTCCAGAAGAAAGTACAGCGCTTAGACTTGCTGAAAAATTAGCACATCGTTTCTCAATTGATACACCTACACTCTATGTCTTACCCGATGAAATAGGGGTTAATGCACTGACTGCGGGTTTTCATCCCAAAGATACTGTGATTATTCTGACTTGGGGGGCGCTACAAAATCTTGATGAGTTAGAGCTTTATGGATTGTTGGGTCATGAATTCCATAAAATTTTATCGGGTGAAACTCGAGAAAATACTCGTCTTAAAATTTTATACAGTGGGTTAATTACCTTTAGCCAATGGGGCAGTAAAATCGCGAAGCAGGGATTTCGACGTAATCGGGATCAATTGAGAGATAGTTTGGAAACAACTTTTGTGGCGATCGGTGGAGTCATATGGTTAATTGGTAGTTTAGGCGTCTTTATTACGCGTCTGATGAAATATATTACTTTGGGTAGTCGAACATTGTATAACGATGCAATGACAAGACAATTATTGAGTAGTAATGCAAATATTCAAACCTTATTAAGAATCTATGTTCATCACGCAGGATCACAGATTCATAGTGAATATTCTGAAGCTATTTCTCATATGTGCTTTGCTAACTCACTTAGTCCTCAAAGTTGGTTGAATATCCAACCTTGTATTCAAGATCGTATATATGAATTAAATCCGAATTTACTTGAGGATATTCAATTAGAAAATTTACAAAAATTACGCAATCAACCACTATTTAGTTTAATGCGTTCTTTAGAGGAATCTATTGCTGAAGAATATAATCCATGGATGTCACCACAGCCACTTCCATTATTAAGATTATCACCGATCAGCTTTGCAATTAAGGATGCCATCAAACCCTTAAATAGTGAAGTTAGACAGCAGATGAAACGTCCAGAACTCATTCAAAGGGCTTTGCAAACTTCGACTGGTGCGCGTGAAGTGATGGTTGCGATTTTAATGATTCGGCAGTACCGTGAATTTATTCCTTCTGATGCGCCTGTGAGTCGTGCAATTGTCGACTCACTGTTAAATATAGATGGTCGAGTGCATATTCAAATTTTTCATGAGGCATGTAAGCAGTTGGGAAATATGCCTGCTACAAGTGCGCGTCAGTTTATTACTAAATTGGCTAAAATTATTCAAGAAGATGGTGAAATTGGACTTTTGGATGCTTTGCTGATTGAAAAGGTGAAGTCTCAACTGGATTTATTGCCAATACATCGTCCAACATCAATCGAGGATGCTAAGCCGCAAATTGTTAGGCTAATAGATGCGTTATTACATGTTCAGCAGTTAAATACTGCTAATCAGCTTGAAGTTAGAACCCAAATCTTAGAACGAATTTTAACTCGTGATGAAATTGAGTTTTATGAAGAAATTTCAGATGAACCTATCGACTTAGGTGAAATTCTTAATGATATTGCTGGATTGTTGCTGAGAGATCGGTTGAGTATTTTGGGTGTTGCTGAATTATGTTTATGGAATGATCGAATCATTACACAAGATGAGTTAGATGTACTTGAATTATTATATTGGCGACTTGGATTTGAAAGTGATGAAATTGTGGATCAAATGCATAAGAAAAATAGCGTCATTATTGTTTAGCTATCAATGCATTCTGAATTTAAAAGGTGCAAGGATATTAATGCGTCATAAATGAAATTAAGTTATGATTGTTTGCGGATTAAAAGTTCAGTAAAAGATTAAAAAAGTGGGTAGAATACCCAGCCCTCATGCCAGTCCATCTGTAATGAATGTGAATATGTTAGAGCATCAAAGAAGCCTCTTAGCTGTGATGGGAATCGATATATGGATTCCACAAAATACGGCACAAACACGTCATTACAAACCTTCCTTATATCGCGATCAAGTTGAAGAAAATCATCCAACAGATGTATCTTTTCCTGAATTTGCGCAAGCTCAATTAGAACAGTTCATCACAAAACCAGCTTCACAAGCTGAACAGCTAAATAAAGATGATTCTTCGCTTCAGTTAAAAAGTAATCCAGACGGTGTGCAGCTTCCTCGAGAGTTTGTGGAAAATGACAAACAGTCTCAAGATGAAGTTGTTGAGCGTCAACCGCTTGTAATCGATGCTTTTGAAATTCAAGCGATGATCACTAAAACACATACTATTCTGCTAGATGCTACAGCGCTCACCACAGAACAAGAAAACTTATGGGTGAATATCCAGCGTAGTGTGAGTTCACAGTTTTACGATTTAAAATGGCCATTTAATTTCGCACAATTCCAAGATGGAAGAGGTGCTGAAGTATTTATACAGGGTTTTATCGATGCATTATCTGTTGATAAAAAAATATTGAGCTTAGGGTATTTGCCGCATATATCGACGACGCAGCATATGCAGATTGCAAGTTTACAAGACATGATTGAGCAGCCATTGTTAAAACGTCGCTTGTGGAACTTAATTAAAAATTAAATCGATACTGGATCTAAAGAGGGAGTTTTATGAAAAAAAAGGTTGTGGTATTTAGTCAGATAGATCCGAAAATATTAAATCAATTAGAATCGAAATATCAGGTCGTTCAACTTAATCCGAAACAGGGTGACATTAATGAGCAACTTTTAAGAGAAGTTGCGGATGCAGATGGGATGATAGGCGCTGGGCGTCGTTTAAATCAAGACAACTTGAAGACTGCAAAAAAACTTAAAATTATTTCGTCGGTCAGTGTGGGTTACGATAATTACGACGTTGAATATCTAAAACAACAGGGTATTTGGTTGACCAATACGCCTCATGTGTTGACAGAGACGACCGCTGATTTGGCTTTTACCTTATTGATGAGTGCGGCTCGTAAAGTGACACATTTAGATTCTTGGACAAAGCATGGACATTGGACGCGTACCGCTGGTGTTGCACAATTTGGTCAAGATGTTTATGGGAAAACGCTAGGTATCATTGGCTTGGGTCATATCGGTGCTGCGATAGCTCGACGTGGTTTTTATGGATTTAATATGAATATTCAATACCATAATCGAAAACCATGTATAGAGCGAGCTGAGCCTTTAAAGGCGAAATATTGTGATCTTGATACTTTACTTTCAACGTCTGATTTTATCGTCATTGCAGTCGATTTAAATGAGCAATCGAAAGCGCTGATCGGTCAAGCTCAATTTGAGAAAATGCAAAAACATGCTGTGTTTGTGAATATTGCCAGAGGATCAGTTGTGGATGAGTCGGCCTTGATTGAGGCGCTTGAAAATCACAAAATTTTTGCTGCTGGTTTAGATGTTTATCAGAAAGAGCCGCTCCAAGAATCACCATTGTTTCAATTGGAAAATGTAGTGACATTGCCGCACGTAGGTTCGGCGACAGCAGAAACCAGAATGAAAATGGCAAATCTTGCTTATGATAATCTGGTAAAAGCCTTAGATGGGGATGAGCCTCTATATATTGTGAATAAGTAAAGTCTTTTGAGCGTAATAATAAACGTAACAGTTCATCATTAATCTTCACATCATTCAGTGTTATAGTCGATGGAGTACACGTTTAGGAATACAGGTTTGAAGAAGATCATTTTGGCTTTATTGATAGCGAGTTCGAGTTTTTCAGCGGTGGCTGATGAACTCTACAGTGCCAATAAAATTCAATTTGAAGTGCCTGATATTAATAGTGGTGTTGGATTTATCGATCAACAAAAAGAAAAAATGATCGGTGAAAAAGTCTATCGTCAAGTACAGCAACAACTTCCAGTGTTAAACAATGTTTGGTTGGAAGATCAATTTATGGCTGTATTCCGAAAAATTATTGCGCAAACACAGTTGGGTCAACCAATTGCTTTGGTGATTGTAAATGATCCACAAATTAATGCCTTTGCTGTACCTGGTGGTTTATTTGCATTGAATAGTGGGTTAATTACGTCGGCAAAGAATATGGATGAAGTTGCGGGTGTGGTTGCTCATGAGGTGGCACACGTCTCGCAAAGACACTACAGCCGTTCTCAAGAGGCTTTTAAAGGGCAGGGATTGCTTGCACTCGCTGGTATCATTGTGGGTGCTGCAATTGCATCACAAGCTGATGGTAATGCAGGTGCTGCACTGATGATGGGAACGCAGGCTGCATTGGTGGATCGACAGTTAAGTTATAGTCGTAATCAAGAGCGTGAAGCAGACCGTATTGGAATGCAATTGATGTATCGTGCCGGATATAACCCGTACAGTATGTCTGAGTTTTTTGAAACCATGAATCGTGCGACTCCAAAAATTAGTTATCTTCCTGATTTTTGGTTAACACATCCTTTGACTACTCAGCGCATGAGTGAGGCACGTTTACGAGCAGATCAACTTCCTAAAGTTCCGTATAGCAACACACTCTCTGAGTTTGATCAGATCAAGTGGTATACCGCAGTTGTGACCAATCAAACCAATGAGGAACAGTTAAAGGGAGTGGTGAGAGCAAATGCATTGGCTGGAAGAATTGCACTGTCTGCTTTTTATTTAAAGCGTGGTGATTTTGATCTAGCACAAAAAGAAATTGAACTTGCTAAGAAAATCCAGCCAAATCATCAACTTATCGCGCTTATTCAAGCAGATATCTACTTGGCGACCAATCAATTTGATTCTGCGCAGGAAACGATATTGGTGCGTCAACGAATAACACCTGAAAATCGTGCTTTAAGTTATAAATTAGCTGAAATTTATATTCGACAGGGAAATTTTGTTGCTGCTGAAAGGTTGGCGAATAAATTTATCCAAACCAATAATCGTGATACGCAAGCATGGTTCATTCGACAACAAGCGGCAAATTTAGATATTAAAAATCCTTTACGTACTGTAAATGTATTGCGATATCGGGCTGAAGTTGAATATTGGAAGGGAGCGGAAGAGAATGCGATTCGCTCACTCATTCATGCTCAGCGTTTAGCCAAGGAAAATAACTCTATGAGTGCAGTCATCAATCAAAGACTGCGGATGATGCAGGATGAGCGTCAACAAAAATTATAAGAGGTTTAAATGATAAAAGGTCAATGCTTATGTGGAAAGGTGCAATATATTTATCATGGTGATCTTGAGAAAAGTATCTTGTGCTATTGCAAGCACTGTCAGTTGGCTCAAGGCGGTTTTACTGCATGGAATAGCCCGATCCCGCTTGAAAACTTCGAGTTAATTTCTGGTGAAGATGTGCTTAAGTCTTATTTTCATACCGAGTTAAAGGCAAGAGTATTTTGTGGTGAATGTGGAAGTCCTTTATATTCACATCGACTTGATTTACTAGGAATTATACGTTTAAGGCTCGCTTCTGTGGTTGAAGGGAAAATACCGCCACCTTATGAAGAGTTTTTCCAGGAATACAAACCTAACTTTATTGAAACTATTCATTCTTAGTGATTAGATTCTTTTAGAATGATGAATGAATAAATATTTTAAATTATGTGATTGAATCTAATAATGAAATTGCCACTATTTTTTATGATGTTGTTTGGGGCAGGGGTGTTCACTCATGCGGAAACACTTCCTGTTAAATTTACACAAGAAATTGAAGTTGTATCACAAAAATATAATGCCGATATGAGGCATTTTCTAAAAATGCTAGCACCAAATACAACACACTTTAGCCTTGATCAGACTCAAAGATATTGTGTCATTGTTGGAACTTATGTCGATGGTTTTTATCAGGTGGTGGATAAATATCGAAAGGATTTACCATTTTCCTACTCTAGAATGAGTAAACAGGATGTTGTTGAGAAAGTGAACCGATCTAAAGAAATGCAGATTTTACAAAGATATAATATTCAATGTGAGTTTAAATAATCAGAAAGTGAAAAACTAAAAGTATTGTTGTAATAAAATCGGGGATACGTGATTTAGACTGGACTATTTAATGACATTATTAAATAGACCAAATCAAACATAATACGAAAAGTTAAGAAAGTTGAGCTTTAATTTTACTCGAAACTTGTGCAGGATCGGCACGTCCGGCTATGATCGGACGTAGAGAATTCATCACCTTACCCATATCTTTCATGCTAGTAGCTTGTTGCGCAGCAATCGTTTGCGCAATAATTGAATCAAGTTCTTCCTCAGTCATAGCTGCTGGTAGAAATTGAGATAAAACCTCAACCTCGGCTTGTTCCTTACTAGCTAAGTCTTGTCGATTAGCGCTTTCAAAAGCTTTAATCGATTCTTTACGTTGCTTGATTTGTTTTTCAATGACCGCGAGAACTCGACTATCATCTAGTTCTACGCGTTCATCGACTTCGATTTGCTTAATTGCTGCTTGGAGACTACGAATCACCGTTAACTTATCCATTTCTTTAGCACGCATTGTTGCTTTCAAAACGTCAGTAATTTGGTTTTTTAAAGTAGTCATTTATATATCCGAGCAGTCAATCACAAATTAATCTTAGTAAAGGCGAGTAGTACGTACTGATTCACGCGCCAATTTCTTTTGGTAGCGTTTAACAGCAGCAGCTTTTTTGCGCTTACGTTCTTGAGTTGGTTTCTCGTAGAATTCACGTTTACGAACGTCAGCTAAAACACCCGCTTTTTCGCATGAACGTTTGAAACGACGGATAGCTACGTCTACTGGTTCGCCTTCTTTCAATTTAACTTGTGGCATGAAGAATCCTCTAGTTTATGGATAAGACTAAGCGCCGAATTGCGCTGAGTCACAAGTGAAGGTCAGTATTTTACTCATTTACATCTCATATCACAAGTCTATAATAGCTTTAGCAATATTTTGAAATGGGTTAAAGGCAATTTAATGATCGTTTTAGGCTTAGAAACGTCGTGTGATGAAACTGGTCTCGCACTCTATGACAGCGAAGTCGGCTTAAGAGGACAGGTGTTATATAGTCAGATTAAATTGCATGCTGAATATGGTGGAGTGGTACCTGAATTGGCATCCCGCGATCATGTTCGTAAATTAATTCCTTTAATCAATCAATTGCTTGAAGAAAGTCAAATCAAAAAATCTGAGATTGATGCGGTGGCTTATACACGTGGTCCAGGCCTAATGGGTGCACTCATGACTGGAGCATTATTTGGTCGTACGCTTGCATTTGCGTTAAATAAACCAGCGATTGGTGTGCATCATATGGAAGGGCATATGTTGGCGCCTCTTTTATCAGCTACTCCACCGGAATTTCCGTTTGTCGCTTTGTTGGTCTCGGGTGGGCATACACAATTAATGGCGGCATATGATATTGGTCATTATGAAATCTTAGGTGAGTCGATCGATGATGCAGCGGGTGAAGCATTCGATAAGGTTGCTAAGATGATGGGGTTGCCTTATCCAGGCGGTCCAAATATCTCTAAACTTGCTGAGCAAGGTGATGCCACTGCTTTTGAATTTCCACGTCCTATGTTGCATCAAGGTTTGGAATTTTCATTTAGCGGCTTAAAAACAGCAGTTTCTGTCCAAATGAAAAAATTAGGTGAAGAAAACCGAGACGCTGATATTGCTGCGAGTTTTCAAGAGGCTATTGTTGATACATTGGTCAAAAAATCAGTTAAAGCATTAAAACAAACTGGTCTTAAGCGTTTGGTCATTGCTGGTGGTGTGAGTGCCAATAAGCGTCTTCGTGAACGTCTTGAAGCAGATTTAGCTAAAATAAAAGCTCAAGTATATTATGCTGAACCAGCTTTATGTACGGATAATGGCGCCATGATTGCTTTTGCTGGATATCAACGCTTAAAAGCAGGACAGCATGATGGCTTAGCCGTGACAACGACGCCACGTTGGCCGATGACGGAACTCAAAAAACCTACTGAAGCATAGATGTTTGGTCACGAGAAAAAAGAGGCTTATAGCCTCTTTTTTTATATTTACACTATTGAAAGAATTTGCATGTCTTCTGGTGAGAGTTGAAGATTCACTGCATTTGAAAATTGGGTAATTTGTTCAAGGTTTGTTGCACTGGCGATTGGTGCTGAAATATGCTTTTGCGCAAGTAACCAAGCCAAAGCTACCTCAGCAGGTGCTGCATTGTGGCGCGATGCCACATCTCTGAGCTTATCTAAAAGGTTTAAGCCTCGCTCATCAAAATATTTTACAAGCGTATCTGCACGTTGACGCCCTTGAATATTGTCTAATGACGAATATTTCCCAGATAGAAATCCACTAGCCAGACTATAAAAACTTACTACACCAATTTGATGGCGTTCACAAATGGGTTGCAGTGTTTGTTCGAATACATCGCGATCGTAAAGATTATATTCAGGTTGAAGAACCTGATAATGTTGCACACCAATCTTTTGTGCAGCTTGAATAGAAGCGTCTAATTGATTAGCTGAAAAATTAGAAGTGCCATAGGCACGAATTTTTCCTTGATCTTTGAGCTTTGAAAATGCTGATAATGTTTCCTCATGAGGTGTGTTTTCATCAGGCCAGTGTGCAAAATAAAGATCAAGATAATCTGTTTTCAAACGGCTTAGAGAGTCTTCAACTGCTTGCATAATCCATCGTTCAGATAAACCTTGATGGCCGGGAATCCCCATATCTAAACCGACTTTAGTAAATAGCACGATGTCTTCACGTTTACTTGGATTTTGTTTTAACCAATTACCAATGATTGTTTCTGACTCGCCACCATGATTGCCTGGTGCCCAAATGGAATAGAAGTCTGCTGTATCAATGGTGTTAAATCCACGCTCATACAGTGCATCTAAAATTTTGAAACTTTGTTTTTCATCAACCGTCCAACCGAATACATTTCCTCCGAATACGATGGGTGCGATGAATAAATCAGTTTGTCCAAGTTTTCTTTTTTGCATGAAACATCCTAGGTAGAATAATACGACTTATTCTAGCTATATAGGATTCGTCTATTTCTCGCTATCCAAATAATGTATAAACATTATCCAATGATTTTGACAAAAAAAGAGGCAAAAAGCCTCTTTTTTAATTCTCTATGTATTCAAGCAGAATCAGAAACGATAACCTGCGCTGATGTTGAACCCATCAAATTTAGCCCCATCAACTTTAGTACCTTCATAACCGATATTGATCGCATATTGCGGAGCAGGATTAATATTAATACCAACACCATATGCAAACGCTGTTTCACTTAGATCCATGTTTTCGTATATGTTCAAGGCGCGATATGAACTTTCAACTTTTGAATGCGCGATCCCGACAACACCATAAACACTGAAATTCTCATTAAGACGATATGCAGGGCCTGCTAGCAAAGAAAAATGCTTTACATCTGTATCTTGGCGTTCACCTGGTTCAATCCAAGTTTCATCACCAGTTTGATACGACATTGTTGCCATAACGCTTAAAGGAGTCTCGAGTTCATAGCGATATTGAGCGTGAACACCGCGAATATCAAACGCATTTTCAATTTCAGACTGAGCATAACCCAATGAAACGGTGTGTTGTTGGGCAAAAGTTGTCGTTGTTAAAGTGGTCATCGAGAGGATTAAACCCAATTTTAAAAATTTAGTTATCATGGCGCATGCTCATTATTTGTGATTTGTTTATCTTTAAATGCAAAAAATGGTGATCATTTTTTGGTAAATGCTATTGTACTTTCTATTTTTCTATTGTAAATAAAAATTAAAGAAATAGTTTTGTTTGTATTATAAATGGTGTGAGAATGTATTTATTGACTCGCAATTGAGTTTTTAAATCGTTCTTTTAATGCAATATAGTGGGAATGCTGTTTAGCTTCATCCCATTTCACTTTAAAAATTCGTGCTGCTGCAGCTTTAATAGGGTCTTCTTGTTGGCGTGGTAGTTCTTCACGCCCGTGAGCACCACTTAAACCTTTTTTGTCATTAGGTACAGGACCTTTATATTTTTTTCCGCCTTTATGGTTTGCATAACGTCTCGCTCGGGTATAACCCATTTGTAAAAATTTACGAGCCATATCTGCACCGACAAAATCATCGACTGCTAAATATTCAAGAAAGAGTTGATAAATCTTATTAGAACTCTCTCTAGCTTTATCTTCATCTGCAAATTTCCAAAAGGGCAGAATTTCAGATTTGTAGGGTTCGACGAGTAATACACCCTGTTCACCACGACCAATTCGATAGAGTTCTGGCCTTTCTCTGAAGTTAATTTTTGCAAAGTCCAATGAGTAATCAAAACTTTGAGAATAAACACGAGTGCTTCTATGTGGGATGGTATCAAGGTCGTTATGATTGCGAGTCATCACGTTCTCTTTTGTACTTTTAAAAAATATATTAGGTGATCTGAAATGAAAAACGATTATAGAATTGTGAGTGATATTTTAAAATTGTGATTAGTTGTTTTAAAGAGATGCGCTAAACACGCCGAAAGATTGAAATTGAACTGTACGAGAAATCAAAACAACGAATTAGACTATTGACGATAGCGGGGCGAAATTAAGTTTTAAACTTAAAATCTAGCAGACACAAATGATTAGACATGACTATGCTCAATAAGAAACATTTTGTCATATAAGTTTTATATCTATGAATTAATCTAAGCGATACGTATAAAAATAATTTTGGAAGTCTGATTGGATCTTATCATCATCATTTTTGGCTATCTATATGGTCGTAAATTTCATCCCAACAAGTACATTGAACAAGTATTTTTTTTAGCCCTGATTTTATTTATATTTTTTTGCACTGTTTACGCAGCGCCAAACCTACTTGCATTAGAAAATCCTAGAGCTGTTTTGAGCAAGCTAGTTATTCTCGCACTCGGGGTATGCGCATTTACTTACTGGTTTAGTTCACTATTTTATAAGAAGAAACAGCAGGAAAACAGCAAACGTAAAACAATCCAAATTAAGGATATCATTAAAATATTGACAGTGTATCTTTTGCTTAGTTTGGTTTTTGTGGGAGGAATCTTCACTTATCGAATGGATTTAATAGATGAGCAAATAGCTTTAAGTATTCAAAACGTTCTGATCTACATTATTCTATTTTTGATCGGAGTTTTTATATCAGCCTTTAATATCAAAACATTGCAATGGCATGATTTAAAACTCCCAATCATAATGGTTTTGGCAAATACAATATTTGCCTGCTTTATGCTGATAATTTGGAATGAAAGTGCTGTATTGCTTTCTGGATTCGGTTGGGCAAGTCTGTCTGCTGCGATGATTTCACAAAAACTAAATCCCTTATTGGCAGTTCAAGCTTTAATTGTGGATATGATTCGAGGGATGTTTTCCATCATTTTTCTACAGCTTTTTGGAAGACATCAACCACAAGCAGCAATTAGCACCACAGGTGTACTGTCCTGTGATGCATTCTTACCGATGATTAAGCAACATTGTGGTGAGCAATATGTGCTAGATGCGTTTAAAGCGGGACTATTGTTGTCGCTGTTTTGTCCATTGAATATATTTATTGCGATTCATTTTACCCAAAGTATGACAAATTAAACGGTAAAACACCTCAAAGACAGTGATTTTGGCAATCACTAACATACCATCACCATTGATATATCCGGCATTGTGATTCAAAAAAAATTCAGCATCCTCATTCATGTTATCGTGTTCATGCTTACAACCGCGTGTTCCTCCAAGGCCATCGTTATAAATAAAAACATGGCCAGATTTTGAAAGTTGATAATTGAATTGCTGAGAGAATAGGGTGCAAAGGTCTTGCATTTCTGTATTGTTATTGAGGTTTAAGCGAGTAGGCCATGTATTTTTTTTGAAAGCATATCGTGTAATTGCACGATAACTTGAGGGATGTAAACACACAGCAAAAAAATACGATGGTGCTGGGTGGCGGAGCATTTGAGAAATAATGAAATAAATGTATTGGAATTTTAACAGATTTGATTTTCGATAGGCGCTAAGAAGACCTGCTTGACCACGAAAAACATTTATTGTCTTGTCAAACTTTTTGACTTCATAACGTTGCATACATAAAAATCCAACAGGTTTTTCTTCATCAAAATAGATCAAAACCCGTTTGCTTGCAGCATCATCGGGGGCATAGGCTTGCGCAATGTCATTCAAATCACAACCCTCTGGTGTCATGAAGATCGCTTGATGAAGCGTTTTTAATATATTTTGAACATCTGGGGATTGTGTATGTTGGTTACTATATTTTTTAATTTGGAGCATGGATGCAGCCTTTTTCTATAATTATTTGCGTCCTTCATACTATTTTTGAATTGTTAAGTTTGGGTTACATTGATTTTGTTCGAAAAACAAAAAAATGGTAATTATGTTATATTGTTTTATAATTAAATTATTTTTTTAATTCTTATTTGGTTAATAAATTTTATTTAAATCAATAACTTAAAATAAATGGTGGGATTTTTTTGATTTAAGATTTTTTGATGTTGATAGAGAGCACTGAGTTAAATTATTAATTTTATCTTTATAATTATTAATGAATAATTTATTAACTTTTATCGTAATAAAAGCTAATAACTTAGCTTAAAGAGTGAAAGTCGAGAAACTAAGACGTTATTCCATCTTAGTTTCTTATTGCAGAAGCTGATGTAAATGCTTAATCACGCTTTAATTGAGTAGAACCGATCCAATGTTTTGAAAATTGGAATGCAGAACGACCTGAGCGTTGACCTCTGGCTTGGCACCAACGTAGCGCTTCAGCACGTACTTCAGGTGTCATTTCAATACCAGATTTTTTTAAATAGTGCTCTACAATCTCTAAATAAAGATTTTGACCCATTGGGTAGAATGAAAGCCAAAGACCAAAACGATCAGACAATGAGATTTTTTCTTCGATCGCTTCTTGCGGATGTAATTCAGTATATTGAGGCACGTCCACTTTAGTGATCGGGGTGTTTTCATGCATAAATTCTGGTAGTAGATGGCGGCGGTTACTGGTCGCATAAATAATAAAGTTGCCAGAACCTGACTCTAGTGAACCATCTAACACACTTTTTAAACTTCGATAATTTTCGTCTTCAGCATTAAAGGCTAAGTCATCACAATACACGATAAATTTTTCGGGACGACCTTCAATAATTTTTTGTATTTCTGGTAGGTCTGACAGATTATCACGCTCAATTTCAATGATGCGTAAACCACGGTCAGCATATTTTGACAGTAAAGATCTTACAATAGATGATTTTCCGGTTCCACGAGATCCAGTCAATAAAATATCGTTTGC
This sequence comes from Acinetobacter sp. ANC_7588, assembly GCF_056783995.1. Taxonomy (NCBI): domain Bacteria; kingdom Pseudomonadati; phylum Pseudomonadota; class Gammaproteobacteria; order Moraxellales; family Moraxellaceae; genus Acinetobacter; species Acinetobacter sp. ANC_7588. Next base: position 144,638 of record NZ_JBWYIU010000001.1, on the reverse strand, counting down.
AGGTAAACCTTGTAAAAATTGTTCAGTGTTTTGCAGTATTTTTTCTTTTTGTTTTTCGATACCTTTTAAATCATCAAGATGAATTATTTTAGGTTTTTGAATGGGGATCAGCCGTTTATTTTGCCATTTGTATCCTAGTGCTGAGAAATCAATTTCCTGACTCGGTTCAGATAATGTGTGATTAAGTTGGTCAATAAGTTGAGAAATTTTTGTTAACAGTTGATCTGGTAGTTCTAGAGTCGCCATAGTTGTTTGTGAAATACAATTCAATAAAATCAAGTTTAATCTACATGATGACGACAGCGATGTGAACTGATCTAAGGGATAAATCTATGGTGACTGGTCGATACAAGAAATAAATTTTATTAAGTTGATTATTTTCTGCTTTTTTTGCATAGTTTAAAAACTGAACAAAACTAATTGAATTAATAAAAATCAAAGGACTAGCTCAATGATTTTAGGCACTCGTAGTCAAATTAATCCGCATCAAGCGTATCGAATTAAAAAAATGCAACATGAGCTTGAACGTGTGGAGAGCTATGAAGAGTGGAGAGACATTGCCTTAAAGCTGGATGAGGAGACGGGCGCTCAGGAATGGAAGTTTGATAATACTTCACCCTATTTTGATGCTGAAATTATATCGCATCGTTTAAATCTCTTACGCCGTTACAAGCTGAATCATCGTGTGTTTGATCTTATCTATATTTTGCGAGAAGGCTTGAGTCATGATGTCGCCAATATTGGTCATCCTATGCTGTTCACACAAACATATATTGGCACTAAAAAACTTATTGAGGACTATATCGAAGAGGTTTCACAGAGTTTAATTTATATCGCTTCGGATGAATGTTCAGGTTTGACACATCAAGAAAAATTTGATTTTTTTAAAAATTGTCAACTGACCTATGGTCAACCAGCAATGATGTTTTCGGGTGGGGCCTCATTAGGTTTGTTTCATACAGGCGTGTGTAAGGCGCTGATGGAACAAGATTTGATGCCGAAAGTTTTATCAGGTTCGAGTGCTGGTGCGTTAATGACGGCGATGTTAGGCGTTTCTGATCAAAAAGATATTGATCAGCTGCTGACAGGAGAGAGCTTTTATAGCGAGGCATTCCATTTCAGAAGTTTAAAAGAGTTGCTTAGAGGAAATGGTGGTATTGCTGATGTGCGATATCTTAAGAAATTTCTAGTGGAAAATTTAGGGGACTTAACATTTCAAGAAGCGTATGAAAAGTCTGGACTTGATATTAATATCAGTGTCGCACCTTATGATGTCGCTCAGGAAGATGCTCGTATCATGAATAAATATACTGCGCCAGATTTACTGGTATGGAGTGCAGTATTGGCCTCATGCGCCGTTCCTATCTTATTTCCTCCAGTTCGACTGACCAGTAAGCGTTATGATGGGGTGCATACACCATACTTGGCAAGTATTCGTTGGGTGGATGGCAGTGTAAGAAGTGATTTCCCACAAGAGAAAATGGCTCGTCTCTACAATATTAATTACACCATTGCCAGTCAGGTGAATCCACATATTGTGCCATTCATGCAAAGTGATGCGGAGCGTTTTAGAACAGATCTACTCAGCTGGCCGCAACGTTTAGTGCGTAAACATGGTAAAACGATTGCGATGGATGTCATGAATTTCACTCGTGACCGAATGGGCAGTGTGCCGACGATTAGACGACTATTGGATCACGGTTATGGTATTGTTGATCAGCGTTATTATGGTGATTTAAATATTGTAGGTAATTACAGCCTACGACATTATCATTATATGCTACAAAATCCGCGACCTCATTTGTTTAAAGTCCTTCAAAGAGAAGGCGAGCGGGCAACTTGGTCTAAACTGTCCAGTATTGAAACACATGCGCGCATAGGAAAAACCATTGAACATTGTTTGGATATGCTGACGCAACTGAAACAGCAAAATGAATCTCTCGAAAAACAATCTACAGTGGCAAACCATTCAGCCTCTGCTCAGGCAACCAGTTAATTCTGAACAAAGTCAGCAGTATGGTCGTCTAATTTATTGTATCGAAATAGACGACCAAACGTATTGGGTTAAGCGACAACAGCAGGGTATCAGTTCACAGCATGAGCAGTGGTTCGACAATGAGATAAAACACTACCAATCACTCAGTACTCGCTCTTCAAAGATCTTAGTGCCGTTTGAGATCGTGTATAACGAAAACAGTAGATTCAATACACCTACATCAACACATGATTCTTCATCATTAATTCTGATTGAAAATGCGGCGCCGCTATTTGAAGTAGAAAATTCCGTCTATACTCAAATGCAGACCTTCTCACACAATGAGTTTTCAAATGTGGTCAATTTATTATTACATAGTCTAGATGCAATACTATCTATTCATGAGCAAGGATTGGTCCATGCAGATCTCAAAAGAGAACATTTTAGAATATTGAATGGTCAACCCAAATTAATTGATTTTGAACAGATGTTTCACTTGGAGTGCCATCCTCAAGTTTCTACACATGGAACACCAAGGTATATGGCGCCTGAGTTGTTTCATGGTGAGTCAAAATCACAAGCATCAGATATATATGCACTCGGTATTATTTGGTTAGAATGGTTAAATCAGTACTCAATCCGTAAAAAAAGCTATATAGATTGGGCAAAATGGCATTGTCAGCAATTAAAAGTTGAAATTATTAGGCCTTTTTCTGACTTAACACCAGTACTCCAGCAGATGTTGATGAAAAATAAATCACAAAGATTGAACAATATTTATCAATTAAAACAGTTATTAAGCGAATTTGTTTAAACAAAAACCAGTAAAATGGATAATTGTTTTATATTTAGTCAAACAATAAGGTTTTTCAAAAAAAGGGCTTGTCATGAGATAATGATCTCTATAATATACACAGCCATCGGGGACGTGGCGAAATTGGTAGACGCACTGGATTTAGGTTCCAGCGCCGCAAGGTGTGAGAGTTCGAGTCTCTCCGTCCCCACCAAGTAATTTGCTAGGTGGAACGACCGAAGTAAGTGAAATAGAGGATTGGTGTAATGGTAGCATGACGGTCTCCAAAACCGTTCGTCAAGGTTCGAATCCTTGATCCTCTGCCAAGTTTTATGAAGCTCAGTAATATGATTGAGTATTCAAAGGGGACGTGGCGAAATTGGTAGACGCACTGGATTTAGGTTCCAGCGCCGCAAGGTGTGAGAGTTCGAGTCTCTCCGTCCCCACCATATTAAGGCAAGGTTTGATACCTTGCTTTTTTATTGCCTATATTTTTATATAAATACAGACCAAAATATATAATCAAAAAAAATCGCCTACAAAGAGGCGATATTAATATTTAGATGATCTATTTAGTATTCATTCCGTTGAATTAAGGTGAGATTAAGCCTTTAAGTGATCCTCGAATTCTTCACCTAATTGCATTGCTAGAGTATTTCCAGATAAGTCACATGTCACTAAACCATATTCTTTTTTAAAACTGAAAGTGAAGCCTTGGTTATCCTTTAAATTTCGAACGGAATAACCTAATTTTTCTAACCAAATTCTGAATGCAATTAAATTTTTTGCTTTGACCACTTTCTTCATGAGACAACTCCTTTGACTAATGAAATATTAATAAGGTTAATGATGTTGTTTTTAAAGGGCTTTAACCTAAATTAATGTAAATATATTTTAATTCTATAAAAATGTATATATTTCATGCAATTAAAAGAAAGAATTTGATCATGTTGTTAAAGCTTTAAGATAAAGAAGAGAATGTATTGTCTGAAGGGTTTAAAAACTGAGCGAATATCGCTCAGTAATGAACACCTGTAATTTGAACAGATAATGCTAAATTTAGAAATTATCTTTCATTTCCCGAATACGTTTAAATTCTTCAGCACTGTTGACGCGCAAGAAAGGATTGGTCTCAAGTTCAATTTCAATGGTGGAAGGTAAGGTTATTTGATTTTGATCTCGAAGTTTCTGAACTTGCTCAAATCGTTCTTGCAGTGCCTTATTCTCAGGTTCTACTTGCAAAGCGAATTGTGCATTTGAGAGCGTGTATTCATGGGTACAGTAGACTTGAGTTCTTGGAGGGAGCGCTGACAGTCGGTTAAGTGATTGATACATTTGTTCAGCCGTTCCTTCAAAAAGGCGTCCGCATCCCATTGCAAATAAGGTATCTCCACAGAATAAACTGTCAATTTCATCTGCAAATATTGCGATATGACCTAAGGTGTGGCCAGGAACAGCGATGACGTCAAGTTTTAAGTCATTAAAATAAAATTCATCATCATGATTGAGTGGACAACTGATAAATGGAATTTTAGATAATTCTTCGCGTGGACCATAAACTTCAATATTTTTTTCCGCGATTAACTCTGGCACACCACCAATATGGTCTTTATGCCAGTGCGTAAGCCATATTTGCTTAAGTGTTAAACTATTCGAGTCACAATAGTTGACCACCAAATTGGCTTCTGTAGGGTCTACCACGGCAATTTCTTGGGTTTCAGTATCTTCAATAATCCATATATAGTTTTGTAGCGCATTGTTAACATCAATTACGCGAACTTGATAACGCATCCTAAACGATCCTAAAGCATGTGACTTATTTGATCTCATCCTAGATCAAGCTTATCAAATTGTAAAATTCACCCAAATTTTAAACAGCGATGTATTGTAAATATTGATTTCGAATTTGATGAGGTGCATTGTTGTTAGCTTAAGATTATCTGATCTGATGAACTAATTTCGAGTAAAAAGTAAATGATGATAAAAGTGAGATTGAGTGCTTGCATCAGCTCAGTGATGAGTTCGATTGTTCTTGTTGGTTGTATGCAGAACTCTCAAGTTGGTCAACTGCAAAAGTCTCAATTATACGAGCGTCCAAGCAGCTGTAAGGTCAATGAGACAATTGAACGTAAAGCGGTTCCTCAAACACCTAACCAAATGAGCCTTCCGAGTTTTGGGCAAGGGGTTATCGGTTGGGCAACAGGGCCAGAAGGTGCTCAAGCACGCTTAGAAAGTGTATCTAAGCAAGACATCCATCAGTTTAAAGCTCAAGGTGTTAGTTTGGAAATGATACGCGAATGGCAAGCGTTTTATACGCATGAAGCAAAGCGTAATCCATGCAATCCAACTGCGCCGTTACGTGCGCAATTAATGGAAAAAATCGCTTCACTTTGGATGGATTGATATTAAAAAAGATCCCATTTGAGATCTTTTTTTAAATTTACTATCGCATTTTGGCGAGTTTTTCACCTGTCATTTGTGCCAATTGTACTAATACTAAAAGAACAATGACGGTGAGTATAACGACACTGGTATCAAAGCGTTGATAACCATAGGAGATCGCAAGATCACCAATGCCACCTGCACCGACCGCACCAGCCATAGCTGTTGCACCAATTAAGCTGATTGCAGCTGTAGTTAAATTGAGAATGAGGGAGCTACGCGCCTCAGGCAGAATAAACTTGAAAATAATTTGCAGGGGTGTTGCGCCCATAGCTTGCGCTGACTCCACGATACCTTCGTTGACTTCAAGGAGTGAAGTTTCAACCAGACGACCAATATAAGGTCCTACATAAATGGTTAAAGGAACAATAGCTGCCCATGTCCCAATAGAAGTACCCACAATCATTTTTGTCAGTGGAATAACCGCGATCAGGAGGATAATAAACGGGAGGGAACGTAATGCATTCACAATAGGGTTTAATCCATAGTAAATCACACGATTGGCTAAAATCCCGTTTGGTCGTGTAACAAGTAGAGTTATCCCTTGAATTAAACCCCAAATCGTACCGAATAGCATTGCAAAAAAAACCATATGAAAGGTTTCTTGTAGGGCTGTCACAAATTGATCAATTGAAAGCGAGCTTTTCCAAAAAGGTTCAGTAATTTCTGTTAGCCATTGAACAATCATATCTCTCATGCACGTACTCCTGATTGCTCAACTTTAACGCCATGTTGTTGGAAAAAGCTGATGGTTTCTTGAATAATGTCTGGATCACCCAGTAATTGCACAAACATTTGCCCAATCACAGCGCCATTAATTTCGGTCATGTTGGCAAATAAAATATTGAGACTAATATCAAATCGTTTAATGGCAGCTTGCACAACAGTTTCTTGGGCCGAAGTACCTAAGAACTGCAAGCTATAAATACTGTGGTGATTTTGATTTTCTAAGTTATTTAAAATATTGATAGGTAATTGCTGCTGTAAAACAGTTTGAATAAATGTTTTGGTCGTCGGGTGTTGAGGTTGACTAAAGATATCGAGAGTACTGCCGTGTTCAATCACTTTGCCTTGCTCCATAACTGCAACAAAGTCGCAAATCGACTCAATAACATCCATTTCATGCGTAACCATAACAATGGTGATTCCTTGCTCTTGATTAATTTTTTTCAAAAGGGCAAGTACAGACTTTGTCGTTTGAGGATCAAGCGCTGATGTTGCTTCGTCACAGAGTAGAATTTTTGGATGATTGGCAAGTGCCCGAGCGATACCTACACGCTGTTTTTGACCACCAGAAAGCTCATCTGGAAAAGCATCGCGTTTATGTTTTAAATCGATAAACTCAAGTAGCTCATCTAAGCGTTTTAGACGCTCAGCTTTACTCCAGCCAAGGAGTTTCATTGGCATTTCAATATTGGCTGCAACGGTTTTGGTTTGTAGTAAATTGAAATGCTGAAAAATCATACCAATATTGGCGCGTTCTTGACGTAATTTTGAAGCGCTCAAAGCAGTGAAATCTTGACCGTGGATGATCATTTGACCTTGATTGGGTCTTTCTAGTAAATTGATCAAACGGATCAGTGTACTTTTACCTGCACCACTATAGCCTATAATTCCGAAGATACTTCCATCTGGAATCGTCAGATTAATATTGTCTAAGGCGTGAATAGTTTGGCCTTTAAGCTGATAATGTTTACTAATATTTTTAAATTCAATCATAACGTCAAGAACTATTAAAAATGAAAAACAGGCAAATTAAATTTGCCTGTTAAAAATACAGAAGTCTAGAATTATTGAGCTTCTGTGAGATATGTCGTTGGTTTATCAACATTAACTTTAGTGCCACCAAAGTTCTCTTTCACATATTGCTTAACCGCATCTGTATGATATAGCTGACCTACCTTTTGCAATACAGGATCATTCTGACGGCCTTCAGCTACAGCCAGTACATTCACATTCATTTTTGTACTTTGATCGATTGGCTCGTAGTAGATCGCATCTTTTAATACGTTCAAACCACCTTCCATTGCTAAGGTGTTGCCTAATACAATGGCATCCACTTCATCTTTCACACGTACCGCAGTTGCCATTTGAATCGGTTTGATGGTGATCTGTTTAGGATTCTCAGTTACATCAGAAGTTGTGCCTTTGACATTGTCAAATTGAGGTTTTAACTTTACTAAACCAGCAGATTGCAATAATAAAAGGGCACGTGATTCATTAGCACCATCGTTTGGAATTGCAATGGTCGAACCTGTTTTGAAATCATTTAGATTTTTAACTTTGCTTGAGTAAATCCCCATTGGCTCAAGATAAGTCGTAGATAATGGCGCAATTTTTTGAGTATTAGCATCATTGTATGCAACCATATATGCATATGATTGGAAGGCATTGATATCAATCTCTTTATTGGCTACCGCAGTGTTCATTGAAACATAATCAGTAAAGTTTTTAACATCTAACTTTAAACCTGCAGCTTCAGTTTCTGGCAATTTTGCAATGAACTTCCAGATATCTGCATCTGAACCTGTAGAAGCGATTGTAATGGTTTGAACTGAATCTTTATTCGTGTTGTTTGCAGCGGTTTCTGGAGCATCTTGTTTTGAGCATCCAGCGATACCCACTGATAGGCCCAAAACTAAACCAAGAATTTTCTTCATGATATTTCCTGAGTATGTTGAAACAATCTTCAACTTACATATGCAGTGAGGTGAATAGTGAAATGAACTGTCCTTGTTTAAAGAGCATTTCAACCTATTCATCTGTTAGAGATAATTCGGTATTTAGCTATCAATTATTTAAGCATTGATAACAAAAAAGTTGGTTGATGATAACAATTTTTTTTTATTCAATATAGTGATGTTAATGAACTAGCTTAGCATAAAGCGTCATATACAATTTATGAGAATGTATAAATAAACTTTAAATATCATACTTATAATTTGAGTGTTTAAAATTAGCAAGATCTGTTACCAGTCGAACACCTTATAATGATTTAATATATCAATATGAAAAATATGGATTTAATTAAATTTAGAAATTTGCTTGGTAAGATCATTATTGTATTTCTGCCGATATTGGCTAGGGGGCATACCAAACCAACGCTTGAATGCTCGTCTGAAATTTGAGGCATCGTGATAATTAAGAAGCATACCAATTGTTTCAATCGTGAGTTGCGTATGCTCAAGAAAATAAGCACTTTGCTGTGCAAGAACTTGATCTTTGACTTCTTTAAAGGTTAAACCTTCTTTTTCTAAATGACGAGCTAAGGTTCGTTTGCTCATGAATAATGAAGCGGCAATCTCAGATTCATTTTTGGGATCTGATAAATGCTCAATCAGTATTTTTTTGACACGAAACTGATAAGTATTTTGGGGTGTAAGAAGTTCCTTAAGTACATTTTCACATTGTTTTTTTGCAATGAGATAGTTCTCCTGACTTGCTGAAGCATTCGGGATTTTACACACAGATAAAGGTATCTGAATGCCATCAAAAGATTGTGAAAATGCGAAATCACATTGAAAAACTTTTGTATAAGCAGCGTGGTAAGCAGGTTTAGGATAGCTAAAAAGCAACTTCGCCTCAGTTAATGGCTTACCTAAAATAAATTCAGCACACTCTTTAAATACCACCATGCAAGACTCGATCATGCTTTGATATACAAGGGTGGAGCAATCGATATTAAATTGAATTTTACAATTCATCTGCTGATCACGCTTTTCGAGAATGACTTCTGCAAATCCAATCCGAGTAGGTAGATAATGTTGAATCGCTTCAAGTGCAGCATAGAGGTTTGGGCAACTGTGCATCAAAAAGCCCATTGCGCCATGAGTCGTTGGTTTAAGGCGATGTCCAAGTTCTAAACCGAAGTCGGGAACATCTGCCATGTTCAATGCATTGTCAAATATACGAATAAAATCAGATGCTGAAATCCGGGAATCTTCCTGTTGAATAAATTCAGCAGTCAGAGATGTGCCATTCAATAAAGTTGGGAATACACGCAGCCCACCTCCCAATTGTTGCGCAATAATTCTGACATATGCGCAGGGAATCAATGCCCGAATTGCATTATCGTCCTGATTGCTATGTTCTATTCCTTTAGACATCATACTCAAGTCCAGATAGCGTGATATTGATCTTTCTTAAATCTAGCCTCATTAGAGCTGCTAATTTGAATTAAAAGAATGTCAAAAAATGACTTATTAATGTCAAAAAATGACCTGATTGTGTATTTTTTAAATTCTATGCTCAAACACAGATCATCAGCTTAATGGAATAAAGGCTGAATATAAATTTAAAGATGAGATCACATAGGACACATTGTCATGAATAATTTAGTCAAAAAAATGAATGCTGTTCGAGTAGATTTGGTGAATTTTAGCGCTCGCTATATTCCCTTAGAAAATCACATCAAAGCTGCCCATGTATACCATAAATTAAAAAGTAGCCTATTTAAGAATCCTGATTTTGATCAAATTGAAGAAATTCAACTTCCAGATCCAAATGTTTGCCACTTACAAGAGCTTGATGTCAGTAGCCCTTTTTTATACAAGCAAGGTGTATGGAAGGATACTTTTAAGCGATTACGGAAAGATGCGCCGATACATTATCAATCAAACAGTTTATTTGGTCCTTTTTGGTCGATGACACAGTACGAAGATGTCATGTACGTTGATAAAAATCATCAGCTCTTCTCTTCAGAACCGATCATTATGTTGGGTGAGCAACCGCAAGGTTTAGAGCTTGAAATGTTTATTGCGATGAATCCACCGAAGCATGATATTCAGCGTAAAGCTGTGCAGGGGGTTTTTGTACCTAAAAACTTAAAAGACATGGAAAGCTTGATTCGGACACGTACCCAAGACGTACTTGATCACTTGCCTTTAAATGAAGCTTTCGACTTTGTAGATCGAGTTTCAATTGAGCTGACCTCAAGAATGTTGGCAACATTGCTAGATTTCCCTTACGAAGAACGCCGTAAATTGGTCTATTGGTCTGAAATTGCATCTTCATCCCCAGGTACGACAGGCGGCACGATGACCATTGAAAATACTTTTGATGGTCTAAAAGAGATGGTGAGAGATTTGTCACAACTTTGGCATGATAAGGCTGCACGTATAGAAGCAGGTGAGGCTTCAAGCTTTGACTTGATGAGTATGCTTATTCGGAGTGATGAAACAAAGGATCTGATTCAGCGGCCATTAGAGTTTCTGGGGAATTTGGCATTATTAATCGTAGGCGGGAATGATACGACTCGTAACTCGATGTCGGGCGGGGTTTATGCAATGCATTTGTTCCCTCAGGAATTAGACAAGCTGAAGAATAATCCTGATCTGTTGCCTAATATGGTTAGTGAGATTATTCGTTGGCAGACACCATTGGCGTATATGCGCCGTGTAGCGACTCAAGATCTAATTTATAAAGGTCAGTATATCCGCAAAGGTGACAAAGTTGTTATGTGGTATGCGTCTGCTAACCGTGATGAAACTGTGTTTGAAAATGCGGATGAATTTCGTATTGATCGTGAAAATGTGAAAAAACATCTATCATTTGGTTATGGAATTCATCGCTGTATGGGTAGTCGTTTGGCTGAGATGCAATTGACTATTCTTTGGGAGGAGATTCTCAAACGTTATGACAGAATTGAAGTGCTTGAAAAACCTGAGATTGTTCAGTCTAATTTTGTTCGTGGATATTCTAAGATGATGGTGAGACTGCATCCAAAGTCAGAATCTAAATAGTCCAAAATCCCTCATACTAGATGAGGGATGTTTTTATGTATCGTGAAAAAGAGGTTGGATTTGATCATAAATTATAACTCAAGCATCTACACACATTTGGATAAATGGAGCAGTGTCAGCGTCTTGCCGTTGGCCGAAGATGAGGCGAGGGGTTTGCAGAAAAATTTTCATATAGATAGGAATTAATAAATGATATTTTATTAGATTGTAGAAAGTTAAATATTTATAAGCTAAGAAAATGTTCACAGAAATTCATCAGTTTTTTGAAGAAAATTTGAAAGATTATTCTAATTTAAATCAAAATGATTTAATTATTGAAACGAAAATGATTAGTTTTGCTAAAGATAGAGGGATTTCTATAGCTGGGGTGGTAAAAGGTGATCCGAGTAGGTTTATTGAATTAGGTTGGTTAACTGTAGATAGCAATAACTTATTTCATCCATTTAGAATATATCCATTTTTGAGGGCAGTACAGCTATGTAAGCTAAGACACACTGTAACCTCATCAATTAATCGTGATTCATTTCAGGATTTTTTAAGGCGTGTAAGTGACTCTTTACCTTCTTTAGAGTTAATTGAAGCTGAAGTACAGCTAGCTAATCAAATTAGTAATTTAGCTATACTCTTAGAACCAATATATTGGCCTAAGATCACGAATAAAACAAAACTTAGATTTCCATATTGCTCAACTCCAGAAGAGTTTGATGAGACATTATTTCCTTATAAAAATAAAATTTTAGCTTATGTTAAGACTTTGGATATCGAAACTTGGCGGTCAAATCATGAAAAATTAAGAATAGGAGCTGCAAAACTCGATGATAACTATGAATTGTATATGATGCTCCGTTTAGCACCTTGGACTAAAAGGGAAAAAATCACCGGGAATATTGGTGGTGCTTTGTGGCTTAGACATATTGCTGAAGTTATACGATTAGCATTTCAAGAAGCGCATGGTGTTCAATGGGCTGAAGAATATGAAGCATTTGGTTTTTGGCATGAAGGTGCTAGAACAAAATTATATGGATCAGAAAGGCCGATTGAAAATGGACTCACCACTAGACCTCGCCTTGCTTTCGAATTTGGATTACACACTGGTAGCACAATAAGATGGTATTTAGAGGGCGAAACTGAGTATCAAGCGGCATTACATATTTTACCAAAAGCTGCTCTTGCTGGTATTGAATTCATTAATTTAAAAGGTGTTTTTCAGGAAAATGCAAATGCACCAATGCGACTCGAAGATCATTTGAAAAGTGACAGAGAATTAAAAAGATTCAGCTTTATTTCTTTTGATGGTGATGTTTCAAGAAATGTTAGCTTTTTTGGAAAACAATTAGAAAAAAATAATATTGTTGGTTACATCAATGTTAATTATCCTGATTTTGAGTTTGAAAACTTTACATTAAATGAGCTTATTGAAATAGCAATTTCATTAGATGAAAAGCTAGGGTTTAATTCTGAGAGATTGAGATCAGGAGATAGAGAAAGTATTAAGTCTGGGAAAGCCTTTGAAAAATATTATAGAGAATATTCAGATCGTAAAAATTCATTAAAAGGTAAGGAGTGGGGTGAAGCTTTAGCTAGCTACGCTTTAGATAATCCATTAAAAGAAGATACTAATCAGAGACGTACTTTCCTACAAACTATAGATCAAATTTTACATGCAAGACGAGTTTTATATGATTATCAGTATGATGCTTTTAAAATAGATTTAAATGATTTTAAAATTAAAGAGAAAGATGAATCTATATGAAATGTAAAAAACCCCGCACTCAGCGGGGTTTTTTATACTTAAAGATAATTAAGCATTTTCACGAGCAATCGCACGGTAACCAATATCTTTACGATATTGAACACCGTCGAAAGTCACTTTCTGGCAAAGCTCTAAAGCTTTTGCTTGTGCTTCACCAATGGTATTACCAAGTGCAGTCACGCAAAGGACACGACCACCAGCAGTTACGATGTCACCATTCTCATTGGCTTTCGTACCTGCATGGAACACTTTCGCATCTGCCATTTCCGTATCTAAACCAGAAATCACATCGCCATTGCTAGAGGTTTCAGGGTAGCCCTTGGATGCAAGTACGATACCGACAGTTTTACGCTCATCCCATTCAGCTTCTGCAGGAAGTTTACCTTCAATACCTGCTTCAACTAAATCAACTAAAGATGATTTTAAACGCATCATGATCGGTTGAGTTTCAGGGTCACCAAAACGACAGTTAAACTCGATTACTTTAGGCTGACCTTGTTCATCAATCATCAAACCTGCGTATAAGAAACCTGTATAAACGTGCCCGTCTTTTTTCATACCTTCAACGGTAGGACGCATCACTTCATTCATGGTTTTTTCAAAAACTTCAGCCGTCACAACAGGAGCAGGAGAGTAAGCACCCATACCACCCGTGTTAGGACCTTGGTCACCTTCAAAGATACGTTTATGATCTTGTGACGTAGCCATAGGTAAAATGTTGTCGCCATCAATCATACAAATGAAAGATGCTTCTTCACCTGCCAAGAACTCTTCGATGACAACGCGTGAACCTGCATCACCAAATTTGTTGCCTGCAAGCATGTCATCAATTGCATCGAATGCTTCTTGATTGGTCATCGCAACGATCACGCCTTTACCAGCAGCAAGACCATCAGCTTTGATCACGATCGGCGCACCATTTTTCTCAACAAATGCCTTAGCAGCATCGACTTCTGTGAACACGTCATAGAAAGCCGTTGGGATGTTGTGACGTTTCAGGAAGTGCTTCGCAAATGCTTTAGAGCCTTCTAATTGCGCTGCAAATTGGGTAGGACCCCAAATTTTAAGATCCGCAGCACGGCAAGCATCTACCACACCATTTACAAGAGGTGCTTCAGGGCCAACAACAATGAGCTCAACAGCATTGTTTTTTGCAAAATCGATAATTGCAGGGTTATCTAAAATGTTAAGAGCAACATTTTCACATTTTGGCTCTGTTGCTGTACCTGCATTACCTGGTGCAACAAAAACTTTTGAAACTTTTGCATCTTGAGCGATTTTCCATGCCAATGCATGTTCACGACCGCCACTACCCAATACTAAAATATTCATCGGTTCATACTCCATGAATCGAAAATGACATAAAGTCCTCAGCCTAAAAATAGGAGAGGACTTTATGCAAGATTAAACATCTATGTCGTTTAATGTATATGACGATGTCATTACACAACTTACCATCAATTAGTGACGGAAGTGACGCATACCTGTGAATACCATTGCAATACCAGCTTCATCAGCAGCAGCAATTGTTTCTTCATCACGCATAGAACCACCCGGTTGGATAATGCATTTGATACCTGCTTTCGCAGCGTTATCAATACCATCGCGGAATGGGAAGAATGCATCAGATGCCATTACCGCACCTTCAACCACTAAACCTGCATGTTCAGCTTTGATCGCAGCAATACGAGCAGAGTTTACGCGGCTCATTTGACCTGCACCCACACCAATCGTTTGACGGTTTTTAGCATATACAATCGCGTTTGATTTAACGTATTTCGCAACTTTCCAAGCAAAGATCATGTCATCAATTTCTTGTTCAGTTGGGGCACGTTTCGTCACAACTTTAAGATCATCTTTAGTAATCATACCTAAGTCTTGATCTTGAACAAGTAAACCACCGTTTACACGTTTGTAGTCCATTTGTGGAGCACGTTCGTCAATTGCTGGTAATTCGCCACATACAAGTACACGTACGTTTTTCTTCGCACCAGTCACTTCTAATACGCCTTCAGCAACGCTTGGTGCAATGATCACTTCAACAAATTGACGATCAACAATCGCTTGTGCAGTTGCAACGTCTAATTCACGGTTGAATGCAATGATGCCACCGAATGCAGATTCTGGGTCAGTTGCATAAGCTAAATCATATGCAGCTTTAATGCCGTCTAAAGAGACTGCAACGCCACATGGGTTTGCGTGTTTTACGATTACACATGCAGGTTTTGCAAATGATTTAACACATTCAAGTGCTGCATCAGTATCGGCAATGTTGTTATAAGATAATTCTTTACCTTGCAACTGTTTAGCAGTAGAAACAGAAGCTTCAGTTGCAGCAGGGTCAACATAGAATGCAGCAGATTGATGTGGGTTTTCACCGTAACGTAAATCTTGAGCTTTATTTAATTGCGTATTGAATGTACGTGCAAATTGATCAGCTTGACCTTCTTCTTTACCAACGCGAGCGCCTAAGTAAGATGCGATCATACCGTCGTACTGAGCAGTATGTTCAAATGCTTTAACTGCTAAGTCAAAACGAGTTGCATAAGAAAGTGAGCCTTCAGCTTTAAGCTCAGCAACTACAGTCGCATAGTCAGATGCATTTACAACGATACCTACAGACGCATGGTTTTTCGCAGCAGCACGAACCATCGTTGGACCACCGATGTCGATATTTTCAATCGCATCAGCAAGTGAGCAGTTAGGTTTTGCAACAGTTGCAGCAAATGGATAAAGGTTTACCACAACTAAATCGATCGCATCGATGTTGTGTTCAGCCATCACAGCTTCATCTAGACCACGACGAGCCAAGATACCACCGTGGATTTTCGGATGAAGTGTTTTTACACGTCCGTCCATCATCTCTGGGAAACCAGTGTGCTCTGAAACTTCGACTACAGCAATATTGTTGTCACGTAACAACTTATAAGTACCGCCAGTAGATAAAATTTCTACCCCTAGAGCAACAAGGTCTTGGGCAAATTCAACAATGCCTGTTTTATCAGAAACAGAGATTAATGCGCGTTTAATAGTCATGATTTAGTCACAGTTATCAAGAATTAAAACAAAAAAGCTAAATAGCAGGTAAAAAAAATGCCCGCGGAAGCCGCAAGCATTTTATCATTTATTCACTCATTAAACCGTGAGCTTTCAACTTTTTACGTAAAGTACCACGGTTAAGGCCTAGAATCTCAGCAGCGCGAGTCTGGTTGCCACGTGTATATTCTAACACTACAGATAAAAGAGGTTTCTCCATTTCTGCTAAAACCATGTCATAAACTTGAGATGGTTGCTCGCCTTGCAATTGTGCAAAATAATGGCGAACTGCGCGATCTACGTGAATACGAAGAGCGACATCAGATTGTGCAGTAAAAATAGGAGATTTGCTATTCATGCGAGTTAATCCGAGAATCAATAATCACTTAGGGTAAAAGTGATTTTGTGGTCAAAATAAAAAAACGAGCTCCGTTTTAGGTCCTAAAACGGTCGACTCTAAAACAAGAACAATTAGCTTGCCACAACTAGAGCAATTGAGTGAAAAATAAGCGTAACAATAGTTTAATATTTGTTACGGTTCCACATAAAACAAAAAACATCCCTGATGCGCTGAATAAAAAAATTAAGCACATGAACAGAACTGTATTTATTTTGAGAAATTGCGAGGAGTTTGCGGTACAAAGCTTTCGTGGCGCGTATCATACCATTGTCTATGAAAAAGTGAGCAAGAAAACTACATTTTTTTTAATTTTTTTATCGTTTTTTTTGATCTTATGGTCGTATAACTTCCAATTTATAATTGTCAAACTCAGATTGGGAAAAATTTATACTAAATTTGAAACCAAATGGACTGTCTTGAGGAATTCGTGTAATTCCATGCAAACTTTCTACTAAATATTCATTGGGTGTTTTAATAGAGGATGAAATCAATTTACCTTGTTGAAAAATGCTTATTTTCAACAGAGGCAGTTTTAGCCCTTTGCTATATTCGTTCACCAAGTGACCTGAAAAAACAGTGGAGATCGCTGATGTTGACTCAATATTGAGGTCTTGTACTTTTATATGGGTATAGCGTTCATCAAGCGTGTCACAATTAAATAAGTTACATGCTGATATAAATGCCTGATTTAGCGCAGGTGAGCGTTGCAATACATTTGGGTTAAACCATAAAAATTGAAAAACCAGTAATAACGCTAAAATTGTATTTACGATCGCCCATGTCGCAATATAAAGCCTAGTTCTTGGTTTCGATTGGCTATTGGCATGGATTGATGATGAAAGATTTAAAGATGGGTAGTTGGTAATCGGATCATGATTGAACGTATTTAAGTTATTTAAATACGTACGCAAGGTTATGTTTGAATTTGCAACTTTACGATCGAAAATATCCAATAGGTGTTGTTCTTGTTTAGGTTCAATCACATCTTCAGATGGTGCTGTACTGTCTTGGGCTTCTGTGATTAAAGGTTCAATCACTTTCGGTTGAGGATTGAATAGATGTAGAAGCGCATTAAACTCAGCAGAACATTTAGGACAACAAACCATACCCTCGGCAACAGTTAACTGGGTGACTGATACCTTGTAAATTGTGGAGCAATTTGGGCAGCGGGTTTGTTTATCACTCATATCTTAAATTAAGCTCTACTTATTTATGGCGTTTCCCAGAAAGACGGTACCAATTTTCATCACGCTTTTCTTTGTCTAATATATCAAAAAATTCAGCATAAACACGAGAAACATCATCAACTTGCTCTTCAATAATACCGGCTAGTGCGAATTCACCCTCAGGTTGAATGAGTGTTGAAAACTCCTCAGCAAGTGCCATCAGTGGGCCAGCAAGAATATTTGCGACAAATACATCTGCCTTTTGCTCACCGAGTGCTTGATTAAATTCTTCAGGTAAGCCGACATATAAATTTTCGAGAACGCCATTTAATTCAGCATTTTGTTGTGTAGCGAGTACAGCTTGAGGATCAATATCTGTTGCATATACTTTTTTTGCACCCAGCAATAGGGCAGCAACACCTAGAATGCCAGAACCACAGCCGTAATCGATGACGATTTTGTCTTTTACATCGGTTTTACCTAACCATTGTAGGCAGAGGAATGTTGAAGCATGATTACCTGTACCAAAAGCTAGGCCTGGATCTAATTTAATATTGACCGCATCCGCTTCAGGTGCTTCCATCCACTCAGGCACGATCCAATATTTTTCACCAATTTGAATTGGCTCATATGCATCCATCCAAGTGCGTTCCCACTCTTGATCTTCGATAAACTCATAACGTAAAGGCGCTTCAGGCATCTGGTCTTTAATGAAAGTTTCTAGTGCGACGACATCGATTTCTTCATCATCTTCTTGAGCGTAAATACCCGTTACGATGACTTTGTTCCAAAGCGGAGTCTCACCTGGAAGTGGTTCTAATAACGCTTGATCTTCTGCATCATCTAGCGTCACACTGACTGCACCAAGAGATAATAATAATGTTTCAGTAAAATCAACTTGTGCTTGATCGACAGTAATATGGATTTGTAACCACTTCACAGTAAAAAAACCTAAATATGCAATACGAGAGTTAGCATTGTACTGTATTCGCTTTAAGAATGCAGATAAAACCTGAAGCATAAATAAAGGCACGATTACAGTGCCTTTAAGATGAGTTGGTTAACTCAATTAATATCAGTTAATTTGTGAGTGGTTTCGAGTTAACTCAGCCGGATGGTCTAATGGTGCAAAACGATTCAGCAACATGCCGAAAATAGCAGCGAAGATATACATAAAGATTGAATAAACAGCTGCTGGCATCGCAATTTCGCTGCTATTCATTATCGTGATTGCAATCGCCATGGCCAAAGTACTGTTATGGATACCAATTTCAAAAGCACACGCTCTTGCTTGAAAACTCGGTACACCAAAGAAGCGTGGTAGAAAATAACCAACGCTAAGACTTGCGATACAAAATAACGCTGTTGCCAAACCAATTTGAGCAAGATAATTCATAATGTTTGCACGTTCAGAAAGTACTGCACCGACAATAATTAACACTAAGAATACAACGGCAAAAATACGCACTGGTTTTTCTAGTTTAGTTGCAACATTTGGAAATTTGTAGCGCACAAACATACCGAGGGCAACTGGAATAAGAATAATGGCGAACACTTGTAAAATTTTACTAAATTGTAGACCAATTTGAGTTGAATCCTGAATGAAATGTGTGATTGCAAAATTCACGATAAGTGGCAAGGTCACTGCAGCAATAATGGCATTAATCGCAGTCAAGGTGATGTTGAGCGCAACATCACCTTTGTATAAATAGCTAAACAGATTGGCTGTCGCACCCCCTGGTGAGGCAGCAAGCAACACTAAGCCGACAGCCAAGTAAGGAGAAAGATTGAGTATTTTACATATAATAAATGCAACGCCAACCAAAATGATGAGTTGGGAAAATAATGCGATGAGCACTGCTTTAGGGTGTTTACGAACGCGTAGAAAATCTTGAACAGTGAGTTCAAGTCCTAAACCCGCCATCACAATTGCAAGTGCTAAAGGTAAAAAAATCGTAAGGATCCCTGTGTCCATAAATTCATCCTGAATTTTGTTGTGTTATTTGTAAATAGATCATTATTTTTAATTTGGTTTTATCGTTATCAATAAATAAAAGCAACCAATTTTTCAATTGGTTGCATAAATGGTCGAACTTAAAAAAAATTGGGTTAAGACGCTTTTGGCATCGGTGGCGCATATCCGAGTGCACATTTGCCTTTATATTCTTGACCTTCGATATTTACTGAAACACTCGCTGCATCAGACTTACAAGCTGAATTAAGCTGCTCTTCATTTCCTTTCAAATCTTTACTTTGGGTTGGGAAAAATTGAGTTTGGCAAGTACCATTCCAAATGATTCCTTTATATGGGAAACTGACAGCATCACCTTCGCTTTTACCCTTACATACGCTTTGGAATTGTTTGGCATTATAGGCATTATCAACTTTGTCATTCGCAATACTCATACTACTTACGCTTAGACCCAAACAACATAACATTGACATCGTAAATAACTGGACTTTCATGTTCGTATACTCTTGTTAAAAAATATGACATGAATATGTTGAAAAAATAGTCAAATCAATGGAAGGGCAATGCTGTAAATAAATTTTCTAAATTGTTAAAAAATCACTTAAATCTGCAAAATTTATAAATTTTTATATCAATATGGTTTATATTATTGGACTTCAAAAAAATTAGAATTAAATTGTTCTCGATTGTCTCAAGGCAAACAAAATTTGCTATAATTTTCTGTCATTATTTTTATCTCCTCATATACCACTATGCATTATCCTAAAGTTTACGATGTCATTGTTATCGGTGGCGGACACGCTGGTACAGAAGCAGCGCTTGCTGCGGCACGTATGGGTCGACAGACTTTACTCTTAACTCATAATATTGAGACTTTAGGGCAGATGAGCTGTAACCCAGCGATTGGTGGTATTGGTAAATCACACCTTGTTCGCGAAATTGATGCCTTAGGTGGTGCGATGGCACTCGCTGCAGACAAGGGTGGTATTCAGTTCCGTATTCTGAACTCACGTAAAGGTGCTGCAGTTCGTGCAACGCGTGCGCAGGCTGACCGTATACGTTATAAAGCGGCTATTCGCGAAACATTAGAAAATCAAGCCAATCTTGATATTTTCCAACAAGCAGCAGATGATCTCATTGTTGACGGCGATACCGTTAAAGGTGTGGTAACACAAATGGGGATTCGCTTTGATGCGAAAACAGTCGTGTTAACCGCTGGTACATTCTTGGGTGGCGTGATTCATGTTGGTCTTGAGAAATCAAGCGGCGGTCGTGCAGGTGATCCACCTTCAATTTCTTTAGCGCACCGTTTACGTGAGCTTCAATTGCCAGTAGGTCGTTTAAAAACAGGTACGCCACCACGTATTGATGCACGTTCTGTAGATTTCTCTGTCATGACACCACAGCCGGGTGATTTCCCATCACCAACGATGTCATTTATGGGTGATGCATCTATGCACCCAGAGCAAGTCAACTGCTACATCACGCATACCAATGAAAAAACTCATGATATTATTCGTGGCGGCCTAGACCGTTCACCGATGTATACTGGTGTGATTGAAGGTGTAGGACCACGTTACTGTCCGTCAATCGAAGATAAAATTCATAAATTTGCCGATAAAGATTCTCACCAAGTATTCTTAGAGCCTGAAGGCCTAGATACACATGAACTTTATCCAAATGGTATCTCTACATCGCTTCCATTTGATGTCCAGTTTGAATTAGTACGCTCAATCCGTGGTATGGAAAATGCGCATATCCTGCGCCCGGGTTATGCCATTGAGTATGATTATTTCAACCCACAAGCTTTGAAATTCACTTTAGAGACTAAAGCGATTAATAACTTGTACTTTGCGGGTCAAATTAACGGTACGACAGGTTATGAAGAAGCCGGTGCACAGGGTTTACTTGCAGGTTTGAATGCTGCACGCCGTGCGTGGGATCAAGAACAATGGACACCGAAGCGTGATGAAGCGTACATGGGTGTATTGGTCGATGACTTAATCACTTTAGGTACGAAAGAACCTTACCGTATGTTTACCTCACGTGCGGAATACCGTTTGATGCTTCGTGAAGATAATGCAGACCAACGTTTGACACCAATCGGTCGTGAAATGGGTCTTGTGGATGACGAGCGTTGGGCAGCGTACTGCGAAAAAATGGAAGCGGTTGAGCGTGAAACAGGTCGTTTACAACATCTTTGGGCTGCACCTAACAATCCAATGGGTAAAAAATTCGTTGAAATGACAGGTGCGGATCTTTCTAAAGAATGTTCTGCGATTGATTTGTTGAAACGTCCGAACATTACTTTTGCTCAAATTGCGGAACTCACTGGTTCTGATGTTTCTGCTCAAGTGGGTGACCAAATTGAGATTGCAGTTAAATATGAGGGTTATATTAACCGTCAGCATCAGGATGTAGCGCAAATGAAGCGCTTAGAAGAGACTAAGATTCCAGCTGATTTTAATTATGACGTGGTATCTGGTTTATCTCGTGAAATTACTTTGAAACTCAAAGAAGTTCGCCCTGAAACTCTCGCTCAAGCAAGTCGTATTCCGGGCGTTACACCTGCTGCTGTTCAATTGGTGATGATTACGATTCGTAAGAATGCACAAACTAAAAAATCTGCTTAAGCCTGTTGCAGTCCAAAAAACCCGCTTGATGCGGGTTTTTTTGATCCTCATATAACGATTTATTCATAAATAAGATAAATAATTTATTATTTACGTTTAACAAGAATAGAGATTAATAAAGAAATTATGATTATTTCTCAATCCAAGTTGATGTCGTTATATTGATTCTACGTTCACAACAAAGAGGAAAGGCCATGACGATGAAGCGTATTCGTTATAATGGTTATGAAATTGCATGCTGCACGATGTAAATCATAATCCAACGACATTGAAAAGTGTACGTGGGCTAAAGGGGAGTTTAGTTCACGTATTTAAACTCAACACAATAAGAAATCAGCGCAATACTGAAAATATGATAATAAAAAATCTTCAGAGCCAATTTGGCTCTTTTTTAATTTTCAATTTCATGAACGGCGTTAAATACATCGAGCGGTTCAATACGAATGATTTTTTTGCCGAAGCTTCTGAGCCACCAAACCAATTGTGAAGTAAATGGCACATTAGCCACCACTTTAAAGAGATCATCGGATACTTGTGTGATGGATTGATCTTTACTGAGTTGGCTTTCGGAAAAGTAAAGTGCATCAGCTTTATTCATAAAGAGTTCGAGTTGAACGAGCTCAGTGGGTTTATTGAAATCAACTCTGAAGCCGAGCGCACCAGATTCAATGTAAGCATCAATATCAAAGTCAACAGGGTGTAAGGCGCGTTGCTCTAGAACTTTTGCAGATTTAAAGCGATGTAAAGCAAAGGTTTGAACTTCTGATTTGTCATGTCGAGTACAAATCAAATAAATGATTGAACCCTTTTGAACCAATGCGAGCGGGTTTAAGGTATAACCACGTTCTTCACTTTCAGGTCCACGCGCACGATATATGCATTCGATCTGTTTATCTTGCAATAGACCTTCATAAATGGCTTGCTGCGCATGTTTCTCTACAACAGGAGGGATCAAGGGCTGGCTTGCAGGGACAATACGGACACGGTTAATCCACTGACGTACGTTGTTTTGTGTAGATAAGCTGCGTTTTGCAAGCTCGAACCAAGGGTTCATCTCCTCAATTAAACTTGGTGGAAGCAAATGCTTCAAATGTTCTTCAACCATCATAAAGGTGACCGCTTGAGAGCTGGTCATATGCGGCAAGCTTTGAATAGGGGCATCTGATCGCCAACGCCAACCTTGTGGTACAGTTTTATTACTCTCAATAGGAAATCTTTGAGAAATTTGATTTAAATCACGTTGAATGGTTCTTAAACTGATTTCAATACCTTCTCTTTGCAGGGTCTCTTGCAACTCTCGTGTACCCATCCATTTGCCAGTGGTTAAACGTGAAAGAATTTGCCACTGTCGATATAAGCTATTCGATGTTTCTTTTTCTTGAGAGGACATAATCAACTAATGAATAAAGAGAAAATATTTTTCAAACACACAATAAAAAATCTTTAAGAGATAAGCAAGCATGGAAAGTGAAGCTGTTGAGTATATTTCGATACATCTTTAGGCCATTTTTCGTTGTGAATGCTTCAAAAATGGGGCATTAATAGATGAATAGGTAAATTTTTGGCATTGAAATTGCTTAATTTTGTTTACAATTGATAACAATTAAGAGGTATGTATGCTAAAAGAGGAAAAAGATACCACTTCAATTCTCGCAAATTTTAAGGCTGATCATACCGTCGAAGCTTTTGAAAAATCTATGCAGATCGAAGTTAAACAAAACAGCACTGCGTACTTGTTCGATCAACTTAAATCTGAATTTTATAATGAACTTTTAGATGATAAAACGATTGGCTTAGAGGCATCTAGCAAAATCGAAAATTGGTTATGTGAAAGAAGCTTGGATGAGCTGAAATCATTAAATCATCAAGCGAAGGAACATTTCCTCTATCAGGGCATTACATTTACAGTCTATGGTGATGCTGAGGGTACAGATCGTATTATTCCTTATGACTTAATTCCACGTGTAATTGCCAAACAACAATGGCACAAAATAGAGCAAGGCTGTGCACAAAGAGTGCAAGCATTGAACTTTTTTTTAGATGATATTTACCATAATCAGGCGATTTTAAAAGATGGTTTAGTGCCTGAGCTGCAAGTGCTCACTCATGAGGCATACCAACCATTGATGTATAAACATTCATTGAAAGGTAAAGTTTATAGTCAAATTAGCGGAATCGATATTATTCGTGATCAGCAAGGTGACTTCTTTGTATTAGAAGACAATTTAAGAACACCATCAGGCGTGTCTTATATGTTGGAAAGTCGAAAAATTAGTGAAAAAATGATGCCCGAACTTTGTAAGTCATCAAATTTACAAGGTGTTGAGCAATACCCACAACTTTTAAGACAAATACTCGAGGAAAATGCTGAAGTAGATAATCCATTTATCGTGGTGCTTACACCGGGTCGATATAACAGTGCATATTATGAGCATTGCTTCCTCGCACGTGAGATGGATGTTCCTCTAGTTACAGGTCAGGATTTATTTGTTGAAAATGCTAAGGTCTATGCCAAAACCGTTTGGGGTAAAAAACAAGTCGATGTAATTTACCGACGCCTAGATGATGGATTTCTTGATCCATTATGTTTTATGCCAGACAGTACATTAGGTGTACCTGGCCTAATGTCTGCATACTTACAACACAATGTCGTGATTGCAAATGCGCCTGGCACGGGGGTAGCAGATGACAAATCAATCTATCCTTATGTCGATAAAATGATTGATTACTATCTAAACCAGAAGCCAATTTTAAATAACGTACCGACTTACCAATGTCGTGAACGTGAAGAACTCGATTATGTACTTTGTAATTTAGAAAAGTTAGTGGTTAAAGAGGCGCAAGGTTCAGGTGGTTATGGCATGTTAATTGGTCCTAAAGCGACCGAACAAGAAATTGAACAATTTAGATTAAAGTTAATTGCACAGCCGCATGCTTACATTGCACAACCAACTTTAGCGCTTTCAGTCGCTCCCACTTTAACTGAATTCGGCATCGCTGAACGCCATATTGATTTAAGACCGTTTATTTTAAGTTCACCGTATCGTACAGAAATCGTGCCGGGAGGTTTAACCCGAGTTGCGATGCAAGAAGGGGCATTAGTTGTAAATTCATCGCAGGGTGGTGGCATTAAAGATACGTGGGTTATAGATCCGCTACATTCATAAATATACAACCAGGAGCTTGTCATGATTATATTAAACAGCAATGCACAAAATATTTACTGGGTTGGCCGTTATTTATCTCGTATTCAACATTTATGTGGTCAGTTTCCATTTCAAGATGATGTTCAAGCATTGCAGTATGCCCATGCTTTTTGCTTACCTGCTTTTAATGCGTGTTCGCTCAATGAGCTGATTCTGAGTAATGATCAGCCAGCTTCTTTTTTTCAACAATTTGAATATGTGAAAAATAATATTCAAGATTTACGTGGTGTATTGTCAGTTCAGGCTTATTCAGAATTAAAACAGATAGTGGATACAGCGACACAAAATGCAGGATTAATTTGTACTGTTGTTGATGAGTGTAGCGATATTCTAGAAGCTGAAAATGAAGACATTTTTCTGTTTTTTAGTCTAGGACAATATTTCGAAAATCTTGATCGTGAAATAAGATTGAATCAGGATGTTAATTCTACAGTCAATTCTTTAGGTGTTGTGATTGAACTGTTGAAGTCCAAAGGATGGGACAGTTTAGATGAGGCTTGGCAACATCTTGTAGCGCATCCAAATGCTAATAGCTTTTACCAATTGAATGATCAGGTGCAATGTTTATTTGAGGTGGATGCATGAAATTGATGATTAATCATCAAACCCATTATCAATATACGGAAACAGCAAAAAATAGTATCCAATATATAAGAATGTGTCCTCAAAGTAATGCTCACCAAAAAGTAGATGCTTGGTCAGTGAGTATTCCTGGTTATAAGGTCGAAGCAAAAGATGCCTTTAATAATATTTGGATCACTTCGACTCAACGCTATGCATATCAAAATTTAAGTATTATGGCGCAGGGCATTATTGAAATCGATACAGTTTCAGAACAAGCTATCGAGTCAGAAGTGCCAGTCGGTATTTTTCTACAAATTACCCCAGCGACTCAATGTGATGCTGAAATGAAAGCTTTTGCAGCTCAGCATGTGAGTAAAAAGACTCGTGATGAATTAAAACATTTAAGTTCTGCATTGCTTGAGCATATGCCATATATTTCAGATTCTACTCAAGTGAATACTACGGCAATAGATGCATTCCATCATCAACAAGGGGTATGTCAGGATCATACTCATGTATTTGTAGGTATGTGTAGAGAGTTAAATATTCCTGCGCGTTATGTTTCTGGATATCTTTACGTTCCAGAAATGAGTCATTTGGCGAGCCATGCTTGGGCTGAAGCTTATATAGATGGAGTTTGGTATACATTTGATGTTAGCAATCAGCTCTATACGCCAAGTTCACACATTTATATTGCATTAGGGCGTGATTATTGGGACGTTGCACCTATCAGAGGTGTGCGAGAAGCTGGTGGCGTGGAGAGTATGACGACCATCGTTCAGGTATTACCGTGTTAGAACAAAATTTAGAAGAGAGATTTCAATGACCTATTGTTGTGCTATGCGTTTACGTGATGGCTTAATTTGTATCAGTGACACGCGAACAAATGCAGGTGTAGATCATATCTCTGTATTTCGTAAACTCTATCTTTTCGGTGTTGAGGGTGAGCGTTTTATCAGTATACAAACTGCGGGTAATTTGGCGACGACACAAGCCGTTATAGGACATTTACAGAATCAGCTAGATTTAAAACACGAACCTAATTTGTATAGTGTGAATAGCATGTTCGAGATGGCTGAATTGGTTGGTCATACTTTAAAGCGTGTCATTATGGATGTGACTACTGATCAACTAGAGCAAAGTAATTATCACTGTACGATTTTACTTTCTGGTCAAATTCAAGGGGAGGATATTCAGTTATATAATATTTATCCTCAGGGTAATTTTATCAATGCGACGTCAGATACGCCCTTTTTTCAGATTGGGGAAAGTAAATACGGTAAACCAATTTTAGATCGTGCATTAAATTACAATACTGAATTAGATGAAGCATTAAGATGCGGTTTAATTTCATTTGATTCAACCCTTAGATCTAATGTTTCTGTGGGCTTACCACTAGATGCATGTATTTATAAAAAAGATAGTTTTGCAATTCCATTGTCTAAACGTATTCATGATGATGATCCATATTTCTCATCAATTAGTAAACTTTGGTCAGATACTTTGCGTCAAGGATTGAACGGTTTGCCACGGCCAACAGAAGACTATTGGCAATAATTTTGCTTTATGATTGAGTTTAGATTAAATTGAGTTGCATTGAATATTAAATCATTACTATAAAAATTAGGGGAAGCAATGCAACAGTTCAGTTATGCGAGTGTGTCGACTGCAGATGCAAGTCGCTTATTGATTGATGTTCGTGAAATCTTGAATGAAGCCCGTCATTTCAATTTTGAGCATCAAATTTCTGGAGCACTTTATTATGCAGATGGGCACTATTTTCAATGTCTAGAGGGTGATGAAGCTACACTAGATATATTGTTGCAAAAGCTTCACAAGGATAAACGCCATCATCAAATTCGCCTATTCCAGCGAAAAAATATTGAAAAAAAACAATTTCAAGAATGGTCTATGAAGTTTGTGGGACGACAAAGTCCAGTGAAGCAGGCTTTAATAGATATGGGATTTAGTCAATTTACGCCTACACAGTTTACACAAGATCAAGCTGATTATTTAATTCGATTTTTGACACGCGCTCAGGATACGGATTTTAATGAACTACAACGTAATGCTGTTTAGCATTACGTTGATTTAATTCGCTCATTACATTTTGAGACGCTTCGGACGTTGGCTTAATCGACATAACAACTCATAACCAATCGTACCATTCGCTTCAGCAACATCATCCACTAAACGATGTTTACCCCATAATTCTACTAGATCACCAATTTTTGCGTTGAGATCAGTGACATCTATGGCAATCATATCCATGGCAACCCGACCGATCACTGGGGTCAATTGACCTTTAAATGAAACTGAATTCTCACGAATAAAAGCTCTTGGATACCCATCACCATATCCGATCGAGACAATTGCTAATTGCATAGGTCGCTGTGCAACAAAGGTTGAGCCATAACCTACAGCTTCACCTGATTGAATGGCGTTAAGTGCAATAATCTCAGCACTGAATGTCATGACAGGTTTTAAATCTAGAGCGTGGACGTCACGATCTGCAAATGGCGTTGCGCCGTACAGCATAATACCAGGACGAACATAGTCAAAATGCAATTCAGGGTATTTATAAATTGCTGCTGAATTACAACACGAAGCTAAAATTGGTGCACAATCTTGTTTTACTTCAAGAAATTGAGATATTTGTTGTTCATTTAAAGGGTGATCAACATCTGCATTAGCAAAATGCATTGCAAGTACACAGGTAAAACCTTCATTTTTTAATTGATGAATAATCGATTTGATTACATCAATTTTGAAGCCTAAGCGGTTCATTCCGCTATTTAATTTAACCCATACTTTTAGATTTCGGGCGATATAAGCATCTTTAACTTGCAACAACCACTGCAGTTGTTGATGATGATGAACGATTACTTCAATATGTTGCTCAATCGCAATTTGCATTTCATCTTCAGAAAAAACACCTTCAATTAAGGTGATAGGTTGTTTAAAACCTAATTCACGTATTTCAAGTGCTTCTTCTAAACATGCAACGCCAAAAGCATCAGACTGGCTCAATGCGGCTAAACAGTCTGAGACTCCATGACCATAAGCATTTGCCTTTACCATACTTACAACTTTAGAGTTTGGTGCAAGTTGTTTCACGCGATTTAAATTGTATTGCAATGCGTGTGTGTCAATACAAACCGTTGCTTGGCGCACTCTAATTTACTCCTAGAGGCATGTGGAAAGGTTAAATCTTTTAAACTGAAAAAAGATAATTGTGGTCAGATCAATTCGTGCGTTCTTAACTAAGAATTGATCAAAGCAAAATTACTCTTCTTCTTGGTTCTGCGCGTAATATTCAGGTGACAAGTTACTAAAACGCGTATATTGACCTTCAAAAGCGAGTCGAACGGTACCAATTGGACCATTACGTTGTTTACCGATAATGATTTCAGCAGTTCCTGCTTCTTTAGATTCTTTGTTATATACCTCATCACGGTAAATGAACATGATCAAATCGGCATCCTGCTCAATTGCTCCAGATTCACGTAAGTCTGACATCACAGGACGTTTATTTGGACGGTTTTCGAGTGAGCGGTTAAGCTGCGAAAGTGCAATCACAGGGCAATGCATCTCTTTCGCCAATGCTTTCAAGCTTCGAGAAATTTCACCAATTTCACCCACACGGTTATCACCCATACCTGGTACTTTCATTAACTGCAGGTAATCGACCATGATGCAACCGAGTTTACCACCGTGTTGTTTGGCTATACGTCTTGCACGTGCGCGCATTTCAGTCGGTGGAAGGGCAGAAGAATCATCAATATAGAGATGCTTCTCTTGCAGTTGAAGAATCGTTCCTGTGACCTTGTTCCATTCTTCGCCATCTAATTTGCCAGATCGTAAATGTCCTTGATGCACTTTACCAAACGAGGAAATTAAACGCATGGCAATAGAGTCAGCAGGCATCTCCATGGAGAATACGAGAGCAGGAAGGTTGCAATTGAATAGCACACTTTCGACTAAATTCATTGCGAAAGTTGTTTTACCCATTGATGGACGGGCAGCAACGACGATCATATCTCCAGCTTGCATACCTGATGTTTTATTATCAAGCTCCACAAATCCTGTGGTCAAACCTGTAATATTCCCATCAAGTTGTGATAATTCGTTGAGTTTATCGAATACATCTGCGACAACGGTATTAATTGCTTTTGGTCCTTGAGCTTTAGCATTGTTATTGTGTTGTTCAGCCAAAGAAAAGATACTGGTCTCAGCTAAATCTAAAATTTCACTGACTTCTCGACCTTTCGTGTCATACGCATTTTGTAGAATTTCATTACCAACTTTGATCATATTTCTCAAAGTTGCAAATTCACGTATTTTATTGGCATAAGTTTCAAGGTTATAAAAGCTTGATGGAGAATCCGCCATCAATTGCATTAAATATTCTTCACCACCAATCGCATCAAGCAGGTTCTGTTTGATTAACCAATCATTGACCAATACGGCATCATAAGGTGAACTTTCTTTAGAAAGCTTTTCAATTGCTCTAAAAATATATTTATGTCGAGTCGCGTAAAAATCATTCTCGGTTAATATATCGCTGACCTGTTCGAATGACTCAGCTACTGTCATGAGTGCGGCAAGAACAGCCTGTTCAATAGCAAGATTGTGCGGAGGCGTACGAAACTCTTTGAGTGCTGAAGATTCACTCTTTAGCAAATCTAACTCAGTGTTATTCGTATTTTTTTTGACAGTCGCCTGAGACATATAAAACCTTGATTTACAATAATTACGAAAATGAATAGGGGAGACTTATCTTAATGCAAAATGCACAAGCAAGACAGTGCAACAAATAATATCGATAACAAATAAAAAACTAAGTCTAAATTTCAGCTTGCTAAATCAAATTTTATAATTATTAGGGATAAAAAAAGAGCATGCTGATGCATGCTCTTTTTCTTTGCATAAAATTACTCAGATACGATAGTAACGAGAACTTCAGCAACAACATCGTGGTGCAATTGGATTGCGATGTTGAATTCGCCAGTGTGACGAAGTGCACCGTTCGGTAAACGAACTTCAGCACGGTCAACTTCAAGACCAGCATTTGTCAACGCGTCAGCGATGTCACGAGTACCGATAGAACCAAATAGTTTACCTTCGTCACCAGCTTTCGCAGTGATTACGATATTTACTTCGTTCAATTGGTCAGCACGTGCTTGAGCAGCAGCTAATACTTCAGCTTCTTGCTTCTCAAGTTCAGCACGACGAGCTTCGAATGCAGCAGTGTTAGCTTCAGTAGCAGCAACTGCTTTACCTTGAGGGATTAAGTAGTTGCGGCCGTAACCAGCTTTAACTGAAACTTTATCACCTAATTTACCAAGGTTCTTAATGCGTTGTAATAAGATAATATCCACAGCTCAACCTCACTTATGATTGTCAGTGTAAGGAATCAACGCTAAGTAGCGAGCTTGTTTGATAGCAAGAGCTAATTGACGTTGGTAACGAGCTTTAGTACCTGTAATACGGCTAGGAACAATCTTGCCGTTTTCAGTGATGTACTGTTTTAAAGTATCGATATCTTTATAGTCGATATATGTAACGTTCTCAGCTGTAAAGCGGCAGAACTTACGACGACGGTAGAAACGTGCCATTGATGTTCTCCTTATGCTTCAGCAGAGTCTTGAGCTTGTTGTGCTTCTTCACGTTGAGCTTTACGCGCACGTTTTTCTTCAGCACTCTTAGCCAATAAAGACTCTTCAGTGATTGCGTTTTCACGACGAATAATAACGTTACGAAGAATAGCATCGTTGTAACGGAATAATTCTTCCAATTCATTAAGCGTAGTTTGGTTACATTCAACGTTCATTAAAATGTAGTGCGCTTTGTGAATTTTGTTAATTGGGTAAGCCAATTGGCGACGGCCCCAATCTTCAAGACGGTGAATTTGACCTTCAGCATCTTTAATGTGAGAGATATAGCGTTCTACCATACCTACCACTTGATCGCTTTGGTCTGGATGTACCAGAATTACGATTTCGTAGTGACGCATTGTCAGCTCCTTACGGTTTTATGCAGCCTCTAACGCATTTGTTAGAAGCAAGGAGTCACAGCTGAATGTAAACAAACAGTGTGTCGCAAAATTTGCGAAGGTTGGATTCTATGTGTTTTGAACCTAAATTTCAAGTCAATGAGTTGAAATACGAAAATTTTCTGCATTACATATATTCAATGACAGTCTGCTAGATCATTACAATGATTCTAAATACAGTGATGTCTAAATAATTTGCTTAAATAAGAACATAATGACTGATCAATTTTTATATCTTGAAGAGATAAACAGCAAAAAATCATTGGATTGGGTACAGAAAGAAAACACATTAACATCAGAAAAATTAACTCAAAATCAATTTTTTAAAGAGACATATGTTGGTTTGGAGAAAGTTTTATTCGAAGCACTAGCACTTCCATACATTTCTAAAATAGGTGCTTATGTTTATAACTTTTGGCAAGACCACATTAATGTACTAGGAGTTTGGCGTAGAGCATTATTGGAAAACTATCAGAAAGAGGATATTCAATGGGAAACGTTGATTGATTTCGATCAGTTAAGTGCCGATGAGGGCGTGAAGTGGTTTTTTGGTGGCGTTGAAAGGCTAGAGATTGATGATCAGTATTGTCTCGTGTACCTATCAGAAAATGGAGCTGATTCAGTTCAAATTCGAGAATTTAATCTTGCTGAAAGAAACTTTGTCGATGGTGGATTTTTTATTGAATCTGCTAAAACACAAGTTCGCTGGATTAGCCAAAATGAAATATATGTGATGACAGACTTCGGAGACGGCAGTTTAACTTTATCTGGTTATCCAAAAATCGTTAAGAGATGGAAAAGAGATACACCGTTAAATGAAGCAAAGACTGTATTTGAAGTTTTTGATCAGGATTTGTCGGCATTTGCATTTCTAGATCATTGTAAGGATTATGAAAGACATGTCTTTACTCGAATCATAAACTTTTACGAGAGTGAGTATTTTGTCGGGGAAGAGCAATTTAAATTAAATGTGCCCAAAGATGCGCGTGTTTCTTTCTACCGTAACTTAATGTTGATTGAGTTGAAATCCCATTGGGATATTTCGGCTGATTATCTAGCGGGTAGTTTAATGTGCATAGATTTTGATGCATTTAAAAATGGAGATCGTGAGTTTGATGTGATTTTCAAGTCTTCTACTTGTAAAACTCTAAGTAATTATACGTTCACTCAGGATTTCCTGATTTTAGACATCATGAAAGATGTGTCCAATTATCTGGAAGTGTATGATATTCAATCAGGGATAAAATTAGTCGACGCAATCTATCCAGATGAGGCATATTCGCAAATAACCATAGATTCAGTCGAAAATTTTAATAACGATGTATTGATATCGATTCAGAGTTTTATAAATCCACCGACACAATATTTGGTTGAACTTGAATCAATGAAAAAACAAAAATTGAAGTCTAAGGCTCATTCAATTGATCAATCACAATATCGAGTTGCGCAACATTTTGCATTGTCAAAAGATGGTACCAAAGTTCCATATTTTCAAATTTCTTTAGAACAATCTCAGTTGAATCACTTACCAGTTTTGATTGAGGGATATGGAGGTTTTGAAGTTTCACTTACACCTAGGTTTTTGGAAAAAGAAATTGAATCGTTAATATCTAAAGGTGTTGTATATGTCATAGCCAATATTAGAGGGGGAAATGAGTATGGCCCTGATTGGCATCAACAAGCATTAAAACATAATCGACATAAGTCATATGAGGATTTTTCTGCAGTTGCACAACACCTTATAGATCGAGGCGTGACTATAAAAGAAAAGCTAGCTGCTATTGGTGGTAGTAATGGTGGATTATTAATGGGGAATATGCTGATGCAATACCCAGATTTATTCAGTGCAATTGTTTGTGAGGTTCCTCTACTCGATATGTTGAGATTTACTCAAATAGGGGCAGGTTATTCGTGGATTGCCGAATACGGAGATCCTTTAGATAGCCAAGATGCAAAATATTTAAAAACCATCTCGCCTTATCATTTGTTGGACGAATATTTTGAAAGTACAGCTAAATTACCCGCTGTGATATTTTATACCACAACTACCGATGATCGAGTTACGCCTGCGCATGCCAGAAAAATGGCGGCTAAAATGAAATCTATGAATATTCCAAATATATATTTTTATGAACAAGTTGATGGTGGGCATAGCATTTTTGCAAATAAGAAACTGAGCGCATTTCATTCAGCTTTAGTCAGTTCATTTTTATTTGAAGTTGGTTTTAGGTGATGAATTAATATTTTCGATTTTAATTAATTTATGGGTATTCAGTGGAAACTAAATAATAAAGAATCCTTTTTTTGTGTTTATTCTTATTTTAAATGAATCTGTATCAAAATAAAAAAAAGATAGAGGCTTCTCTATCTTTTAAAAAATGACAAGATTGTTTATTGGTGCAGTAGCAGTAAAACTAAAGCAAATACTGATAATCGTAATTAGGAGAACAGAGAATAAGAAATATTTCTTTGCCCATAATTGATCATTTTCAGCTTTAAATCCAATGATATTTAAATATAGCCAATAAACTGTCAATACATTGAGAATTATACAATAAAGCCAATTTGCATAGCCAAATACAAATAAAGCGTTCATTGAAATTGCAAATAGCACAATGTAAATCAGCGATTCGATCTTGGTGCGAACAATCGAGCGCGCAACAGGAAGAATCGGAATACCTGCATTTTTATAATCATCAAAACGATAAATTGCAATTCCCCATGAGTGAGGCATTTGCCAAAATGCATAACCCAAGAAAATGAGTAGCGCACCTAAATCGAATTGATTCGCGACCGCTGTATATCCAATGACAGGGGGGGCTGCACCAGAAATACTACCGACCACAGTTTGGTGGATCGTTGTTCGTTTTGTCCATAAGCTGTAAAAACCAACATATACGACAAAACCAATAACAGCGAATAAAAAAGCGTACGCATTTACCCAAAACCATAAAATACCAAAACCGAGTATGCCTAACAGCAAAGCAAAAGCTAATGCAATTTGAACAGAAATGGTTTTCTTAACTAACGCACGATTTTGAGTGCGCTGCATTTTTTGGTCGATGTCTTGATCAATAACGTTATTAACCACACATCCAGATGCAACTACGAGGGTAGTGCCAATGAGGGTAAGAAGCAGGAGAAGGAAATCTACTGAACCTTGGGTAGCTACAAAGTAGCCACCCAAAGTGGTAACAAAGTTACCAAAGAGAATTCCTGGCTTAGTCAGGAATAAGTACTTTTTAAACATGACAATCAGTTTAGATCATCATGTTTGAATGTAAGTAGTTCATGATCCATACAGAACCAACTAAAAGAACAGCAATAGTTAGAATTGTATAGATAAATGCAATCACGTTCCAACGTTGCTCTGAAGATGAGTTCATGTGCAAGAAGTAAACTAATTGTACAAGTACCTGAGCAACAGCTGTAATACCGATAACAGCAATAATTGCACCACGGCTGAAGCTATCAGTATTCATTGCCATGTAGAATGGAACTACAGTCAATAAAACAGAAAGTACAAAACCGATTGTGTATTGCTTTACGTTACCGTGTGATGCACCAGCAGCATTATGATCATGACTCATTATAATACTCCCATTAAGTACACTACGCTGAATACGCAGATCCATACGATGTCAAGGAAGTGCCAGAACAAGCTTAGGCAAGCAAGACGACGAGTATTGATTGTAGTCAAACCATATTTTTTGATTTGAATCATCAACACGATCATCCATACCAAACCAGAAGTAACGTGAATACCGTGCGTACCAACTAAAGTAAAGAACGCAGATAAGAACGCACTAACGCTTGGTCCATGACCAGCATGAACTAAATGATTAAATTCATAAAGTTCCATGCCGATGAAGATTGCACCGAATACAAATGTAACTGCTAACCAAGCTAGAACTTGACCAACATTTTTCTTGTAAGAAGCAAGTACTGCAAAACCAAATGTCACTGATGAAATCAAAAGTGCGAAAGTTTCAGTTAAAACGAAACCTAAAGAATCTGCAAAAAGATCCTTTGCACTTGGAGTGCCAGGTGGAATATGACTGCTTAATACAGCGAACGCGATGAAGAGTGTACCGAATAAAATCAAGTCACTCATCAAGTAAGTCCAAAAACCAAAGACCGTGATGTCTGTATCATCGTGATGATGTTCATCATGCTCGTGGTTTTCGTGATGAAGTACTTCAGCCATATCCTTAGTCCTTCTTCAAGTGTTTTTCGAGTAACGCATAACGTTCGTTTTCAATACGTTCTACTTCAGCAGCTGGAACATAGTAATCCACTTTCTTCGTGAATGAGCTCCAGATAAAGCCGATGATTGCAGAAACGAAAGAAACAATCGCTAACCACCAAATGTGCCAGATAAGTGCAAAGCCCATAACAGTGATGATCAGTGCAATAAGTACACCCGCAGCACGGTTAGTTGGCATATGAACATCTTCATATTTAGCAGGACGTGCGTAAGCTACACCATTTTCTTTGTCAGTCCAAAAGCGGTCGATACCGTTCGCTTGAGGCAATACTGCAAAGTTATAGAATGGAGCTGGAGATGAAGTCGCCCATTCAAGTGTACGTGCATCCCATGGATCGCCTGTAACGTCACGAGTTTGTTCGCGTTGTAAGAAACCAACAATGATTTGCATGATGAAACAAGCAATACCAATTGCGATTAATACAGCACCGAATAATGCGATACCTACATATGGATCCCAGTCTGGATTGTCATACGAGTTTAGACGACGAGTCATACCCATGAAACCTAGGATATACAATGGCATGAACGCGAAGTAGAAACCGAAGAACCAGAACCAGAAGCATGCTTTGCCCCAGAATTCACTTAACTGCCAACCGAACATTTTCGGCCAGTAGAAAGTAATACCAGCAAACATACCAAATACAACACCACCAATAATTACGTTATGGAAGTGAGCGATTAAGAATAGTGAGTTGTGTACAAGGAAGTCCGCAGGTGGAACCGCCATAAGTACACCAGTCAAACCACCGATACCGAAAGTCACTAAGAAGCCAACTGTCCAGTACATTGGTGATGTGAAGGTAATACGACCCTTATACATTGTGAATAACCAAGAGAAGATTTTCACACCTGTAGGAATCGCAATAATCATGGTCATGATACCGAAGAACGCGTTAACGTTGGCACCTGAACCCATTGTAAAGAAGTGGTGTAACCATACTACGAATGCAAGAACTGTAATCGCGATCGTTGCATATACCATTGATTTGTAACCAAACAATGTCTTACGAGAGAATACAGAAGTAATCTCAGAGAATAGACCGAATGCAGGTAGGATCAAGATATAAACTTCTGGGTGACCCCATGTCCAAATCAAGTTTACATACAACATTGGGCTACCACCCATGTCATTTGTAAAGAAGTGGAAACCGAAGTAACGGTCAAGCGTTAACATTGCAATTGTTGCAGTCAACACTGGGAATGATGCGATGATCAATACTGCAGTACATAAAGATGTCCACGTAAAGATCGGCATATCCATAAGACCCATGCCAGGAGCACGCATTTTAATGATGGTAACGAAGAAGTTAACACCAGTAAGAAGTGTACCAAGACCAGAGATCTGAAGTGCCCAGATATAGTAGTCAACACCAACACCAGGAGAGTATTCGATACCTGAAAGAGGAGGGTAAGCCATCCAACCAGTTGCCGCAAACTCACCAAGCGCAAGAGAAACCATCATCAAACCAGCAGCACCAGCGAATAACCAGAAGCTTAAAGAGTTTAATAATGGGAATGCTACGTCACGCGCACCAATTTGTAGTGGAACAGAAATGTTCATCATACCCACTACAAGACCCATCGCTACGAAGAAAATCATGATTACACCATGTGCGGTGAAAATCTGGTCGTAGTGTTCAGGGTGCAGATAGCCTTCGCCGCCGCCTTTTGCAAGGAACAATTGAAGACGCATCATAATCGCATCCGCGAAACCACGTAATAACATGATCACAGAAACGATAAGGTACATAATACCAATTTTTTTATGGTCTACAGATGTGAACCATTCGTTCCACAAGTAGCCCCATTTTTTGAAATAAGTGATGCCAGCAAATACTGCAATACCACCTAAAATCATCATTAACACTGTTACCTGTACGATTGGATCGTACGGGATAGCATCTACACTTAACTTACCTAAGAAGCTCATGTCTTATTCCCCTACAACTGAAGAAGCAGGTTCAGCATTTACATCAGCAACTACAGCATGACCTTCAGCTTTAGCTGAGTGATCTGCACCGTGGTAGTTTGCCATGTATTTGTTGATAATTGATTCAAACAAGCCTTTTTCAACAGAAGAGTAGTAAGTCACAGGATGAGGATGTGCCTTATATGGACCTTCTTTTTGAGCAATTTCAGCTTGTTGCTTCTCTAGATCGGTTTTAGCGTTACGAACCATCGCAGCGATTTGTTTCTCTGAACGGTTACCATCACGCAAGGTTGCAAATTCAGCTTGGTCTAAAACTGTTTTTTGAACAGCTTCAGGGTTAATTGAAGTACCGTTACCAGCTTTTACTGCAGACACCCATTCAGCGAACTTAGCTTCTGAAACAGAATGAGCTTGGAAGCGCATTTGTGTGAAACCATAGCCTGAATAGTTCGAAGAGAAACCACGGTATACACCTTCATTATCAGCAAGGACGTGAAGTTGAGTTTGCATACCCGCCATTGCATAAATCTGACCCGCTAACTGAGGAATGAAGAAAGAGTTCATTGTGAAGTTAGAGGTGATATTGAAATTAATCGGAGTTTTTTCTGGGAAACGAACTTCGTTAACTGTTGCAATTTCTTGTTCAGGGTAAACAAAAACCCATTTAAACTGTTCAGCAATAACTTGAATAGTTAAATGTGATTTCTCTGATTCTAGCGGACGATAAGGGTCATACTTGTGTGAGCCCCACCATGTTAAATACGCTAAAATACCAATAATAATACACGGGATACCCCACACTACGATTTCAATAATAGTAGAGTGTGCCCATGTAGGTTTATAGTCTGCATCTTTATTTGACGCACGATATTTCCAACTAAACCATAAAGCCATCAATGCTGATGGAATTACTACCAATAGCATGAGGTAGATCGCAGTCATCATAAGATCAGACTGACCTTGTGCTACTGGACCTTTTGAGTTTAGAAGTACCATATCACCGCCACACCCTGTTAAGAGCACGGCAAGCGTTGATAAAGACAATACAGCTAAAATTGTTTGTCTCATTTTACAACCTCGGTGAAGAGTCCCATTCCCTAATAAAATTATGGGATAGCGATTATAGTGTCACATGATTGAAAAACAGAAAATTACATTTACTGAATTTCAGTCATATGACACCGCTACGTTGTAGGGCATTATGCCCTATAACGACCAACTAAGCTATATGTAAAGTGCCTTTAAATATAAGGATTAAACCCAATTTGTTTGGTCGGAATTGGTTGAAGAATTGATTACTTTTGATGTGAAAACAGAGGCAAAACAAAGGGGAGCATTTGCTCCCCTAAGATAAAAATTATCGTTTTATGACTTTAGTCTTTGCTAATTTATCGTGCAAAGTTTGTCTTTTTTGACTTAGACCGAAGGCATGATCAATGATGGTAATGAATGGCATAAAGAGTAAATTCAATATAATAAAAATCACACTACGCAATGTGAATGCGCGCATTAAGTTCACTTGCTGTCCATTTTCAGCATCAACAATTTGAATTTTTGCTACTTTTTTACCTAAACTCTGACCACTTTTCGCAATTAAAAATGCTTGAGCAGCTAACATTAATACAATGTAAACCAACATTGCTTGCCAAGCTTCCATTGGAATAAGTGTAAATAACTGTTCCTGTAATTTGATTGCTTGATCTGATGAGCTAGCATTCTTCATTTTTTGCTGAAGCTCAGTCAATTGAGCAACTTGTTCTTCTTGCATAAAGAACGAAGGAATCACCATGGCAGGCAACCAAAGCGCCAGATCAACGAGTTTAGCTAAAAATCGAGATCCAATTGAGGCAAGTTTTTGCTGAGCAGTATTTTTTTGAACATTGACACTCGAAATAGAAGCATTTGGATAGCTTTGTTGCACTGGTGGATTGGGTTGATAGCCTTCAGGTTGGTAATATAATTTTCCTTGAGTGAGTTCACCTAAAGCTTTCCATTCAGTCATACCTTGATGCCAGACCAAGTCTGTGAGTAAAACTTGTTGGCTCGAGAGCATTTGATTTAACTGCTCTACCGTATACGGTCCAGCTTGTTGATTATTTCTCGCCAAGTAAATTTGCATAAACCTAATTTCTCAAAAATTACTAAAAAATAATGGGGTAAAAAAAAGACCCATGAATGGGTCTTTTTTTAACATAGTTTATTAAGCTTGTTTAGTCTTTTCTTCAGATAAGAAGAACCATGTATCTAAAACAGAGTCTGGGTTGAGTGAAACAGATTCGATACCTTGTTCCATTAACCAGCGAGCAAGATCTGGGTGGTCTGATGGTCCTTGACCACAAATACCCACATATTTACCTGCCTTACGACATGCATGAATCGCCATTGAAAGAAGAGCTTTTACTGCTGGATCACGTTCATCAAATAAATGAGAAACGATACCTGAGTCACGGTCAAGCCCAAGCGTTAACTGAGTTAAGTCATTTGAACCGATTGAGAAGCCATCAAAATGCTCTAAGAATTGTTCAGCAAGTAGAGCATTGGTTGGTAATTCACACATCATGATCACTTTAAGACCATTTTCACCACGTTTTAAGCCATTTGCAGCAAGAAGTTCAATAACACGTTTTGCTTCAGCAACTGTGCGGACGAATGGGATCATGATTTGAATGTTAGTTAGACCCATTTCATCACGAACTTTCTTCAATGCACGGCATTCTAATTCGAAGCAGTCACGGAAGTTGTCAGAAACATAACGGCTTGCACCACGGAAGCCCAACATCGGGTTTTCTTCTTCAGGTTCGTATAACTTACCACCGATTAAGTTCGCATATTCATTTGATTTGAAGTCTGACATACGTACGATGACAGGTTTATCAGCAAATGCAGCAGCAAGTGTAGAAATACCTTCAACGAGTTTTTCAACGTAGAACTCGATCGGTGAAGAGTAACCTGCAGTACGGGTCATCACAGCTGCACGTGTTTCGCGAGGTAAGCTGTCAATATTGAGTAATGCTTTAGGGTGAACACCAATCATACGGTTGATGATGAACTCTAGACGTGCAAGACCAATACCTTCGTTTGGAATTTGAGCGAAGTCAAATGCACGATCAGGGTTACCAACGTTCATCATGATTTTGAACGGAAGTGTTGGCATAGATTCAATCGAGTTACGTTGAACTTCGAAATCTAAAGCGCCTTCGTAAATGAAACCTGTATCGCCTTCAGCACATGAAACAGTTACTTCTTGACCATCAACAAGTACTTCTGTTGCGTTACCACATCCAACAATTGCTGGAACACCGAGTTCACGTGCAATAATCGCGGCATGACAAGTACGACCACCACGGTTTGTAACGATCGCAGCAGCACGTTTCATAACTGGTTCCCAATCAGGATCGGTCATGTCAGAAACAAGAACGTCGCCATCTTGGACTTTGTCCATTTCTTTGATTGAATTAACAATACGGACTTTACCAGAACCGATACGTTGACCGATTGAGCGACCTTCACAAAGAACTGTACCTTTTTGTTTTAATAGGTAGCGTTCCATTGTGCCGACATTCTCACGGCTTTTCACAGTTTCAGGACGTGCTTGAACGATGTAAATTTGACCATCATCACCGTCTTTCGCCCATTCGATATCCATTGGCGCACCATAGTGTTGCTCAATGATTAACGCCTGCTTAGCAAGTTCTTGTAATTCTTGATCATTTAAAGCAAATTGTTGGCGTTCAGTTTTTTCAACATCCACAACAACAACTGATTTACCTGCAGAGCCTTCTTCACCATAGATCATTTTTTGGTGTTTAGAGCCGAGGTTACGACGCAATACTGCGTGTTTACCTGCATTTAAAAGTGGCTTAGATAAATAGAATTCATCAGGGTTTACAGCACCCTGTACGACCATTTCGCCTAAACCGTAAGATGCAGTAATGAATACAACGTCACGGAAACCAGATTCAGTGTCCAGTGTAAACATTACACCAGCAGCACCAGTTTCTGAGCGAACCATACGTTGCACACCAGCAGAAAGAGCAACGATGTCATGATCGAAGTTTTGGTGTACACGGTAAGCAATTGCGCGGTCGTTATAAAGTGAAGCAAAAACTTCCTTAATCGCGATTAAGACGTTGTCAATACCGCGGATGTTTAGGAAAGTCTCTTGTTGTCCTGCAAAAGATGCGTCTGGTAAATCTTCTGCAGTCGCAGATGAACGAACGGCAACCGCGATCTCAGGGTTGCCGTTAGAAAGAGTTGCGAATGCATCACGAACTTCTTTTTCAAGTGCTGGAGTAAGCGGAGTATCAACGATCCATTGACGAATTTTAGCACCAGTTTCAGCAAGTGCATTTACGTCGTCAACATTGAGTTGTTTGAGCTCGGCTGAAATTTTGGCATTTAGACCACTTTGCTCAAGGAATTCACGGTAAGCTGCAGCAGTTGTTGCAAAACCACCTGGAACTGATACACCAGCATTTGCTAAATGGCTGATCATTTCGCCTAGAGATGAGTTTTTACCGCCCACGATTTCTACGTCGTGTTTACCTAATTTTTCCAGACCGATTACGCGTGCTTCCAAAGTTGTTACTCCACTTTTGCAGTATTAATCACTATCTTGGCATGATATTTTTCTGTGAAAACTTAGCAAACTTTCATTACTAAGCGACAGTCATGTAAGATCGGTTTACTATAAAGATTATATAGTACTTAGACAAATATTTGAGGATTAATTTAATGGCAGAAAGTAAAGATATTAAACGAAGTGTTTTTTTTATTTCCGATGGTACTGCCATTACGGCTGAAACACTCGGGCATTCTTTATTGGCTCAATTTCCTCATGTCGATTTTGATATTCATATCATCCCGTATATCACTACAGAAGAAGCTGCAATGAACGTCGTTGCAGAGATTAACGCGCGCGCAGAGTCTGATGGCCAACAACCTCTTGTCTTTGATACTCTTGTGGATCCCTATGTTCGGGATATCATCAACACGGCAAATGCGGTTAATTTAGATGTGTTTGAAGGGTTAATTAGTAAGCTATCTGAGGTGCTTGGAACAGCCCCTACAACTTTAGTCGGACAAACGCATGCTGTGACTGATTCTGAGTCTTATAAGGCACGTATTGATGCTGTACATTTCGCGCTGGATAATGATGATGGCGCACGTACAAGACACTATGATAAAGCGGACTTAATTTTGATTGGAGTGTCGCGTTCTGGTAAAACACCAACCTCAATTTATTTGTCATTACAATTTGGTATTCGAGTTGCGAACTATCCGTTAACTGAAGAAGATTTGGATGACAACCGTTTGCCAGCAGTTTTACGTCCACATAAGCATAAATTGTTTGGATTAATGATTGATGCTGATCGTTTGGTGGCAATTCGATCTGAACGCAAAGCCAACAGTCGTTATGCAAGTTTTAGCCAATGTCAGATGGAATTGCGTGCAATCGAAGGTATTTATATTTCTGAAGGGATTAAATATCTAAATGTTTCAGAAATGTCGATTGAAGAAATCTCAACACGAGTATTGCAAATGACAGGCTTGAAACGCCGGATTGGTTAAATCGGTAAATCTAATTTAAAAAAAAGAAGCACTAGCTGTGCTTCTTTTTATTAAGAGATTAATCGTCATAAATACTCATAAAATTCAAAAATTATATAATTCAAGTGTCTATAATTTCATCATAAAATGTAATTTAGAATCGCATTTATCTACTAAATGATGGTTATTTTTCGTACGTTGTAATAATAATATCTACTAAGTGTTCGATTCCTTCCATACTTTGAACGGCATTTTCAGTAATTTTCACGACTGGCCATGTGATCAATTTACAGTTTTCTCGCTGTAAGGCGCTGTAATAATGATCGGATTTAAAAAATATTTTTTGCGACGAAGCTGGATTTGGCATCAATTGTCTTTTTAACCAAGTATCTGAAATCTGAGAATCTAAATATCGTATTGCCAATGTCGTCTTAATTCGCTGATTAAATAATCGTTTATTTTTAGCGATGAGGGGATGAGCAATAATTTTTTGAATCCCTTTTTCTGTGTGTGGCAAAACGAAATGAGGTGTCATTTGAAATACTTTGACGAATAGCGCATTTTGACAAACCACATCTAAATGTGAA
The DNA here is from genome assembly GCF_056783995.1 of Acinetobacter sp. ANC_7588. NCBI lineage: Bacteria > Pseudomonadati > Pseudomonadota > Gammaproteobacteria > Moraxellales > Moraxellaceae > Acinetobacter > Acinetobacter sp. ANC_7588. Next base: position 100,565 of record NZ_JBWYIU010000001.1, on the reverse strand, counting down.
ACTGACATTTGATTGGCACCAATAATCGCGACCTTTAATCCTGAAAAATCGGTTTGTTTGATGTCCTCAGCTGAGATAATTTTTCCTTTAAAGTTGGAAAAATACTCAGCTTCATTATGAAAGAACGAATCCGTGTGGGCTTTATTCCTTTTTTTCATTTCTGTACCTAATTATTGTTTTAGTGGGTTGCTTTTGGTTCTGCAGTTAATTCATATATCCAAGATGGGATTTTAGGTAAAGATTTTTCTGGAATCTTATCAGTCATTTTTACCATAGTGTCGACAGGGATATGAAACCATTTATTACGTCGGTTCATGGCACTTCGTGCATGGAAGTTAATAATTTGATACCAAGGATTACGACGACCTTCTGCAGTACGTCCACCTATTCGAGCAAATTTGTGCATCGCTGCATAGAGCTTTTCTTCTGGCAGACCTAGTTTAATCACATTATCACGCATTTTATTAATGAGTGGTAAGTAGGCAAGAATACCAAGTAATAAACGTGGATCTACAACTCGCGCTGCCATTTTAGAAAGCTCAATAAAGGTTTTATTGTAGCCTTGATCTTCCATGACACTAAATCCAACACCTAAATGACGAGCTTCATCACCATTAATTAGTTCAAAAGCTTGATGACAAACTGGGTCTTCTACAGTATCCAATAGGAATGTACAAAGTGCGCCATCAAGAGCGACTTCCAGCATCGGAATGACAGCACCTAGAATATAGAAGGGCATTTCATCAGCATAAGTGTCGAGCCATTCGATGATCAGTCTTAAATTTTTATTGGGTTTAGGAATATCGCCTTCAAGCATACCCCATCTTTTCATCAGTGCCATTTCGGCATTGGCGTGACGCTGTTCCTCAGCGTGGAAAATGGCATACATTTCGCGAAGCGTATCTGTCGGTGCTTTTTTTGACATCGCAGAAAATGCACGAGCACCTACATGTTCGATCCACATTAGATCAGCCATAAAATCTTTAAGCTTGGGCCACTGTTCTGCGGTGACTAATTCTTTGCCAGGAGCATCCCAGTCAATATCCGAGAGTGTCCATTGAGTATGTTTTACTTTATCCAACATTTTTTCTAAGTCGATAGAGGCCATGTTATACATCCGTATTTATTTTTTAATCATGAAATTTTATCGCTTAAAAATGTGATGTGTTTTGCAGAAGTGCTTATTTTAGTTTGATATAAAATGCCAAATTTTAAGTATTTGATTATGAATAATTAATATTGTTGGTTAAAAGAATTTTTTCATTGGAATAGTCTTTTAGGGACATTTGATGTCATTTATTGCCAATAGTTGTTTGACAAACTCAAGAAATGAAAGAGTAATTAATTATAGATTTGAAATCAAAACCATTACTCAATCATTTCAGGATTTTTTTGATCTAAGCATTTTGCTTAATTTGCATTAAATACTCAAAGTTTTGAATGCGTTTGTCTGTATCGTAGATATCACAGGTAAAAATAAACTCATCTACATCATAAGGCACCAGTAGTTGTTCAAGACCTTGTTTCACTGTTTCTGGTGATCCGATTTGAGCCATTGCGTAAAAACTGTCAACTGACATCTTTTCTGGAGCAGACCAAATTCCATCCATTGATTTAACTGGAGGTTTGAGTTTTAAGCTTTGCCCACGCATTAAGCCTAATACACGTTGATAAGCGCTAGTAGCCAAGTATTCAGCTTCTTCATCAGTATCAGCTACAACAGTTGGAACGCCCATAGATACATAAGGACGATCCAAATATTCAGAAGGTTCGAAGTTTTCTCTGTAAAGTTGAATCGCTTGACCCAGCATACGAGGGGCAAAGTGAGAAGCAAAAGAATAAGGTAAGCCAAGTTTAGCAGCCAATTGTGCGCTAAATAAGCTAGAACCTAACAGCCATACGGGAACATGTGTTCCTTGACCTGGTGTCGCTTTGATTCTCTGATGTGGCGATGGTTCCCCCAAATAGCTCAAAATTTCGAGCACGTCTTGTGGAAATTGATCTTCAGTCTCTTGACGACCTCGGCGTAAGGCACGCATGGTCAATTGATCTGTACCTGGTGCGCGTCCTAGTCCGAGCTCAACTCGATCAGGATAAAGCGTTGCTAGTGTTCCAAATTGTTCTGCTACAACAAGTGGTGCATGATTAGGCAGCATGATTCCGCCAGAACCTACTTTTAAAGAGGAGGTGTTAGCAAGGATATAGCCTAATAACACAGCTGTAGCTGAGCTAGCGATACCATCCATATTATGGTGCTCTGCAAGCCACAGTCGTTTAAAACCCAATTGTTCGATTTTTTGTGCTAACTCCAAAGCATGCTGTAGTGAAAAAGCAATCGTTTTATCATCACGTACAGGAGCGAGTTCCAATACTGAAAACTCGATATCTTTTAAGCTTCGCATAACTTTCTACTCTTTTGAACACTCATAAAGATGTTAATACGAACTCGAGTATTTGTATATTGAAAAAAAACGATATAAGTGTAAATAAAAAAGCGCTCTAGGTTGAGCGCTTTAATTTTAAGAGTTTGGAATTAGCGTTTACCGTTTTTATACCAGCCTAAATGACGACCATTGTCACTTCTGTAATTACGGTCATTATAACGATAGTTTGAATTGCGATAACCGCTTTCACGGCGATCATAACGATCTCTATAGTCATCTTCGCGACGATCTTCAGCCACTTTTTTACCTAAAACTGAACCACCAGCTGAACCTAATGCAGCCCCAGCATAACCAGCATTTGTTCCGCCCATATTATTACCAACGGTGTAACCACCAGCACCACCTAATGCAGCACCAATTGCAGCAGCATTACGATCTTTTTTGTTCGCTGATGCAGCTGCGCCACCAGCACCACCAATCGCTGATCCGATCATTGCTCCAGTCGAGCCACCCATTTGTTGACCAATCGCAGCACCAACGACTCCACCTAAAGCAGATGTGAGGGCAACTCTAGACGAACTATCAGCATAAGCAGTTGTTGTACTCAAGGCCGCAGTTGCGATCGCAGCAGCAAATAACTTTGAATTGAATTTCATGGGGAACTCCTTGTCGAAGTCTTATATTTGATGGTTTTAATTTAATCCAAATTTCTGCAATCATTTGGGAGAGCAAGTTGCTGGTTTGTATTTTTCTCTCCCTAATTTATCCATAATTAATTTGTTGATAAAAAAAATGCGCCCTAAGGCGCATCGAGGTGAATACAGAGTATTCAAAGGGGAAACGATCAATCAGACTATATTAACGACGGCTACGTTTTTTCTTTTTCCATTTACGATCTTGACGTGAATCATATGCTTTGTCTTTCGCAATTTTGTTACCAAGAGCAGCACCACCAGCAGCACCTAAAGCAGAGCCGATATAACCGCCATTGGTTCCACCCATACTATTACCTACGGTATAACCCGCACCGCCACCTAATGCACCACCAATAGCAGATTCAGTACGGTTACGTTTATTACTAGCAACAGCGGCACCACCAGCACCACCAAGTGCTGCACCTAAAGTTGCACCTGTTGTACCACCCATGTTTTTACCAATTGCTGTACCTGCTACACTACCTAAAGCACTCGCAGCAGCGACACGCGCTGTACTGTCTGCATGTGCAGATACCGTGAACATTGATGCAGTGGCTAAGGTGGCTGACATTAATAGGGTATTCAATTTCATGTGTGACTCCATGTCCTTGTTCGTGGACGAGTAATAATTCGTTGAGCACAATGTAACAAGAATTGAAGCGCTAAATATGTAGAAGTTAACCTAGAGTTTTACATTTTGGTTGCACAATGTTGTTTTTATATTACAGCTGATCATTCAATCTGCATTATTGGGCTGATTAAGAAGAAACTATGGAGAGTTGATTCAGTAAACATTTTTTAAACTTGGCAGTTATGGAGCTAATTTTTGATTATCCATTAATTGGGTGTGACAAGGATCGAACAATGGTTTTGCAAAGTCATTCTATATAAATATGTTAATTGAATGTCAGAGTCGTTAAACTACTCGCAATTTTAGAAATATTAATTTAAGGCAGTCCTTAAGTTAATCCAGTATTAGAGATTTTATTTAACATGAAAGAATCGTTACGTTTACGATTAGACCAACTTTGTGATCGTCATGAAGAATTAGAAGCGCTATTGGCTGATGTTGAAGTCATTTCCGACAATAAGCGTTTCCGTAATTTGTCACGTGAACACAATGATTTGACTGAAATCACCACTGTTTGGAAAAAATATACCCAAGCGGAAGAAGATATTGTAACGGCTGAAGCAATGTTGTCAGATCCTGACTTTAAGGAAATGGCACAAGAAGAAATTAAAGAAAATAAAGCATTAATTGAATCTTTAGAGGCAGAATTGAATATTCTGATGATTCCGAAAGATCCAAATGATGCGAACTCTGCATATCTGGAAGTACGTGCAGGGACAGGTGGCGATGAAGCTGCGATTTTCTCTGGTGATTTATTCCGTATGTACAGTAAATATGCTGAATCACAGGGTTGGCGTGTCGAAATCCTTTCTGAAAATGAAGGTGAACATGGCGGTTACAAAGAAATTATTTGTTTAATTAATGGTGAAGGTGTTTACGGACGCTTAAAATTTGAAAGCGGTGCTCATCGAGTTCAGCGCGTTCCTGCAACTGAATCACAGGGGCGAGTTCATACTTCAGCTTGTACCGTTGCAATTCTTCCTGAAATTGATGTTGATACGACTGTAGATATTAACCCTTCAGACTTGCGTATTGATACTTATCGTGCATCTGGGGCGGGTGGTCAGCACGTCAATAAAACGGATTCTGCTGTACGAATCACGCATATTCCGACAGGTACTGTTGTTGAATGTCAGGAAGAGCGTTCACAACATAAGAACAAAGCAAAGGCAATGGCATTATTGGCATCTCGTCTTGAGAATGCTAAACGTGCAGCAGCTGATGCTGCGACATCTGAAATGCGCCGTGATTTGGTGGGTTCAGGTGATCGTTCAGAACGTATTCGTACCTATAATTATCCTCAGGGTCGTATGACTGATCATCGTATTAACTTAACTTTATATAAGTTGGATGCAGTGATGGAGGGAGATTTGACTGAGCTTTTAGATAGCTTACATCGTGAATATCAAGCGGATCAATTGGCAATGCTTGCACAGCAGAATGGTGGTTAATGAACATTCAACAAGCGCTTGCACTGCGTGGTGAGCCTGAAAGTTATGAGCGTCAAGAAAATGCTTGGTTGCTCGAACATATCACTAAAATCGATTCATTCGATTTGGTGATGAAGAAGGATAAAGAGCTCACTGCAGAACAAGAGCAGGCGTATCGAGAGGCGATTGCTCGGATTGAAGCAGGTGAGCCTTTAGCTTATGTCACAGGTTCGCAACCTTTTTGGACATTGGACTTAAAAGTGACGTCCGATACTTTGGTGCCTAGACCGGACACCGAAGTTTTGGTGGAGACAGTTTTAAAGTTAGAGTTGCCTGAGGATGCGCGCGTTGTAGATTTAGGAACTGGGACAGGCGCCATTGCATTGTCACTCGCTTCAGAACGTCCTAATTGGTCTTTAACAGCAACTGATATTTATGAGCCTACATTGGAAGTCGCTAAATTTAATGCTGAGCAACATGACTTAGATCAGGTTCAATTTGTACTAGGCAGTTGGTTAAAACCGTTTGGGCGTCAATTTTTTGATGTCATTGTATCTAATCCGCCTTATATTGATCCAGCAGATGAACATATGCACAATTTGGCGACCGAGCCTCAACGTGCATTAATCTCTGATAAAAAAGGTTTAGCTGATCTTGAGCAAATTATTTTGCAAGCCAAGAAGCATCTGACTGTTGAAGGTTGGGTGGTACTTGAACATGGATATAATCAAGCAGACGCTGTTCAGCATCTATTCCGTCAAGCAGGGTATAAGAAAGTGAGAACCGTTAAAGATTATGGTGGTAACGATCGCGTGACTTTAGCACAATGGCCTCATTAGAAATAAAAAAGCGACTTTAGGTCGCTTTTTTATTGATTCATCTTTTGATGACATCACGCCATAACAATAATTTTGATTCAAATACTTTCATTATGGTATCCGTGATTTTTCCCAATATTGCCAATAAAATAATAGCAATGATCACAATATCTGGACGCGATGTTTCACGTCCATCACTTAATAAATATCCAATACCTTGCGTTGCTGCAATGAGTTCAGCGGCAATCATGAACATCCAAGCTAAACTCAAACTATTGCGCAAGCCTGTAAGGATAGATGGAGAAGCTGCGGGTAAAACGATTTGGTAGATTTGTTGCCAGCGATTCAGTCTATACACTTGAGCCAACTCAATCAATTTTCGGTCGACACCATGAATACCAGCCACAGTATTGGTATAGGTTGGAAAAAAAGCACCAATCGCAATAAGGGTGATTTTTGAGGATTCATCAATACCAAGCCATAACAAAAGGAGAGGAATCCACGCAAGACTAGGAATTGACTTAATTGCAGAAAAGGTCGGTTCAATAAACTCTTCTGCATGGTGATTGAGTCCTACCAAAACTGCAAAAAATAGTGCTAAGCCACTACCAATAGCAAACCCTAAAAACACTCGCCATGTACTTGCCCAAATATGTTGACCTAAATCATTCTTAGCAAGTTCTTGCAGGGAAACTAATAAGCTACTTGGTGCAGGTAGCAGATAAGGTTCAACTACACCACCTCGAACCAAAATTTCACACAGCAATACCAGTAATACAGGGAGGAAAATACCTTTCAACCATTTATTCCCTTTTGTCGACAGTTGTGAATGGACATCGATATTCCGATGTTCAATCGCTTTTTCACTGATCGCCATTATTTTGTCACCACTTTTTGAGCGAATGAGGCATTAAATAACTGTTGAACAACTTGATTTACATTTGTTCCTTTACGAACTAAGTCTTCTTCAGTCAAGATTTTGCCGGATTTTTGTAGTGCATTAATGTGTTGGGCTGTAGGAATGTTTTGATTAAAGTCAGTACGCTGAAGCTGAAGTTTTGCAACCTCTAAAGGTAGTTTAGCTTCAGTGGCGAGTAACTGCGCCAGTTTATCTGGATTGGCTTTTGCCCATTTACGTGCTTGCTCATACGCTTTAATTACGGCTTCAATTGCTTCTGGGCTAGATTGAGTAAATGGCTCTTTGACGCTTAACACGCTATAACTATTAAAGCCTACATTACGATAAAGCAGTTTTGCACCCGACTGAACTTGAGCTGATGCCATCAAAGGGTCTAAGCCAGCCCAAGCATCCACTTGCTTACGCTCTAACGCCGTTTTGCCATCTGGATGTTGCAAATGAACAAGCTGTACATCTTTTTTATTCAATCCAACGGTATCTAAAGCTTGTAGCGTGAATAAAAATGGGTCAGTTCCTTTTGTTGCGGCAATTTTTTTACCTTTTAGATCTTTTAAGGATTTAATCGGGGAGTCTTTTGGCACGACTAAAGCTGTCCATTCAGGTTGGCTTTGGATATAAACTGTTTTAACAGAGCTACCATTGGCACGACTTAATACAGCGGCAAGACCAGCTGTTGAAGCAAAATTAACACTGCCGCTATTGAGATATTCTAAGGAGCGATTACTGCCTTGACTAAATACCCATTTGATTTTGGTATTGGGTAAAGCCTTTTCTAATAGCTTTTGATTTTTAACCACTAAGCTCGTAGGAGCATAATAGGCATAATCCAGTTTAATTTCCTTAGGAAGTGCGGCATTGGCTCCACTATGAACAACAATAATTGCTAAACCCAACAGCCCTAATTTCAATGGAGATATTGATTTTTTCACTAAAGTACCTGATTTAATTCGCTAAATTTTCGATATAAATAGCCTTTCAGGTGATTTGTGAGAAAAAAGAAAATGAGATATTAAAAGAATAAATTTTGATAAAGTTAAAATTTTGAGTTAACACATTGAAATCAAATCAATATTTTATAAATATTGTGGTTTTGTGAAAATATAGTGATTTATCAGAACTTTATATAAATTAATGCAATGAGATGAAGGTCACATAATTTAATATAGCAAGGCTAAGAGTGAAAATGAGACCAAACCATATCAGTTTGATCTCAATACTTACATTATACGAAATACTCAGTTGAAATATCGCTCACTTCAAGAAGGTCTAATGAGTCTGACTCCAAAGCCAAGCATAGCGCTACTACCTTTAAAGTGTCCGAAATTTTTGAAGCATCTTTTAACGCAATACCAGATTTCAGTTCATTAAGACGCTCAGTTGAAATATCTAATGCAAGTGCAGTTTCACTTGCATCTTGAGTGTCTAGGAATTGATTGATTGCATTTTTTAAATCTATTTCGGATGCATTCAGAATGCTCATTTGAAGCTGCTCTGAAATTTGATCTGAATCTTGATTAAGTGCATGGGTGAAAGTTTGAGCAAAATTTTGCTCTAAGACATCGATCATTTTAAACATGATTGAACCTTTAGGAGATATGGCAAAATGCCGAAATGAATAAGATTAAAATAGTCTAAATATTAGCCGAATTCAAAAGAATGTCGATGACTGCATGGTTTTTAAATCATGTCATTAAGGCAAAAAAAATTGTCATGGGTGATTTATTTTTATATAAAATAAATATTAAATTATATCTATTTTGAATTATTTAGACCAATTGGTCACTGAATAAATTGAATCCGTATTGGAGGAAGATTACCCTAAAGCCAACCTAAAACTAAAAATGGATAATGGGATTTATGAATATTCAAGGAAAAGTGATTGTTGTTACAGGTGGCGCTTCTGGGTTAGGTGCGGCGACAGCAGCTTATCTTCAACAGCAGGGTGCTCGAGTCGTAATTGTTGATATGAATGCATCTTTGGGCGAGCAAACTGGTCAAGAAATTGGTGCAGAATTTATTCAACTAGATGTAACTGATGAAAAAGCAGTTGAATCATTCTTTGCACACATACAAGAAAAATATGGACAATTAAATGGTTTAATCAACTGTGCTGGTATTGCACCATCAGCTAAAGTGCTTGGTCGTGATGGCCTGCATGCCTTAGATATGTTCCAATCAGTACTGAATATCAACGTCAGTGGAACCTTTAATATGTTGCGATATGCTGCGCAATTAATGTCGCAGTATGCGCTTTCGGGGGAAGAGGAAGAACGCGGTGTCATTGTGAACACGGCTTCAGTTGCTGCTTTTGATGGTCAAATTGGTCAGGCTGCATATTCTGCATCTAAGGGCGCTGTTGTTGGTATGACTTTGCCATTGGCGCGTGAGTTAGCACGCGAAAAGATCCGTGTTATGACTATTGCACCTGGGATCATGGAAACTCCGATGCTTAAAGGTCTTCCGCAAAATGTGCAGGATGCATTGGGACAGATGGTTCCATTCCCACCACGTTTAGCTAAACCTGAAGAATTTGCGAAACTGGTTGGACATATCTTTGAAAATTCGTATTTAAATGGTGAAGTGATTCGATTGGATGGCGCAATTCGTATGGCGCCAAAATAATATATGAAAATCAGTTTAGTCTTCACTTAAATAGACGACTAAACTGATCTCAGATGTTTTAGGGTGAAATCGCCGGACGAGCTACATTTCGATACTTCTCAAGTAATGCATCAAGGCGGGCTACAGTTTCAATATCCGCCATACCATCATATTTCTCAGGATAAAAATGCATTTGAAATGCAGATACAACATTTTGAGTGACTTGATCATATTGACCTGTGACAGGAACGTTATAACCGTATAATGCCAATTTGCTTTGTAACGAAGCAATATCATTCTTCCAAGGATGATAGGTACGATAATAATTTACAGTGTCGTTATCGTACCAAGCACCAATGTTATAGTCTTCATATAAACGTTTCCAAGGAAATAGTGGACCTGGATCAAATTTACGACCTGGAGAAATATCACTGTGCCCCAAAATTCGGTCGGGTCTGATCTCGTATTTTTTAGTAATTTTTAAAATAATATCTGCAAGGACTTCGATTTGTTGTTTTGATGAAAATGGATACCATCGACGTTGCATCAAAGGGAGTTGTTCATCGTCTGCAGGGAAACCGAGATTTTCAATTTCAATGCCGATACTTGAGGCATTCAAACTACTGTTGGTCTGCCAAGAACTCGTGCCAGCATGCCAAGCTCTTTTATCATCAGGCACAAGACGGTACACAGTAAATTTACCATTGGTTGGTAATTCGGGTACAAAATAGTGACTACTGGCAGGGAAATTAGGATCTTTAAACAAAGCCAATGTTTCGTCTTTAGATACTGCTGTGTAGTGCAGAATCAAGAACATTTGCCGATTGTCTTGATTGGGTGAAGCATTCTCTTCGTCCAGATCATAAAGCGTGCTTTCTATATATTCTGGTTGGGTATCCGAACCTTGATTGACATATGTAATGTTGGTGATCTTTTCATCTTTACATGCCGTCAGGAATAAACTCGAAACTAATAATGTAGCGAGTGCAAAAATTTTTTTATTCATAAGTATGACTGTCATTTATTGGAGTTAGATGTTTTTAAAATTAATTGCTAGTGAAGCAATTATTGAGATTATGTTTATTAATAGTACAAAATAAAATAAGAAAAATTAAACAAACCTATTCGAATTGTAACAATAAGGTACAGATCTTCTAGGGTAAAAATTATCTTCAGAATTGTATGAATAGACTGCTTATTTATTCGGTATCATAGGCTTATACAAGCATGTAATCAGGGTGTTTAGGTGAGTGATAGCATTGAACTGAGTGATGTTGAGCTACAGTTGTACGCAAGACAAATATTACTAGAGGATTGGGATATTGATGCACAAGAAAGATTAAAGCTGTCCAATGTGCTTATTATTGGTTGTGGTGGAATAGGGTGTTTGACTGCAGAGTTATTGGCGAGAGCAGGCGTGGGTAAATTGACACTCATCGATGCTGATACTGTAGAAATTAGTAATTTACAGCGACAAATTGCCTTTGATCATCATGATGTGGGTTTTTACAAAGCTGAAGTGTTAGCCAAGAAAATTTCTCAAATTAATCCATATATTAAGATTGAATACATCACTTCAAAAATTGATTTTAATAATGCTGCCGCACTGATTACACAGCAAGATCTTGTGTTAGATGGTTGTGATAATTTTGAAACCCGTTATTTAGTCAATCAAATCTGTAAGGATGCGAATGTTCCACTCATCAGTGCATCTGCGATTGGTTTGCAGGGGCAGTTATTTATGGTGGATGGTGAATCAGCGTGTTATGAATGTCTTTTTCCAAAACAAGATCATGCAGATGAGAGTTTGAGGTGTGCAGATTCTGGAGTTTTAGCAACAACTCCTAACGTGATGGCAAGTATGCAAGCACATCATGCGCTATTATATCTGGGGTTAAATTTAACACCATTAAAACAGAAGATCCTTCTATGGAATGGAATGAACATGCAACAGCGAATTTTGAATTTTGACAAGGATAAAGAATGTCAAATCTGTCACAGCAGTCAATCCGCAAAGACAATTTAATTTGCTACACTCAACATATCGAAATTTAATATCGACATTATGAAAAATAATATTTGGTTAGATGGTTTACGCTCAGTGGCCCGTGTAGGTGAAACTGCGGTCATTGCTGCGCGAGCAGGGATTAAATACGCGACAGAAAAACCGAGTAATGCGAAATTAATGCGCGAAACTTTCGAGTCACTTGGTTCAACGTATATTAAGTTGGGACAGTTTATTGCCAGCACGCCTTCATTATTTCCACGTGAATATGTTGAGGAATTTCAAGGGTGTTTAGATCAGACACCTAAACTCCCATTTAGCTATATTGAAAGTGTTTTGAATGCTGAGTTTGACGGTCGCGATTTAGGTGAAATTTTCGCATCTATTGATGAAACGCCATTAGCTTCTGCTTCGATCGCACAAGTGCATGCTGCTAAATTGGTGAGCGGCGAAGATGTCGTGATCAAAGTCCAAAAACCTGGTGTTGAAACCATCCTTTATACGGATTTAAATGTCCTACATTGGGCGACCAAGATTCTAGAGAAGGCAGTTCCTAAAGTTAAATTTGCTTCACTTGCGGATATTGTTGAAGAAATCAAAACACGTATGGTTCGTGAAGTTGATTTTATTGAAGAAGCAAAAAATATTGATGATTTTGTTAATTATCTGCACATTACTCAAAATACCAAAGCGACTGCACCAAAGGTATATCATCAATATTCTACACGCCGTGTTTTGACAATGCAGCGTCTGTATGGCGTGCCGTTGACGGATTTCGATGTGGTTCGTCAAGTTTCCAAAGACCCATCACAGGTTTTGATTACTGCCATGAACACATGGTTTGGTAGTTTGATGATGTGTGAAAGTTTCCATGCAGATTTACATGCTGGCAACCTCATGCTTTTGGATGATGGTCGCATTGGATTCATTGATTTTGGGATTGTGGGACAATTAAAGCCTGAAGTATGGACTGCATGTATTGCTTTCATGGATGCATTGCAAAATACCAATTATCCATTGATGGCAGAAAATATGCTGAAAATGGGCATGACCAATATGCAAATTGATACAACAGTTTTGGCAAACGATTTAGAACGATTATTCAGTGGCGTACTCACCGCTGATCCTCAGCAAATTCTGTCATCTAATCCAGCCGACTTAAATGACATCATGATGGATATGGTGGCTGTAGGTGAGCGTCATGGCATCCGTTTTCCACGGGATTTCGCATTGCTGTTTAAACAAATGCTTTATTTTGATCGTTTTATGAGAATTCTTGCGCCGTACACTGATATTTATGCAGATCAGCGCTTACAAATGGTACAAACAATCGATCCTAATCTTTTGTTGAAACATTAAATCTTAAACAAGTGTTAAAATATCATAGCAAATCCTCAATAGAAGAGGATTTGCTTTTATCGCCTCCCGTCAAGCGTGCTATCACTGTTTGATAGTTTACGAAAAGGTCATGATTGAAGATGGATTCCATATTAATTGAAGGATTGAAAGTTGAAACAGTCATCGGATGTTTTGACTGGGAACGGCAAATCATTCAACCATTATTGCTTGATCTTCATATTGCGACTGATTTAGAGCAGGCATCAAATTCAGATCTTCTCGCTGATACTTTAAATTATGCTGAAATTTGTGAAATCGCGACTCAGACGATTCAAAAAGCTCAACCTGAATTAATTGAATTTGCTGCAAAAATTGTCCTCAAAGCTTTGTTTGAACAATATCCAGCAATTGAGTCTATCCAAATTACTGTGCGTAAGCCTGCTATTATTCCACAAGCTAATTCAGTAGGAATTCGTCTTGAAAGACACCGTAATGATTTACGCGCTAGCATTGGCGAGTAATAGCCAACCGCATAATCATCTGGTGAATGCATTAAAACAAATTGCGTCATTAGGTTGTATTACGCGTTCTCCCATCTATGTCATACCTTGTCGAGATGGTGTTGGACAAGATTATTGGAATGCTGCATGTTTATTAGAATCAAAGCAGCAAGTCAATGAAATTACCAATCTTTTAAAAGCGCTGGAAAAAGCTTCTGGTCGAGTCCGTCCGTCACATGATATCTCTTTGGATGTAGATCTCATTGCATGGGGAAATACGCTCCAAAATATGCAATTTAATCCAAAAAAAATGCCACTAGCCTTAGATGTTAAAATTCCAATGTTTGATATTTGGGAAAATCCATTATTTGAGCATGAAGCTCATCATTTTCCTCAAGTGTCACTAGATGGTTCATTTTCTAAAATAGGATGAGTTTCGCCGAATAGTCCATCGGTAGTATTGATCAAATATGTCTTTGATACGCAAATAGGCTCTGATGTAACAATAATCGGCTTCTTTTGAATGGACTAATTTTTATAATACGGCACTTCAAAATAAATAAGCTCCATATCAAGAAGATGTATAAAATTATTGTGTTAAGCGCAATTTTGGCGTTCCTTTCAGGTTGTGCAACGCTCTCCCCTCAAGAGTGTCGAACTGCTCAATGGTCGGAAATAGGTGAAAAAGATGGAAGCAGTGGTTATTCGAATCGCATTGTTAAACATCAAAAAGCCTGTTCAAAAGTGAATATTGAACCTGATCACAAGTTATATGAAAAAGGTTACCAACTTGGGCTTCGTTCATATTGTCAACCCGAAGTTATTTTCGATGGAGCTTTGGATGGAAGAGGTGGGTATAGGGTTTGTCCATCAGAGTTACATGCCCAATTAGCACCCTTTTATAATGTGGCCGATCAGTACTATCGTTCTAAGAAAGACAAAGATGCTAAAGATAAAGAAATTGAAACTTATCGAGACTACTTACTGGATGACAAAATCACCAAAGAAAAGCGGGAAGAGTATCTTAAGAAAATAAAGTCCTTAAAGCAGGATAAATTGTGGTTAGATTTGAATTTCAATCATGCTGAGCGTGAATTAAATAAGTTTAGACGATTCCATCATCTATAAAAAATGCGGCCCATGAGCCGCGTTTTTTAAATATAATAACTTGTTTTGGTCATGAGTTTGGATATACCCGTCATTGCGATTTTGACCGCAGCTGGTAATTCCACACCACCTGCATTTAGTGCAGTATCTCGATGCTGAAGTTCATCCTGATTCATCTGTGTCAAAATTTGACGTGAGCGGGCATCATGTGGTGGGAGTTGATCGAGATGGTGTTGCAGATGCAGACTTACTTGACGTTCAGTTTCTGCAACGAAGCCTAAACTGTATTTGTCACCAGCAATACCTGCAATCGCACCCATACCAAAAGAAAGACCATACCATACAGGATTAAGTAGACTTGTATGACTATCTAACTCTTTTAAACGATCTTCACACCATGCTAAATGATCTTGTTCTTCAATCGCGGCATGCTCCATTTCACGACGAACATTAGGCAACTTAGCTGTCAATGCTTGACCGTGATAAAGCGCTTGAGCACAGACTTCACCACTGTGATTAACACGCATGAGTCCAGCAACATGCCTTGCTTCGCTCACTGCGAGATGAGTCTCTGCTTGACTTGCTGGATTTTCACGTTGTGAGGTGGTGGTGCCTGGCACCAAACTACGCAGTGCTTGATCAAATGAATGGATAAATTTATCTAGACCTGTGTAGTGACGCATAACCTTAATCCTCTAAATCAATTTGAGCATTTTTTAACATTGGTTTTAAGCGTGTTAATAACCAAATCGTGTACAGAGCACTCAATATCGCTGTAATACTGAATAGAATCTTAATATCAATACTTAAGATACTTAAAATAATAATGGAGAATATAGCAGAAGACACCATGAATACTGCATTCATAATGTTATTAGCAGCCACTACGCGAGCACGATGTGAACACGGTGAATAGGCTTGCATCATGGCATACAGCGGAACAATATAAAAACCACCACTGATCCCCAATAAAGTAACTGCAATCATCACATGATAATAAATCATACCAGAATTAAACATGTCTGATATGCCAATAAAATCGCCAGTCCTTTCAGGAACAAAGGCTAAACTTGCTGCTAAATAGAAGGCGAAAACGGTTAAGCCTACTGCACCAATAGGCACCATTTTAATATTGACCTCTGAGCCACCAATTTTTCGGCATAACAATGAACCTACACCAATACCTACAGAAAAAAAGGTAAGGAGGAGGCTAACCACATTTTCATTGGCATGCAGATTTTGCTGAGTCATTTGAGGAATTTGGGTTAAATAAGTAGCGCCATAAAACCAATACCAAGAATTACCCAATAAAATGGTAAAGATGAGGGGTAAGCTTTTTGCATAACGTATGGTTTGGAAACTGGTTCGAAAGAAATTCCAATCGACATTGATATGATTTTCACGGACTTTTTGTTTGAGAATGAAGCGACTACAAATATAACCAAGTATCGCGATGGTCACGACCGTCAGGCTGATCCAAACTAAGTTGCCTTCAGAGTTTGAAATCACTACACCACCCAAGATCATCCCCATCAATATTGCAATGGAAGTACCTGACTGGAATAAAGCATTACCTGACATCAATTCATTCGGTTTTAATATTTCAGGGAGAATGGCGTATTTAATCGGTCCGAAGAAGGTACTGTGTGTACCCATGAGGAACAATGCAAATAACAATAGCCATAAATTGCCGAGTAAAAATCCAGCAGTACCAATCAGCATAATCAAGATTTCAAGCAATTTGATATTACGAATCAAGAAAGAGCGTTCGTATTTGTCTGCAATTTGTCCTGCAGTCGCTGAAAAAATGAAGTAAGGTAGAATAAAGAGAAGTGCTGCTAGATTATTCAGTGTGCTTACGCTTGCGGTCTGTTGTTGAATCCAACCATAGGTAATGACGAGCAATAAGGATTGTTTAAAGACATTATCGTTTAAGGCCCCAAAAAATTGAGTCAAAAACATAGGTAAAAAACGGCGCGAACTCAGTAGATGCTCTTGTTTTTGCATGACAATTCAGCTTTTTTAAAAATTATTAAGAAATGTGATGATTTAGTAACAATATCGGAAAATCATGTATCATATTTTCATCCTAAAAATTTCGAAAATACTAGAAATTTGATTCAGTTAGCTTGAGTGAAAAATCCGTATTTTCTATTTAAAATATAAAGTATTCAGAGCGCAGTATGCCATCGAAAACACAATTTAAAAAATCATTACTTTCCCAATGTGTACAGCACACATGGATATCAAATGATATCAATAAATGGTTATATGCAAGTGTTTTTTTAGGTGCGCTTTCTTCACCTGTGTTATTTGCAGCTGACACAGTGGTATCAAGTCAGGAGCTTGAGCCTGCGACATCCGTACAAGCCATCGAAAATAATAAACAAAAAATTGAAAACGTTGCGCAGCAACAGGGATTGTCAAAAGAGAAAATTGAAAGTATTGATCAAAAAATAGATCAGTTGAGTGGGCAAGATGATTTTAATAGTTATGAAATGCTTCAGCAGCAAGAGCAATTGAGTCCACAAGAGCAATTCAAGCCGATAGAATTTGATGATTTGGAGTTGCTGCCTGAGGAGAGTGTGGACCCTCGACTTGCCAATGAAATTTTATCAGTCGCTGAAGAAGCCAAGCAGGAAGCGCAAAATTTCAGATCGGGATTGACGACTCCAGCCATTCAAGTACAAGATCTACCTGCGATTGACATTTCAGAGGCTGAGTTAACAAAAGCGCCAGTCAACATTGATCAGTTGATGCAAAATATTCAGTCTGATCGTCAGATTGAGGTGTCTGAAAATGTGGAAGGACGTTCATTATCCGTTCAAACCCAAGAACCTGAAAATAAAGAACCAGAAAAAGTAAATGTGTTTAAACGCATTTTCTACAAAATACGTCCTCCACGTCTTAATCAGCCCGCTGCTGTGCCACGTATTACCGCAGATGTTACGGGCGCACCAAAACCACTCGCGGACAATATCAAAGCAAAGTTATCATCATTCACTGTTGAGTCATTTTCAGATTTCAATGCTGCCGTCCCGCAACTCCGTAATATGACTGTCCAAGCTGCACAAGCCGTAGGTTATTACGATGCTGAATTTAAGTTTGAAAAAGTCAGTGATAACCGAGTAAGTGTCAATGTCACACCTCATAATCCAGTAGTGGTGCGAGAACAAAATATTGAATTTACTGGGCCTGGGCAGAATCTTGCTCAATTGCAAGTGATTCGAGTGCTTCCTGATTTGGAGGTGGGTGATATTTTCGATCATGGTAAATATGAAGCGACAAAAGCTCGAATCATTGAAGCGGCGAATAACAATGGTTTCTTTGATTATTATTGGCGAATGCACGATGTCATGTTGGCCCGCCCTCAAAATCAAGCAGATATAAATTTGAAGATGGAAACAGGTGAACGTTATAAGCTGGATGATGTGCAGTTTAGAATGAGTGATCCATCAAAAAAATTACCGATTCGTGAAGATATTTTAAGAACCTTAGCTCCTTGGCAAGAAGGTGCAGACTTTACCGCATGGCGTGTAAATGTATTAGCCAACAACTTAACCAATTCACGTTATTTTAACTATAGCCTTGTTGACGCTGTTAAACCTGATCCAATTATTAAGCCGCTTGAACTCGCACCTGATTTGCAGGCTTTAGTGGATGAGCAAAAAATTGATAGAAGTTTATTAACAGGTCAAGAAAAGGCTGAACAACAGGCAAGTTCATCAGAAGAAGTCACGCAGAATGTGGCAGATGAAACTCAATTTGCGGGTGGAAATGAACGTCGTACTTTGCAAGAGCGTAATGATGCTGATAATCAAGCGCAAGCCAAGCAGGAAGAAACTGAGCGTTTACAAGCCTTAGCACGTGAAGAGAAAAAAATCCCTGTCATCGTGACATTGAATGCGGATAAATTAAATAGTGTTGAAGCGGGTATTGGTTATGGTACTGATACAGGTGTACGCTTACGAAGTCAGTACCGCCGTTCTATTGTGAATGATCGTGGTCATTCGTTTGATGCAAACTTAGAGTTGTCACAAGTCAGACAATCAATTGATGGTCGTTATAATATTCCATATAAACACCCATTAAATGATTATGTCAGTCTAGTTGGTGGTTACGAGCGTGAAGATCGTGATGAAATTGGGAATGGATTAAATCTCATCGTGGAATCCGCTGTTGCCGGAGCTGACAGAATTATTAAAGGAGCGCGTCGTGATTGGCAGCATATTTTTGGTGTGCGTTATCGTCTAGATCGTATGACGATTGAAGGTGATATTCCTGAGACACTTGACCCAGATACCAATTGGGATGAAATCCCAGAGTTTGTCGTTGCAACGGGTAATGATGAGCAGCAATCTTTATTACTTGGTTATGAAGCCACTAAAGTCACCAGTGATAATCGATTGAATCCGACTAAAGGATTTAAACAAAACTACAAAATCCAATTGGGGAGTGAGAGCCTGCTATCCGATGCTGATATGGCGATTGTAAATGCGAACTGGAAATTTTTATATTCATTAGGCAGTAACAATGATCATCAATTCATTGGTGGGGCAAACCTCGGTTATATCATCACAGAAGATTTTCAAAAAGTGCCCTATAACTTGAGATTCTTTGAAGGGGGTGACCAAAGTCTACGAGGCTTTGACTATAAGAGTTTGTCCCCTGTGGAATTTGGATATAAAGTCGGAGGTCAAGCGCGTGCGATTGGGACTTTAGAGTACAATTACCAATTTAAAGAAGGCTGGCGCGCCGCGTTATTTAGTGATTTTGGTAATGCTTATGATGAAAAATTTACCAATGATACTGAATATAGCATAGGAGCAGGAATCCGCTGGAACTCTCCAATTGGTCCAATTCGTCTAGATGTGGCATCGGGGATATCTGATCCTGGTAAACCTATTCGTCTACATTTCTTTATCGGGCCGCAACTTTAATATTTAAGATAATAAAAGTACTCAAACATTTTTTGGAATAAGTATGGCTGAAGACATCGAGCAGCAACCAGAGCAACAACCTGATCAAAACGTGACGCCACAGCGAAGTTTATTACGCCGTGTATTGCTGATCATTTTATTTATTCTGATCTTTTTTGTGGCTTCGCTTGCCGTAATGTTTTCAACAGACAAAGGCAGTAAATTCTTACTTGACCGTGCTTTGTCCACTCAACAGATTATTCAGTATGAATATGAAGGTGGAAATTTACTTCAAGGCATCATTCTAAAAAATGTATTGGTGACGCTGAAATCAGTTGATGTGAAAATTGATAGAGCTGATGTCACTTTGGGTTGGCGTGCCATATTAGATAAAGAAATTCATTTGAATCGTGCCGATGTCCGAAATTTGCGTGTCATTAACAAGTCACCGCCAAGTGATGAGCCATTTAAGTTTAGTGAAATTAAACTCCCTTTTGTTTTACGTGTTGATCAAGCCGATATCGATCAATTGGTCATTCAGACTTCAAGTTCTAAAGTACAATTTAATGACATTATCCTAAACGAAGCACTATGGTCAGGTACTGAGCTTAAGTTTGAAGATTCACAGTTTGATATGGGTTATTTGTCTGTAAAAAAAGCAACAGGTCAGATGGATTTTAAAGGTAAATATCCGTTAGATGCGCAAGCAGTTGTAAGACTCCCATCTTTAAAGTCGATCAACGTTGAGGATATTTATCTCCATGCAAAAGGCTCTTTAGATACCATTCAAGCGGGCATTGCCACGCGTACCCCTGATTTATTAACAGGTTGGGCAGTGGTACATCCAGTTCGCAAAAATGTACCGATGCAAGGTGCTTTAAACTTTAAAGATTATCACTGGCCTTTAATGCTAGAACAGGAGCTCTTATCTAAACAAGGAGTTGCTAAGTTTTCTGGAGATATCCAACGTTTGAATTTGGATATTAATACCGATATTTCTGGTAAAAATATTCCTCAAGGACAATATACTGCGCTGGCGCATACAGATCTCGTCAATGAATTGAATATTTCAAACCTGAATGGTCAATTGATGAATGGGGCGCTGAATCTTGCGGGTGTCTTAGGATGGAAGGATAAAGTCACTTGGGATGTGCAAGGTCGCTTAGATAAAATCAATCCTAAAGATAAAGTGATTCCACAGGTGGTGCAAGATTTTCTGCCAGAACGTTTGGATGCCAAAATTGCCTCAGCTGGGTCGTTAGAGGAGGGATTAGCTCTCACAGCACTTATTGATTTTGACCAATATGAAACATGGAATTTAAATCTTAATCAAGCTGAACAAAAAAATAATAAACCGAATCCAATGTTGCTAGATGTCGCTTGGAAAAATATTGATCGTGCTGTTCCGTACATTGGTTGGTTAAGTAGTGAATCTGGGGATGTAAAACTTGCTTTAGTTGAAGGTCAACAAAATATTCATGTGGCAACCGTAGTTGGTGCAAATGAAAAAGGAACTTTACCTGCTGGCAAATACAATGCCCAATTAGACCTTAAAGGTAATGATCTTCATGTTCCTTCATTTATCTATCAAGCAGATGGAAAAGGATCTTTACAAGCAAATGCCAAGGTTGAATTACCATCTGATCAAAGACAGTTGAAGTGGAATGCGGTGCTTAATGCAAAAGACTTTAATCCGCAAACCATCAGTTCTGCTGCTCCTGTAAATTTATTAAATGGACAAATTCAAGCGAGTGGCTTTGCTCGACCTAACCAGCAAATTATTCAGTTAAATCAGATCAATCTTTCAGGTCAACTTGCCAATCAAAATCCACCGGAAACAATTAAGCTGACTGGCTCAAGTACAGCAGCCATTCTTCTACATGATGAAAAGTCGGGTGGTGGCTTTAAAGGCTTCGCAGTCAATTATGATGGTGCATTACATGCAAGCCAACTGCCACAAGGGGATGGTCAGCTTAAAATACGTGTAGCAGGCACACCTCAGCGCATCAATATTTCCGAATTTAAACATCATGGTGCTGCGGGTCAGATCAATGCCAATGGTTTAGTCAATTTAGCCAATGGAATCGGATGGGACATTAATGCTTCTTTAATACGCTTTAAGCCTCATTATTTTGTTTCAAGTGTTAAAGGGGAAATTTCAGGTAATGTCAAAACGGATGGTGTTTGGTCAGATCGTTTGAAAAAAATTAATATTGATCGACTCAATCTCGCTGGCATGATCAATAAAAAACCGCTGAGAGCAAAAGGTAATCTTGCTGTAATTCTTAATTCGAATCAGACAGGTTTCTTGCCACAACAGTTTGAAGCCAATAATTTGTATTTGGTGTATGCGCAGAATCAGATTCAAGCCGAAGGGAATGCTCAGAATCTTCGCGTTAAGATTGACGCGCCTGCATTATTTGAGCTTTATCCTGGTTTACGTGGTCGTGCGCAAGGTTTTGTTAATGTGCAGTCTCAACCGAGATTGTCAGCAACTGCGAATGTGAAGGTGAATAACTTTGGTTTCAATGATCTTGTCAGTATCAAATCACTCAACATCCAAGGGGAATTACCAACTTCAGATACAGTGCCTACTGCATTAACTGCAAGAATGGACAGTTTAAGAAGTGGCAATCGTGAGATTCAAAACGCTGAAGTCTCGATTGCTGGCACGCGAAAAGCACATTTATTGAAAGTCCAAGCCGCGAACAAGCTGTCTAAATTTTATGTACAACTGGCAGGTGGATTTAATCCTGCGAATGATTGGTTAGGTCAAATTCAAAAAGGTGACTTTGACTCAGCACGCGCGCATTTAAAACAGGCCCAACCTGCACCTGTGATTTATAATACTGCGAAAACAGAATTATTTGTGGGTGCTCATTGCTGGACCAGTAATCAAAGCCAACTTTGCTTCGATCAGCCCTTACGTGTGAGTAAGACCAAAGGTAGCGCCTCATTTGTGAGTCGGAATTTAGATCTTGGTGACTTTGCCGCATTTATGCCTGAAGGTTTCGCAATTACGGGTAAAATGGATGGTTATGCTAAAGCGTCTTGGGGGCAAGGCATTCAACCAAAAATCGATGCCAAACTTGTTACGCGTAATGGTGTTGTCGGTCTAGCAGCTGCCGATCCAGATGATATCAGCACCACGATGAACTACGATGAAGTAAGTCTTATTGCACGAAGTATTCGTGAAGGATTATTACTTCGTGCTGATTTGAAAGCTCCGAATATTGGGACTGGATATGCA
This sequence comes from Acinetobacter sp. ANC_7588, assembly GCF_056783995.1. NCBI lineage: Bacteria > Pseudomonadati > Pseudomonadota > Gammaproteobacteria > Moraxellales > Moraxellaceae > Acinetobacter > Acinetobacter sp. ANC_7588. The sequence goes on along the minus strand of NZ_JBWYIU010000001.1, from coordinate 77,968 downwards.
AATGTTGTGGTGAATCCATTTGTTGATTCGAAACCAATGCGTGGTGAAGTTGCTCTGAGTCAAGTACAACTGAAAATTTTAAAACCATTCATTTCGGATGTGCGTAAAATCGATGGTAATTTATCCCTTGCGGGTAAAATCAGTGGGACATTGACTCAACCGTTATTTAACGGCGAAATGCGACTTAAAAATGGTTCAATCAGCATGATTTCGTTACCTGTTAATCTCACGAATATTCAGCTGTATTCATCTATTCGTCAAAACCAAGCGACGATCGATGGCGCTTTCAATAGTGGTCGAGGTGTGGGCAAGTTAACGGGTGATATCGATTGGAAAAATGATCCTAGAATTCGTTTAAAACTCAAAGGTGATAATTTATTTATTCGCCAAGCACCATTAATCACAGCTGTTCTGAACACTGAAATGGATTTAGATGCACGTCCTATCAGTAAGCAGTTAACTTTGAATGGTAAAGTTGAAGTTCCGCGTGCGCTGATTTCAATGCCAGAATCGAGCGCGTCCGTAGTGCCTTTATCAGCCGATGTTCGAGTGGTACGTGAAGGTGATAACCAACTCGCGGTACTTAAGGCTGCAAAGCCATGGGATATCCGCGCTGACTTAGAATTAAATTTAGGAAACCAAGTAATTTTCCAAGGCTTTAATAGTCGTATTCCATTACTTGGGCGAATTTATTTAACGCAACGCGGATTAGAAACTGCCATGCGTGCCAATGGTGCGATTGGTGTAAGTAAACGCGTTACCATTGAAGCTTATGGGCAGTCTTTAGAATTAAGTCGTGCAATTGCACGTTTCAATGGCGCATTGTCCAACCCAACCCTTGAGGTTGAAGCAAGTAAACTCATTTCAGGCAGTACAGTTGGTGTGCGTGTTACTGGAACTGCAAGCAGTCCAAATATCCAAGTCTTTAATGATGCCGGGTTGTCTGAACAAGAAGCAATGAATGCCTTAATTACAGGTCGAATCAATGAAGGTTCAAGTAGCTTGAGTCAAGCAGAAGGCTTTAAGTCAGATGTGAACAATACCATTGCTGCAGCGGGGATTAGCTTAGGGCTTGGTGGTACACGTGCTTTAACCAATCAAATTGGACAGACATTTGGGTTAAGTGGTCTTGCTCTTGATGCGCAAGGAACAGGCGATGACACTCAAGTGAGTGTGACAGGTTATCTGACCCCTGATTTATATATCCGTTATGGTGTTGGTGTCTTTACGCCAGTCAATAAATTGACGCTACGATATCAGATGAACCAAAGACTCTATCTGGAAGCAAGTCAGTCTTTAGAAAAAGCCATTGATATTTTCTACAATTGGAGATTCTAAAAGGTAAAAGGGCTTCAATCGAAGCCCTTTTTAATTCACTGTATAAACCGAAATTAAATTTAAGCCCTATTGTTAAAATGCTAGACTTAAAATTTATCGGACAAGAAAGATTTAAAAAATGAAAACAATTGCAATATTCATCGCGATGATAGCAGCAACACTCATGGCGGGCTGTCAAACCACTCAAACTGAGCAACTTACTCCAAAAATTGGAATGGCTAATCCTGCAAGCAAATTTTGTGTTCAACAAGGTGGAAAATTAGAAATACGTGATGAGGCAAATGGTCAAGTGGGTTATTGCCAGTTGCCAGATGGTGTTGTGGTAGAGGAATGGGAACTATTTAGACATCATCAAAATATTTGCAAGCCTGAAGAAGCGAAAAAATTAGTCGGTATGCATAATCTTGATGATCAACAGATTTTGAATAAAACCAAAGCCAAAATTATTCGCCGTGTCGGACCAAATGATCTGGTTACTATGGATTATCGAAATGATCGTATTACAGTAACCGTGGATGATCAGAATAAAATTATTCGCTCAAGCTGTGGCTAATGAACGAGAAATGTCATTACACGATTTCCTATTCGGTTTAACTCGATTATCATAGCCGCAACAGGAGAGATGTATGAACAAATTCGTGATTCTGGGTGCTGTACTTGGTTCAGCCGTTTTGCTCAGTGCTTGTGAAGAAAAAAAACCACTAACCCCTGAAGAAGTCTGGCATGGTTACTGTACCAGTATTGGTAATGCTGCACGATCTATTTTGCTAGACCGTCAAAATGGTATCGAGAAAACTGCGGCGGTCGAACATGCTTCTAAACTGACCGATCCGACGACGAAGAAATTTGTAGATGCTCAAATTGAGAAGGTCTATGCTTATCCTGCGAATCAATTAGAAGTGGATCGTGATGCACTAATGGCTAAATTCAAAAAAGAAGCAACGGATGAGTGTTTAGCCACTCCTTACGATAAAGATAATCTGCCTGACTACAAACAGTTTTAAGGCGCCACAATAAGATCGACCATAAATAAGAGGGAAGCGTAAGTTTCCCTTTTTTTGTCGAAATTAATTACAAATTTTGATTAGCATTAAAATAGAAAAGCTTATATAAAAATAAGATAAATAAAACAAAAGGAGCGGAACAATGGAAGTGGTCGCATACTTGAATAATGCCGATCTTCTGCTTGAAGATGAGAATGGTGTTGCTGTAATTAATGGCAGCCATTACGTCCTAAGTTTAGGGGATCGAGTCTATCTTAAAAATATGATCAATGAACATGCCAAAATTTATCAGGTACACATTAGTTTTGCCTGTGCCGAACACCGCATGCTACATGATGATGAAATTCTGGTCAGATTCGAAGGAACACGAGAAAGTCTGCAACAATATTTAGATCGCACGACTGTCCACTAAGGTTGAATAGTCAAAAAAGAATTTAAAAGGCAACATCTTGTTGCCTTTTATTTATTTCAGATCCGTAAAAACTTCATGTTAATGTCAGAATTGTTCGATAAAACAACATATTGAGCAATGAGTAATCAGAAGAGAGATCATTTAGTAAGAAAATAATGGTCATCACAAAGAAACACTCTTCTTGCATTAACTTTTAACCGGAATTTTAGTAAAATTTAGCAGTCCATATTATTTGCAGGCTTTATAAGCAGGATATTGCAAGTAATTTTTTAAAGAAGAGGAATAACACCGTGCTAGAAGCTTACCGCCAACACGTTGCAGAACGTGCCGCACTCGGAGTCCCACCGAAGCCACTTGATGACGCTCAAACAGCTGCATTAGTTGAATTATTAAAAAATCCACCAGCTGGCGAAGAAGCATTCTTAGTTGATTTGCTTGAAAACCGTGTTCCAGCAGGTGTTGACCAAGCTGCTTACGTAAAAGCTGCTTTCTTGGCTGCTTTGGCGAAAGGTGAAGCGACTTCTCCATTAGTTTCTAAAGAGCGTGCGGTTTACTTACTAGGTACTATGCTTGGTGGTTACAACGTTGCTCCTTTAGTTGAATTATTAGAAGACGCAGCGCTTGGTGCTTTAGCTGCTGAAGCGCTTAAGAAAACACTTCTTGTTTTCGATGCGTTCCATGACGTTGCTGATAAAGCAAAAGCAGGTAACGAAAACGCGAAAGCTGTTCTTCAATCTTGGGCTGACGCTGAATGGTTCACTAGCCGTAAAGACGTTCCAGAAGAAATCAAACTTACAGTTTTCAAAGTTACTGGCGAAACTAACACTGACGACTTGTCACCTGCACAAGACGCTTGGAGCCGTCCAGACATTCCGTTACACGCGAATGCAATGCTTAAAAACGTACGTGATGGTATTAACCCAGAAGTTCCTGGTGAAGTTGGTCCATTAAGCCAAATCAAAGACTTAATCGCGAAAGGCAACCAAGTTGCTTACGTGGGTGACGTTGTTGGTACAGGTTCTTCTCGTAAATCTGCTACAAACTCTGTGCTTTGGTTCTTTGGTGACGAAATCGCTCACATTCCAAACAAGAAAGAAGGCGGTTACTGCTTAGGTTCTAAGATTGCTCCGATTTTCTTCAACACTATGGAAGACGCAGGTGCGTTACCTGTTGAGATCGACGTTGCAAACATGAACATGGGCGACGAAATCACGTTAAAGATTGACAAAGCGACTGCAAAAGTTACAGCGTTCAAAGATGGCGCTCAAATTGCTGAAGCTGAGTTAAAAACTCCAGTACTTCTAGACGAAGTACGTGCGGGTGGTCGTATTAACTTGATCATTGGTCGTGGCTTGACTACTAAAGCACGTGAAGAATTGGGTCTTCCTGCTTCTGACTTGTTCCGTACTCCAGTTCAACCAGCTGCAACTGGCAAAGGCTTCACGCTTGCTCAGAAGATGGTTGGTCGTGCTTGTGGTCTTCCAGAAGGTCAAGGTGTACTTCCAGGTACTTACTGCGAACCTAAGATGACAACTGTTGGTTCTCAAGATACAACAGGTCCAATGACGCGTGACGAATTGAAAGACTTAGCTTGCTTAGGTTTCTCTGCTGACCTCGTAATGCAATCTTTCTGTCATACTGCTGCGTATCCAAAACCAGTTGACGTTCAAATGCAACATACGCTTCCTGATTTCATCATGAACCGTGGTGGTGTATCACTACGTCCAGGTGACGGTATTATCCACTCTTGGTTAAACCGTATGCTTCTTCCAGATACAGTAGGTACTGGTGGTGACTCGCATACTCGTTTCCCAATCGGTATTTCTTTCCCAGCGGGTTCTGGTCTTGTAGCGTTCGCTGCAGCAACTGGTGTTATGCCACTTGATATGCCTGAATCAGTTCTTGTGAAGTTCAAAGGTAAAATGCAACCTGGTATCACTTTACGTGACCTAGTACATGCGATTCCTTACTACGCAATTAAAGAAGGTGACTTAACTGTAGAGAAGAAAGGTAAGAAAAACATCTTCTCTGGTCGTATCTTAGAGATCGACTTATCAGAAATGGAAACTGACTTAACTGTTGAGCAAGCATTCGAACTATCTGATGCTTCTGCTGAACGCTCTGCTGCTGGTTGTGCGATCACACTTTCTGAAGAGAAAGTTGCTGAATACCTTCGTTCAAACATCACGATGTTGAAGTGGATGATCTCTGAAGGTTATGGCGATGCTCGTACTATGGCGCGCCGTGTTGAGAACATGGAAAAATGGTTAGCTAATCCATCACTTCTTAAAGCTGATGCTGACGCTGAATACACGAAAGTGTATGAAATCGACCTTGCTGACATCAAAGAACCTATCCTTTGCTGCCCGAACGATCCAGATGATGCAAAACTTCTTTCTGACGTTCAAGGCGACAAAATTGATGAAGTATTCATCGGTTCTTGTATGACTAACATCGGTCACTTCCGTGCAGCTGGTAAACTTTTAGACAAAGTACCTGGTGGTTCTTTATCTACTCGTCTTTGGTTAGCTCCTCCAACTCGTATGGACGAACGCCAATTGATGGAAGAAGGTTTCTACAATACTTATGGTAAAGCTGGCGCGCGTACAGAAATGCCAGGTTGTTCATTATGTATGGGTAACCAAGCACGTGTAGCTCCAAATACAACTGTTGTATCTACTTCTACGCGTAACTTCCCGAACCGTTTAGGTCAAGGTGCAAACGTTTACTTGGCTTCTGCTGAGCTTGCATCTGTTGCTGCGGTACTTGGTAAGTTGCCAACTCCTGAAGAATACCAACAGTATGCTGCTCAAATCGACAGCATGTCTGCGGATATCTACAAGTACTTGAACTTCGATCAAATGAACGACTATACAGACGCTGCTAAAGACGTTGATACGAAGAAAATTGCTGCTGCTCAATTGTCTTAATGAGCTAGGGTAAAGAAAAGCCGAAAGGCTTTTCCCTAGCGCAAGAGTAAATCTATGATTTGCTTGAAAATTAAGCGTTAAGCAATATAAGATAAGGGCTGATTTATCAGCCCTTATTTTTATGCAAAATTATTATGAAAATAAATTCGATGCTTTGTTTTTGAATTTTGGTCCAGAACTAGCAAAAGAAAAAATTGTACAAGAACTTTTGTATAAAAGTTCACAACCCAAACATGGAGTTTTTAAAAATAAATTTGATATGTTCTGGCAATCAAGTTTTATTAAATTACTCACTGTTGATGATATAAAAAGTCAAAATTATATTCTCGCATTAAGTCAATATATTCGTTTAAATTCGATTGATAAAAATATTTGTCTAAATTATTTAAAACTTGATGTTCAAAGTTTTATTTTGGCAGTACGTTATTCAGGGATAATACTTCATTCTGCTCATTATTCATGGTGTCTACTAAGGGAAATTGAACAAGAATTTACAAATGAAACCCTTACTAGTTTTTTTCAGACTGTAGAGTATTTACAATCACAATATACGCATCGATTAGAAATTTATGATGATATTAAGAATAGGCTGAATATCGGTCAAATTACAGCTATGGCTTTTGGCAGTTTATATGCTTATGAGTATTTGATTCCAAATCAAGATTACTTTGATTATTTGCCTTATCAATTTGATAGAAATGAAAATAATTCGGCACAAACAGTGTGGAATGCTTTTGATGAAATTGTTAAAACATCAAAAAAAAATACTAAAAAATTATCTGAAGAGTCAATTGCTTTAGCATTAAAAAATAAACTTATGCCTTTGTTGATTGAAGACGGGATGACACCACAGCTTCTACAGCAATATGAATTATATAAAAAACTTGTGGCAATAAAAGTTGAGATTATTAACTACCAAAGAAATGTACTTGAGTCATTTTGTTTTGACGAAGATGTAAATTATAAATTCAAAAATTGTGAACTAATTTATACAAATGCAAAAAAAGATAAAGATGTTTGGTTTAAAAAACACTCTTTATTATTAAATTATTGGCTAAGTATAGGTACTAAAAAACTTTTAAACTCAGATGTTGTGTATAGCATTATAAATACTGGTGAGAATTTAGAAGCTAATGCAATTGCTTTATCAAAAGCATTTGGTATCCAAGAACAATTAGATCACGTCTATGGGATTGTAGACTTCAGTATTAACAATCAAAAACTTGATGCGTATGAAACCATGATTACCATGACTTTATCGCAAGCCCATTATTTAAAAGATCATATTGAAAAATTTATAAGTTTTTTACCTCATTCTCAAAGTAATTTGCAAGCCTTAATGCGACTCACTATGCATGGTTTTATGATCGGTGAAAATAGAATGCCTTTCACATTTGCTAGGCAAGAAGACAAGATTAAAAGAATGTCATCTTGGATAAAAGGTAGTTCAAATTCTGTCAAAAAAAAGAAAATGGAACAAATCTTGAATTTTTGGACTTGTGACTTGTACAGTGAAGATGATTATTCCACATTTCAACAAAAACCATTTTACAAAATTGATGATTTTGTTTTTCAATTTCCATGGCTAACTGCATTTCAAAATGTAAATTCGATGATGATTAATTATGTGCGCAAGCTACATAAAAATCGTTTGGAGCTTAAAAATGAAACAGATAAGATTGAATTAAACTTAGCTGAGAAATTTAAGAATGTTGGATTTAAGGTAATTTGCCAATATCAACCTCTAGATAGAGAAGTTGGCGAAATTGATCTAATCGCAATATATGAAAATTTTGTCATTGTTGCAGAAGTAAAATCAACTTATATTAAAAGTAGTATTCAAGAAATCTATGAATATCGAAACTTCACGTTAAATAAAGCAGCTTATCAACTATCTAAAAAAGTGACCTACATTAGAAATGAATTTTTGAAGCAATATTTTGAAAATTTAGATGATGTAAAAATTCATTCTTGGATTATAGATACAACATTAGAATTTGATCACCAATATTTTGAAAATCATTTAAAAATATCTATGGATGAAATCATTATATCTTTAAATGGAAAGGCTGATTTTATGAACTCCTTCATAGATGATTCATTTGATCTAGAGAAAGAAGCGAATCCTGTTGATGTTGTACAGTTTATTGATGATATTGAGAATGATAGATTTTGGAAAAATCAACTTGGGAATTATGATAATTATATGAATAGTATGCTGAGTAAATTGAATGTTTAAACACCCCCGCTTCCTCTGTATCGGTGGCTTCCTCAACGGAACACAAATTAAAGACCAAGGCGACAGCTTTGTTTGTATGACCAACGGAAAGAATGAAACTTATACGAAGAAGGTCATTTTCCATCAAGAAGCATGGGATCATGACTACTACGTGTTTGAAAACATCACCGACCAACAAGCCAAAGAGTGGGTGTTTCAAAAATATGGAGAAACCGTCATCTACCGAAAAAGAAAGCCCATGAAAAAGCCCCGTAATTAAAAAATTAACGGGGCTAGTCGTACCACTCACGTGATACTCATATAAGGCTCATCTCATACTGCCTGCATTAAAACACATTCAAATAGATTCGTCATGCTGAATCGAATATAAATTCAAATCGACTACTGCGAAAATCTTACAAGCACGTAACCATAAATAAAACAGACAGCAACAATCTAGAAAGGTGAAATAAATAGAATAAGCAAAAAATGAACACAGCATGAATATGAAAAGCCTACTTACATTAAGTTTAATCAGTCTATCGCTCATTGCATGTTCAAGCGTGGAGATTAAAAATTCTGATTCAGAAGAAGACGCACGTTATCAGAGATATAAAGATGAAACAGTAAACATGTCTGAATACGATAAACAGCGCTATTACAATCAGCACCACCTAGGTGTAGTCGAGCCAGATCGAGTTCGCGAATCAATTCGAGAACAAAGAAGAAAACAATCGCAATAAACCAACAGTGCAGTACAAATAAATGTACTGCCTATAAATCATTGAAAAATTACATTTCAGTAGCTGAATAAAGCAATAATCTTTGTGAAAATTGATTAAAATTAAAATATTAGGGAAATACAATGAATTTTGAAGTTGATGCCTTTGGCACCATCGTGATTGCCGTATTTTTTCTATTTATTGGGCGATACCTTGTCAACCGAGTCCAATTCTTTAAAAACTACAATTTACCTGAACCTGTGATTGGCGGTTTGGTCGCAGCAATTACAGCATTCATCTTATTTAAATTCTTTAATATCAGTGCCACATTTGATGCGCAAATTCAAAGCATTTTAATGCTGATGTTCTTTACCTCTGTGGGCTTAGGTGCAGATTTTGTTAAATTAAAAGATGGCGGGAAAGCCCTATTTATATTTTTGTTCTGTGTGATCGGATTTGTGATCGTTCAAAATATTGTTGGGGTGAGTTTAGCGACGGTTTTAGGCTTAGATCCTCTTATTGGTTTAATTGTGGGTTCAATCACCTTAACGGGTGGTCATGGCACGGCAGGTGCATGGGGCCAAGTGCTTGAAACCCAGCATGGCATTCAAGGTGCTATTGTATTGGGTATGGCAAGTGCGACCTTTGGTCTGATCATTGGTGGTATCGTTGGCGGTCCAGTTGCTAAATTTTTAATTAAACGTCATCAACTGGCTAACAAAATTGACAATGATCAAAACGAATCACAATTGGATGATCAGTTAAAATCTGCACCATTTGAATATCCAAAAAAGACACGCTTAATTACTGCAAGTAATGCGGTTTCGACCCTTGGTATGTTTGCACTTTGTATATTCACGGCAAACTTAATGACAGATTTTAGTCAGGGTAAATGGTTTGAGCTTCCAACCTTTGTTTGGGCGCTAGGTTCAGGTGTGATTTTGAGAAATCTGCTTGAACATGTATTCAAAGTAAATATCTTTGATCGTGCGATTGACGTGTTTGGAAATGCATCTTTATCACTTTATTTATCTATGGCATTGTTATCACTACAACTGTGGTTATTAGCAGATTTGGCAGGTCCGTTAGTCACGATTCTGATTGTGCAAATGCTGGTATTGATTTTATACACTGCTTTTGTGACATTTAAGGTGATGGGGAGCAACTACGATGCTGCGGTTTTATCAGCAGGTCATTGTGGTTTTGGTATGGGTGCGACGCCAACGGCTATTGCCAATATTCAAGCAGTAACCAATACCTATGGTCCTTCACACAAAGCATTCTTACTCATTCCACTGACAGGTGCATTTTTCATCGATATTGTAAATGCGATAGTGATCCAGCTCTCCATTGGGATATTGGGATAGAGCAAGTTTAAAAAAACCGCCTTAAAGGCGGTTTTTTACTTATGGAGACTTATATATGCAGTTGAGATTCGATCATCGGCCAAATATTTTGATGCGACTGTTTGAACATCATCATGTGTCCAATCGCTTTATGGCCAAGCTCTTTGGGTTTGAGTTCGATCGCTTCAGTAGGTGCATTAGGATACAAACGAAGTAAATCCTGAACATTTGCTTCGGTTGCAATCTCATCATCACTTGCCCAAATGGCCGTGACAGGAATTCGTATCTCTTTGTGATAATCTTGATCTAGGGTAACCGTTTTGCCAATTGCATTAATAACATAGCCTGGTTGACTACAAAATTGAGCCCAGTCACGTGCAACATCTTTCGGTAGATTTTCCCCCATACCAATGGCTTGGGTAGGGCCGTAACCGAGCATCATACGTGCGAGAGGAAAAATACCTTTAAACATCACAGGGGCAAGTAGTTTCGTACGACCTTTGAGCCCTTTTACATGCCCAGTCGAACCTGCAATTGCAACGACTTTTGCAACTTTATTATGATTTGGGGTAATCCCAATGAGTTGTCCGCCGGCGCTGTGACCAACAAGAATAACTTGCTTGGCATGGGTAAGTTGTAAGAGTTGATCAATCGCAGCGGGAATATCTAACTGTCCCCATTGCACAATACTTGCTTTGGATTGCTTCAATGGGCCATAAAGAGAAGCACCAATACCACTAAAATCAAACACCATTACGGCATAGCCTTGTTGGTTAAGCCATTCGCAAAATCGATGATAAAACTTTTGAGTAATTCCAGTGGCAGGGCACACCAAGACGGGAAGACGCTTTGAATGCTCGGCAGGAAAAAAGGTAGCAGCGAGTTCGTATTGATCCTGACGAATAATTTTAATTTTTTGCATAATTTAAACTGTGCATGTATCCGTAATCAAAATACTTTACTGCAGTTCTAAAAGATCAAACCAACAAATAATGACTGTTGCGTTTGTGAAATGACTGTTCAGTCGTGAAAGCAACCTGTTTCAAGAAGTGCCAATAATAATGGAAAGTATTCCTGCTGCAATTAAAGGTCCAACAGGGACGCCACGTAAAATAGCCACACCTGCTACAGTACCAATCAGAAGTCCAGCGACAATATTTGGCTGATTCGCCATAAGCGTTACGCCACGACCACCTAACCATGCCACCAGTAACCCGATTCCAATAGCTAAAATTGAGTTTAAGCTCAAGAATGATTTGAGGATATCTTTACCCGGAATGGTGCCACTGGCAATTGGCGTGAGTACGCCAATGGTGAGGATAATAATGCCGATATTTAAACCATGCTGTTGAAGCAATGGAAAATACTCGTTTAAAGGGGTGATACGAAAAACAATAAGTACTGCGACTGCAATTGTGACAGCTGTATTTTGACTGAATATTCCACATGCCAATAAAATGATTAGAACGATTAAATTGAGGTCTAATTGAGACATAAAGAAGATCCAGTGCTTATCAGGACAGTACTTGAAAGTTATAATAGTTTAACTGATTTAAAGTCTGCATTCAGATGGCATCCTTTAAATTTCAACGAATATTGTAAGTAATGGAAGTGATTCATGGTTCTGGAAAAAATGTTACAGTCTCAAGGCTTTGGATCACGAAAATATTGTCAACAATTAATTAAAGCTGGTGCAGTGGTCATTGATGGTACTGTGATCACGGACCCGAAATATAAACTGAAGCTTCAAGGTCTTAGCTTCCACGTGTATAACGATGAATATACTTATCGTGAAAAAGTTTATATAGCACTCAATAAACCTGTAGGCTATGAATGCTCGCATCAAGCGACGCATCACTTCAGCGTGTTTGAATTAATCGATGACATATTGTTGCAAAGGGGAGTGCAAACAGTCGGACGTTTAGATCAAGACACGACTGGTATATTGTTACTTACAGATGATGGACAATTTCTGCAAGCGCTGACTCATCCTAAAAAACATGTTCCTAAAGTTTATCAAATGCATACAGCAGATCCAGTCACTGAGCAGCAAATCATTCAATTGGGTCAAGGTGTAGAGCTTCGCAATGAAACAGGATTGTTTCAAGCAACAGACATTCAACTCATAAGCGAACAACACCTACAATTTACAGTGCATCAAGGTGTTTATCATCAAGTTAAACGTATGGTTGCTGCTGTGGGAAATCGTGTTGAATCATTGCATCGACTGCAAATTGGACAATTAAAATTAGATCAGCTTGCTGAAGGTGAATATTGCTATCTCACTGAACAGCAAATACTCGCCGCAAAAAATCAAAGTCCAGATGCTCAACTCCTTTAGATTTAAATCATCAATGCTAAAGACTCTATTCTCAAGACGATATGTTATGTAATGCCTTAAGATAGAAAGCAATGATAGGTTTGGAATTCATTGTCTTTGACGAAGCCCATCTTTTCGTAAAGTTGGTGAGATTGAAAGTTACTTCGTTGTGTTTCTAATGAAATTCGACTGGCTTTTTCGGATTGTGCAAACAAAATTGCAGTGTCAATGAGTTGTTTAGCTGAACCTTGTCTTCTATAAATTGGAGTGACATATACATCATCTAAAATGTAGTAGCTTGAACAAGCATGGGACGAAAAACCTAGATAAAGAATCACGAACCCAGTGATTACATCATTTTTGATGTGAATAAAAATAACACTTTGTTGGTTTTCGAATCGCTGTTTTAGAAAATCATAGGATTGTTGAATATTGGATGATGCACCATAAAACTGTCGGTATTCATCAAAAAGTACAGCGAGTTGATTGAGATCTTCTGTTGTGGCTTTCCGTACTATCACTGTTGAGCTCTCCTCAGATCATTATTTTTAATCTTGTTATGATGAAGAGCTAAACATATTTGCGCAGGGCGCTGTAAATTAAATTGTTTAGAAATACGACAAAGTTAACTTATGTCAAAAATTAATCTTTATCGCTTTCACCCAAAAGTGCATTCAATTCTGCAAAAAAATCGTCGTCATCTAAACTCGAAGTTGTAGTATTGGAATCTTGTTGTTCTTGCTTAAGCTTTTTGAGTTTCAACAATTGATCCATGTTGATCGTTTGATTTTCGATTGCAAAAGGAATGGACTTTGTCAGTACAACTTGTTTGAAAAATAAACGCACTGCTTGCGCTGGTGTAATCCCCAATTGCTTAAAAACTGCAAAGGCTTGTTTTTTTTCTTGTGAGTCAAGTCGGACTTGATAAACTTCTGTTTTTCTCATGAATTAAAACCAAACGACTCTAAATTTAAGTGCTTATTTTAATCTAAGTAAATGTAATTTCAATGTCTGAACGTGAAAATTATATAAATATGTCATTACAATGAATCTACAATGTCAGTGTTTGCGTGCTTTTAAAGTGCATTTCAATATTTAATATCGGATCAATAAATTGAAGCTCATCAGCAAGTAATTGCAACGGAGCACTGAAATCATCCTCAGCTTTATGCGCGATTAGCGGATAAAAAGGATCATTTTTGATTGGAATGTTGAGCGCATTGAGGTGAACGCGGAGTTGATGTTGCTTACCGGTCAGTGGTTTCAAAATATATCGTCCCCACTGTGAATTGTGTTCTATCAGGTCAATTTCAGTGACAGAGTTGGTGACGCCTTCACATACTTTCATTATATAAAATGGATTTCCCTTTTCCATGCGCAATTCAACTGTTCGTGGAAAGACTAATTCTTTTGAGTAAGGTGCGATGGCTTGATATGTTTTGGATACCTTTCGATCTGCAAAAAGTTGTTGATAGACTCCGCGACTTTCGACTTTTTTTGAAAATAAAACAACACCTGCTGTTTCGCGGTCTAAACGATGAATCGGTGTGAGATGAGGATTATCAGTGAACTGCTTTAATCTCACCAATAAGGTTTCTTGAACATATTGACCTGTCGGACTCATGGTTAAAAAATGAGGTTTATCCACCACGAGCAGTTCATCGTTTTCGTATAAAATTTTTTCCTTAAACGGAACATGAATTTCGTTTGCTAAAAAACGATAATAAAAAATATGAGAATTAGGTTGATACGCCGAGTTGATTGAAAGTTTATTGCCATCTGCATTATAAATAAGACCATCTTGAAAACGTTGTTGCCACTCCAGTGCGTCTATATGAGAAAAGGCTTGAATGAGAAAATCATAAATCGTAATTGGGGAGATTTGTAGATTTGGAAGAAATACTTTGCTGGCTGTTACACCATTGATCATCGGTGGCGTAAAACTTGGGGCACTTTCTGAATTTGATTTTGGCATAACAAGACAACAGAATAAAAAAATGATCAGATGAATGAGTTTTTGAACAAGTCTAGATAGGCACTGTTCAGGAGCATGCTATTATACCTCTTCAACAGATGTCTAATGTGATCCAGATGCAATATTCTTTTCAACTCAACTTAAATGATGAAGCAGATACTCAAAAATTAGCTGCATGTTTAGGGCAGTGTATTGAAAAGGGTGTCATATACCTCATTGGAGATTTGGGTGCGGGTAAAACCACCCTGACGCGTTATTGGCTGCAAAATTTAGGTCATCGTGGTGCGGTTAAAAGCCCGACTTATACACTGGTTGAACCCTATAAAATCAATCAGCAGGATGTCTTTCATTTTGATTTGTATCGTTTGAATGATCCTTATGAACTTGAGTTGATGGGTCTTCGTGATTATCTGGATATTGCTGATGCGCTATTCTTGTTTGAATGGCCCTCTAAAGGTGGTGACGAAATTCCAAATGCAGATGTTATCTTGAATATTGAGAAATCTGATGATGAATCAGTACGTCATGTCACGATTTCTTCAAATGATGAAGCTTTACTCGCAAAATTAAAGACACAGTTTTAAATAATTCTATGGCGTATGATCTTAGCTTGAATCGAATTCAAACCTTATCTCCTGCATTAGCAAACCAAATTGCTGCGGGAGAGGTAATTGAACGTCCTGCATCAGTGGTGAAGGAACTTCTAGAAAACTCCATTGATGCAGGTGCGACTGAATTAATCATTCGAGTCGAACAAGGCGGTAGTACGCTGATTGAGATTATCGATAATGGCAAAGGAATTCATCCTGAGGATCTGCCGCTTGCGGTCATGCGTCATGCGACCAGTAAAATTCAAACTGCTGAAGATTTACATGCAATTATGAGCTTAGGTTTTCGCGGAGAAGCCTTGGCTTCCATTGCTGCTGTTTCGCGCTTGACCTTGACCAGTAGTCGTGATGATTCAGGAATTGGTTATCAGGTCGAAGTAAACGGCACGGCCTTTGATCATCAAGAGATTCAAGCTGTTGCTACTCAGCAAGGCACACACATACGTGTACAAGATTTATTTTTTAATGTGCCAGCAAGACGAAAGTTTTTAAAAAAGCCAAATACGGAATTTGGTCACATTGAAGAAATCGTACGGCGCTTAGCCTTAACGCATTTCGATATTCGGATTGTGCTGGAACATAATGGTGCTATTCGTTTAAATTTGCCTGTCGCAGACAGTGGTCAACTCAGATTTCAACGTGTACAGCAGCTTTTAGGTCGACAATTTACGGAAAATGCGTATTGGATCGATGCTGATAGTGTCAATATGCGCTTATCAGGATGGTTAGGTCATCCTTCTGATGCTCGAGCACAAAGTGATTTGCAGTATATGTACGTGAATGGTCGTATCGTAAAAGATAAAACAATCTCTCATGCTTTGCGAATGGCCTATGATGGCATCTTGCATGGGCATCAACATGCAGCTTATTTGTTGTTCTTAGAAGTTGATCCTGAATTTATTGATGTGAATGTGCATCCGACTAAACATGAAATTCGATTTTTGAATCAACGTGAAGTACACGAATTTGTACGTCATTTTGCCAAAGAAACTTTGTCGCAATTTCAAACTGCGACTGCGGATTTAGCCCAGGCTTTAAAGCTTGATCAAGATGTCATCGCACCATCAGTACAGTTACCACGTTATCAAGAGCAATTTAATCTGCATCAAAATGCTCCAGCATCGCCCCCTATGTCCCAGACGTTGCAGGAATCGAGTCATGAGGGCTATTTAACAGATTTTAGTGTTAAACAGCCTCAGTCAGTTCAATATAGTGCGCCGAGCCAGCCTTATTTAAATTCTAATATCAGTAATGCACTCAAATCTTATTTGGCACCTTTGAAAGAAACGTCATCTAATTTTGAAGTTCCTCATGATGCTGAGATAGAATCAACATCGTCTAGAGTTGATGAGTTCCCCTTGGGGATTGCAATTGCACAACTTCATGGAATTTATATTCTGGCGCAAAATTCTGAAGGTTTGATCATTGTGGATATGCATGCTGCGCATGAGCGAATCTTGTTGCAGCAAATGAAATCTGCTTGGGATAAACCTGAATTTTGGACATCACAGCAGTTGCTTATTCCAAAAGTGATTTCAATTACACGCATGCAAGCCACGCGTATCGAAGACCTTAAGCTTCAGTTGGCGCGGCTTGGTTTAGAAATTGATCAATATGGCGATGAGCAAGTGATAGTGCGAGGTGTGCCTGCTATTTTGCACAAAGCTGATTTTAATGCATTAATCCCAGAACTTTTGAATGATCTTGATCCCAATGATGAGGCCAGTGCTTTACAACAAAAAAGAGACCATATCTTGGCAGGGATGGCATGTCATGGCGCAGTGCGTGCGCATCGAATGTTAAGTATTTCTGAAATGAATGCACTGTTGAGGCAGATGGAACAAACTGAGTTTGCAAGTCAATGTAATCATGGACGACCGACTTGGAGAGCTTTTCCACTTAGTCAATTAGATAAATTATTTGCTCGAGGAGAGTAATTGTACATGTCAAATCAAATGCCAGTCATCAACTTAATGGGGCCGACTGCGAGTGGGAAAACTGCTTTGGCATGCGAGCTATATGAGCGCGGTAATTTTGAAATTGTTTCAGTGGATTCTGCGTTAATCTATAAGGACATGGATATCGGTTCGGCAAAGCCATCAAAAGAAGAGCAGGAACGATATCCACATCACTTGATTGATATTATTACACCGCTCGAGGTTTATTCGGCAGCTCAATTCGTTGAAGATGCATCGCTGCTGATTGATGAAATACATTCACGCGGTAAGACCCCAATTTTGGTGGGTGGGACGATGTTGTACTACAAAGCACTGTTGGAAGGCTTGGCAACGAATCTCCCTAATGCTGATGAAAAGGTACGTCAACAAATTGAAAATGAAGCCATGGCATTGGGTTGGGAGAGCGTCTACGAAGAGTTAAAACGTGTCGATCCTATGGCAGGTGAGAAGTTTAAAGTGAGTGATCGTCAGCGTATTATACGCGCGCTAGAGGTCTATCGTCTGACAGGTCGACCTATTACTGAGCTTCAAGCTGAACAGCCTAAAAAACAGCGATATCGTTACAATTTTCATAATTATGCGCTATTACCTGATCGCGTAGAATTACACAAAAGAATTGAACTGCGCCTAAAAATAATGTGGGATATCGGTTTTTTAAATGAGGTGGAGCACCTGATTGAAAAATACGATTTAAACGATAATTTGCCATCGGCGAGATCTGTTGGATATCGCCAAGCTTTAGATTTTCTTAAAAATAGTGATAGAAGTCTCAAATCTAAGCAAGATATGGAAGACAAGTGTTTGTTTGCAACACGACAACTGGCTAAACGTCAATACACTTGGTTACGTTCTTTGCAAGAAGCGCACAGTTTTCAAACTTTTTTGACGATAAAGCAAGCTCAAGAAGACTTGCGAAACTTATATGGATAAAGCAAAATTTACTCACTATCTTTTTTATAAATTTTAATTGAAAAATAAAGATAGTTTTTTTGCGCTGATTTTATTTTTTGGAGTATAACATGTCTAAAGGTCAAACTTTACAAGATCCGTTCTTAAACTCTCTCCGTAAGGAACGTATTCCAGTTTCAATCTTTTTAGTCAACGGTATTAAATTACAAGGTCATATCGAATCATTTGACCAATACGTTGTATTATTAAAAAACACGGTAAGCCAAATGGTTTACAAACACGCTATTTCAACAGTTGTACCTGCACGTAATCCACGTCCTGCTGGTGCTCCTGCTGGCGCTCCTGCTGGTGCTCAAGGTGGCTTCGGTGGTCAACAAGGCGGCTTCGGTGGTCAAGGTGGCTTCGGTGGTCAAGGCGGCTTCGGTGGTCAAGGTGGCTTTGGCGGTCAAGGTGGCTTTGGCGGTCAAGGTGGCTTCGGTGGCGGTCAAGGTTTTGGTGGTCAAGGTGGCTTTGGTGGTCAAGGTGGCTTTGGTGGTCAAGGTGGCTTTGGTGCGACTTCTACACCAAACTTTGATGGCGAAACAAAATTTGATGATGCTCAAGAAGACGAAAACAATCGTTAATTTTTGAGTAATCAAAAAGGCACCTGATGAAGGTGCCTTTTTTATGTGAACAGCCAAAAAATTAAAGCCCCCATAGTGGAGGCTCTTAATTAACAAAAATTAGTTTTGGTTGGGTTGTTTAATTTCAACGTATGTACTTGCGCGAAGCTCTCTTAACCAGCCATCTAACTCTGCATCAAATTGACGGTCACCAAGAATTTGGCGCGCTATGCGTTTTTGCTGTTCCTGAGTCATGTCTTGCTGACGTGCATCAGTAACTTGCAAAATATGCCAACCAAACTGTGTTTCAAAAGGTTCACTGACTTCGCCAATTTTCGCAGTCTGCATTTTTTGATCAAACTCTGGCACCATCATCCCTGGAGAAACCCAACCTAAGCTACCACCATCACGTGCAGAGCCTGGATCATTTGAATAAGTTGCAGCAAGGACTGCAAAATCATCACCTGCCTTTACACGGCTATAGATACTGTCAATAGTGTGTTTTGCATTTTCAGGGCTCACCACTTCAGAAGTCTTAATCAGAATATGGCGAGTTTGGTATTGTGGCACAATTGTCTTTTTCTCATTTGACTTGCGCTCTAAGAGTTTCAACAAGTGGATGCCATCTCGAGCCTGAATTAAATCAGTAGTATTACCTGGTGAAACTAAAGCGATACTCGATGCAAGTTCTTCTGGAATATCTGCGATTGAGCGCGAGCCCATATCTGCACCTTCAACTTTAATTGTAGATGTAGAAAATTGTTTCTGTATTGCGTCTACATTATTGGAAGTCTGAAGTGCATCTTGAACTTGTTGCGCGACTTGAGTGAGTTCTTGTTGAGAGGCTTCACCAGAAATTCTGAAGTGAATCACGTGAGCTTGAGTACCCACAGCAGCTTGACCTTCCGGTGATTTGAGGAAGTTTTCAACATCTTGGTCGCTGATTTTAATGCGTGACATCACTTGTTGTTGACGTAAGCGCTGAATAGCAAGATCATCAGCGACTTTAGCACGTAGGTTTTCATAAGTGCCTGGAGCCATACGGTCAAGCTTTTGCTGGAAGTCTTCTAGGCTATTACTGTTCGACTGGCGAGCAACATTAAGTACAGCATCATTTAAAGTTTTTTCATCAACTTGAATGCCATAGCGTTTTACTTGTTCAAGTTGCGCATTTTGGATGATAAGTTTATTCAGAGCTTGATTTTCAAGTACCTGAAGTGGTGGTACATCCTGTTTTTGAGCTTTAAGCTGATGTTGTAGCTCAGCGACACCTTGTGCAATGTCACTTTTTAAAATGGCGCTTTTGCCAACAATAGCAACGATTTGATCTGATGGGTTTGCATAACTTGACACTGATGCAGAAATAACAAGTGCTAACGCTGAAGCTTTAAAGAGTTGTTTTAAATTTTGCATCTTCATTAATTCGTCCAATTTTGTTTAACTTTATCGAAACCCAAGATTCGATTTTCCAGTAAAGAGCTTAACTTACTGTTTAAGCCACCAAGTCCTTTAAGTGTAAACTCTGCCATTACAGCACGTTTTTGTTTGGTGTCTGGTGCATTAACATCATCTAAGTCATTGTAATAAGAGCGACCATAGACCGAAACACCCCAGCAGCACGACTCATAATTAATCCCTAAAAGGTACTCGCGTGCAACACTGTTGTCTAGATCATATTGCATATGACCCATCAAATTCCAATTACCTTTCACAGGTTGTATAAAGGATGCTGTAACTTGGTCATAGTGGTCTTGACGATCTTCAAGTCGCTTACGATTAAAATAACCAAAGTTGTATAGGTTACCTTGATCACCTGTGTAATACACTTGTAGATCACGTTGAGCATTATCTCCGTTAGACATCCACATTGAGTTTGCATTCACAGTAAAGTTCTGAGAAAGCTGGCTGGCAATGCTGATCACAGGACCAGTTTGACGCTCAGTATTAAATGGGTCATTTTGACTATTATTCAAAGTCACCTTACGGTCTTCAAAATAGTAACTTTGTCCGATGCTGGCACGTAAACGTTCTAATCCGATTGTATCAAAGAGGCTGTAACTTACCCCGAGTGATAAGAAGTTATTATCTTCTAGGCGGTCGTGGCCATAAAAGCGACGTGGATTAAAGAGTTGATCGTAATTCAGGGACGCTGCGGTTGAGTCAAAGTTCGGTGAACTGTTTTGATTTCTGTGTGGTGCATAAGCATAGAATGCACGTGGTGTGATGGTTTGTAAGAATTTTCCATCTTTTTCAAAGATAAGACCTGCATCCAAAGTAAACTCTGGAACTATAACTGCATTGTCTTTGGTATTTTTTCTTTGTTCTTCAGTGATACGATCAATCGTATTTTGATCAAAGAAAGTATTTATAGAGCGAACTGATGCTTGTGGTATAAAGAATGACCACTGATTGCGGAAATTATATCGAGCAGAAAACTCATTATAAAGACGTGTACCACTTGGTTGATAAATGGTGTCCATATTTGAGTTGTCTGAAGCATTTAAGTCATTAATATCTTTTTGGAAATATGCTGTATCGTTATTAAATTCGTATTCCAATCCTTGCGGGTTGCCAGTGATATAATTGACGAGCAATTGCGGTAGTCGCGCATAGGGGCGATCAACATCATCAACATCAGGGTCTAGCGTCTGGAAGTCTTCAACTTTGAGTTGCGCGCGTAACCCTGGAATTCCATTGGCGTAATTAAGATCCCAAGCGCGGCGTTGGTTTAACTCTGTTCTTGTATTCGGATTGCTGTCTAGATCGGCAAAGAAGTCTTTATCAGAAACATAGTTGTATTCTAAATTGGTCGTCCATTGGTCATTGATTTTCCAATTGTGCAAAAGGTGTAAATCTTTACGATCTTCATCATCATATTTACGATCTTGTGCTAAATAACCACCCCAAATACGACCGCCACCATATTGTTCAGTCAGATATCTGAACTCACCCTCAGCCATCAATCCACGACCGCCAATGAAACGTGGGGTTATAGTCGCATCATAATTGGGTGCTAAATTGAGATAAATTGGCGCTTCAAGTTCTAAACCACCATCGTTGGTATAGCCAAAACCTGGGTTTAATAAGCCAGTGGTACGACGATCATCAATAGGGAAATTGAAATATGGAACAGCCAGCACTGGTGTGTTTTTAATATATAGTTTAGTGCCTTTGGTCACGCCACGCCCAGTGTCTTGATTTAACTCAATCGAATTGGCTTGAATCTTCCATGTTGGGCTTTGCTCAGGTGGACACGTGCTATAAGTTGCATTCTGAAGGAGTAAAATATTGGGTGAGGTGCGCTCAATATTTTCTGCACGACCATGCCCATGTGTCGCTTCTGAAATATAAAAGCTGTTATTGAGGCGTCCCGTTTGGGTTTTTAAATTGTAGTCAATTTGATCACTTTGAGCCAATAAACCCGCTTGTGCCAACTGTACATTGCCAGAAGCTTTGGCATGAGTTTGAGTATTGTCAATTTTAATTTTATCCGCACGAACCATACGACCTTGTTGATCGATGATGACATTACCTTCTAATTCTGAATCACCATTTGGATTGTAATATGCACGATCAGCGGTGATGATCGATGTTGCTTGTTCAGGATCAATTGCTTTGGTATCAGGGCTGATTGGTGTCAACCAAGTTTGAGCACAAAATTTCGAGCTTGGGGAGAGCGTGCTACGTTGTTGCGCTTCGGCTGAATTTTTATTGACATAATATTGATCAAAGAAGCGCTGACCAGGGTAGCTTTCTTTAATTGCAGTTTGAAGTGCTTGATTGTCCACCTCAGTTGTACTGTCTTTAGAGTCGGCATAACTTGAGACTGTGCTACCACACAATAAGGTTAAAATAGCAGTCGCCAAAGGGCTGAAAGTAAACTGATGCTTCATTTATATCATTAACCAAGTATGCAAATTGCAATTAATTATTGTCGCATCATAGAGAAAAAACGGATTAGTGGCTACACTTAGCACTTTAAATATTCAGCCTGTACTAGAATTTATAGCAAATGAATACACAACGTGAACAA
Organism: Acinetobacter sp. ANC_7588; assembly: GCF_056783995.1. Classification (NCBI taxonomy): domain Bacteria; kingdom Pseudomonadati; phylum Pseudomonadota; class Gammaproteobacteria; order Moraxellales; family Moraxellaceae; genus Acinetobacter; species Acinetobacter sp. ANC_7588. Next base: position 55,593 of record NZ_JBWYIU010000001.1, on the reverse strand, counting down.
TTGATACATACGTGGGTGCAATCTGTACTTCAATCAGAGCAGTTCGAAATAAAATATTTAGCAGGCGATGCCAGTTTCCGTCGCTATGCGCGAATCACCTTGAATAATAAATCATTTATGTTGATGGATGCACCTCCAGAAAAAGAAGATTGTGTACCTTTTGTGACGATTGACGAATTCTTCGATCGTCATGGTGTTCGTGTTCCACATATTGTTGCAAAGGATTTAGATCAAGGGTTATTGCTTCTAGAAGATTTTGGGGATGAGCTTTTAGCAAACCATTTAAATGATGACACGGTAGATCAGCATTATTTACAGAGTTTTAAACAACTCATTCAATTACAGTCTATTCATGGTGTGGATCAGTTTCCAGAATATAGTTACGAAAAATTAATCAGTGAAATGGAGTTATTCACAGATTGGTTGCTTCCATCATTAAATATTCGATTAAATGCTGATGAACAAGGTTTGATTAAGCGCACTTTTGCGATATTGGCAAATGCGGCTTTAGCTCAACCACAAGTGATTGTTCATCGAGACTTTCACAGTCGTAATCTCATGCTGTTAAGTGATGAGCAAGAGCAAGGTGTAATTGATTTTCAAGATGCGGTAATCGGTGCGGATACCTACGACTTGATTTCAATTACACGTGATGCATACGTGCAATGGCCTCCAGCACGTGTAAAACAATGGTTTAAAACCTTCTATGAATTATTACCAGATGATTCAAAAATTGATCGTGATTTAGAGCGCTTTATTAAAGATGCTGACTTCATGGCGATTCAACGCCATTTAAAGATTTTAGGTATTTTTGTGCGATTGTTTGAACGTGATGGAAAGTCGGGCTATTTAAAAGACTTGCCTCGTGTCATGTGGTATTTACTCGAAGAGTCGAAGCCTTACGCTGAACTCACTCCATTTATTCAATGGGTTGAAGATAAAGTGCTACATGCATTTGAAGCCAAGTATGGTCACTATGAGGTAGTAGCTGCATGAAAGCCATGATTTTAGCAGCGGGTCTGGGTAACCGTATGCGTCCCTTGACGCTTTATAAACCAAAGCCACTGTTGGAAGTGGGTGGAAAGCCTTTAATTGTATGGCATATTGAAAAATTAAAGTCGATTGGTGTTAGTGAAATTATTATTAATTCGGCATGGCTGGCAGACAAATTGATCGGTGCTTTAGGCGATGGTTCTCAGTTTGGTGTGAACATTCGCTGGACGCGTGAAGATGAGGGTTTGGAAACAGCTGGTGGAATCATCAATGCTTTGCCCTTGTTGGGTGAAGAACCATTTATCCTCGTCAATGGGGATGTGTGGACTCAGTTTGATTTTGCTCAGTTGCTTGAGCTTGATTTACAAGAAGATCTGGCACACTTGGTACTTGTACCAAATCCGCTACAACATCCTCAAGGTGATTTCACACTATTAGATGGCCGTGCTTATACTTTTGAGCAAGAAAAAGAGGGCGAAAATCTGACTTATAGTGGTATTGCGGTGATTCATCCTCGTTTATTCGAAGGTCTAGAATGGGGCAAGCGTCCTTTAGCACCTTTGCTTAAAGATGCTATGCACAACCACAGAATTTCTGCTGAAAAAATGGCTGAAACGTGGGTGGATGTGGGTACACCAGAAAGGTTGATGCAGTTAGATCAGCAAATTCGAGAAGGACAATTTAACTAACTGAGTATTCACTAAGCGTTAAATAGTGTTCCACGATGCATAAAACGGTATACTTTGATTAATTTTATTGAGATGTTTACTGTTTATGCATCCTTTTTTTCATGAGTTACAACAAGGTAGTCAAAAACTAGGTTTATCACTCAGTGATGAAGCGTTGAATTTATTATTAAAATATCAAGATGCGCTTGTATTGTGGAATAAGGCGTACAACTTGACCGCAATTCGTGATCCTAAAGAAATGTTAGTTAAACATTTGTTGGATAGCCTCAGTATCTTGAAAGACTTGCCTGAAGGGCGATTGCTTGATATCGGTACCGGTGGTGGTATGCCGGGGATGATCATCGCGCTATGTCAACCTGCGCGAAGCTGTGTGCTTCTGGATTCGAATGGAAAAAAAATTCGTTTTCTCAAGCAGTTTATTGCTGATCTAAAACTAAAAAATGTTGTGGCAGTTCAAACTCGAGTAGAGAAAGAAGAGAGTATTAATGAACTGGGTAAATTCGATGTAATTACCAGTCGTGCTTTCGCCTCACTGACAGATTTTATTACTGCTTCTCGTCCTTTTATGCATAAAAACAGTGTTATTGCTTCTATGAAAGGTTTAATTCCTGCTGAGGAAATTGAAAACCATAAAGATGAGTTGAGTTGCGAAATTATTGAGCTTCACGTTCCTCGTTTAGATGAACAACGTCATTTATTGCTACTTAAACAAATTTAAAAATTCTAGGGATTGGGGTTACCATGGCTCAAATTATTGCTATTGCGAACCAAAAAGGTGGCGTAGGTAAAACCACGACTGCTGTAAATTTGGCTGCATCATTAGCAGTGCTTAAAAAGCGAGTATTGTTGATTGATATGGACTCTCAAGGCAATGCCACTATGGGTTCAGGTATTCAAAAGAATGATCTCTTATACTCAGTAACTGATGTTTTACTGGGTGAAGTGCCAATTGAAACAGCCATCACTAAAGCTGAAGTTGGATATCGCGTACTTGGCTCCAATCGTGATTTAGCAGGTGTTGAATTAGCCATTGCTGAGCAAGACGGTCGTGAATTTATTCTGCGTGATGCGATCCAACAAATTGAAGATAAGTTTGATTACATCATTGTGGATTGTGCACCAAGCTTAAGTTTGATCACGGTAAATGCATTGGCTGCTGTTAAAAGCGTGATCATTCCAATGCAGTGTGAATATTATGCCTTGGAAGGTTTGGCGGATTTAACACAAACGATTGATCGTATTCAACAAGCGTTAAATCCTGATTTAGAAATCATTGGTGTATTGCGTACCATGTACGATGCTCGAAATGCGCTGACACGTGATGTGTCGGATGAGTTGGAGCAGTATTTTGGTAAAAAATTATACGAAACGGTTATTCCTCGAAATGTGCGTTTAGCGGAAGCGCCAGCACATGGGTTGCCGATTATTTATTTTGAAAAAAGTTCTAAGGGTGCAGTGGCTTATTTGAATCTTGCTGCTGAAATGTTAAAAAAAACCAAAGTGAAAAAAGGAAGTAAAGCATGACCGTGAAGAAAAGAGGCTTAGCAAAGGGTCGTGGCTTAGATGCGTTATTGGGCTCTATTCAAAAAGAAAAATTACAATTAGAAGCACAGTCATTAGATCATGGTCAGCTCAAACAGGTAGATGTCAAACTTCTTAAACGTGGTAATTATCAGCCGCGACGCTTTATTCATGAAGAAGACCTTCAGGAATTAGCATCTTCTATCAAAAAGCATGGCATCATGCAGCCGATTGTCATTCGTCCAATTGAGGATGATGTACATCAATATGAAATTATTGCAGGGGAGCGCCGTTGGCGAGCAGCTCAAATCGCTGGACTAAATGAAGTTCCTGCAATTGTTCGTGATTTGTCAGATCAAGTTGCAATTGCGTTGGCATTAATTGAAAACATTCAACGCCAAGATTTAAATCCAATTGATCAAGCTATGGCATTGCAGCGTTTTCATGAAGAGTTTGGATTAAGTCACCAAGAAATTGCTGAAACGGTGGGCAAGGCACGTACTACAGTAAGTAATTTATTGCGCTTATTAAGCTTAGCGGATCCGATTAAAGACCATATCCAACAAGGTCAATTAGATATGGGGCATGCGCGTGCAATATTGACTTTGCGTGCAAAAGACCAAATTGAAATTGCAAAAATTGTCATTGAAAAAAACCTTTCTGTTCGTCAAACAGAACAGTTAGTGCGTGATTTTAATGCACCAAAACAGGATAAGCCAAAACCATCAATTTCAGCTGATTTAGAGCAACTGACTCAGCGTCTTTCTGAACGTTTCAGTGCAGATGTTAAAATTGATCACAATAAGCAAGGTAAAGGTAAGCTTGTGATTCATTACCATTCACTTGATGAGTTAGATGGTATTCTAAATATCTGTTTAGATGAAAAATAATTAATTTAAAAGCAGTAAATGTGATTTATTTAGATGAGTTTGAGATTTAAGTCATTTAGGTCTCAATACTCCAATTGAGCTAAGGTTTACTTTGATCATTCCATACAATCAGGTCATTGATTTTAGAGTGGGGCAGACTTTAGCATTCGATGTTCGAATTATGTATGATTAAATTGCATACGTGCTGAATCTGTTTAGGTGTTTAAGGATACCGTACCAATTAGAGGTTGTGAGTGAAGCAAGATTTTAAAGTTTATATGCGTTTGTTGAGTTACTTAAAACAGTACTGGACGATTGCATTGATTGTTGTATTTGGTTTTGTGCTGAATGCCGCGACTGAAGTTTCTGTTGCGAAATTATTAGAGCATATTATCAATGCCATTCAAGAACAGGATCGAAGTTTCACGAACTTATTCCCATTTTTGGTTGTGGTTTTGATGTTTGTACGAGGAGTGGGGCTATTTCTAGGTGGATACTACACTTCGGTGATTTCTCGAAATCTAATTTTTAATATTCGCCAAGAAGTTTTTGCTAAATTAATGCGATTGCCGTCGCAATATTATTTAGATAACACTAGTGGTCATATTACTGCCAAAATTATGTACAACGTTGAACAGCTGACTGCTGCCTCAACGGAGTCATTAAGAACCTTATTACAACAAGGTTTGATCACCATTGCGCTGTTAGGATATTTGTTCTATTCCAACTGGCGCTTGACTTTATGTATTTTGATTTTTGCGCCATTAATCGGTTTGTTGATTAGAAAAGCTGCTAAACGTATGCGTAAGCTGTCTACTCAAGTGCAAGATACGATGGGTGATGTAAACCATGTAGTGCAAGAAACCGTGAATGGTAATCTGGTTGTTAAAGGGTTTGGTGGACAGGCATACGAGCAAACTCGTTTTAAAGAAACCTCACTCGAAAACTTGCGTCGTGGTTTAAAAATGGTTGCAGTACAACAATTAAATAGTCCTGTTGTACAACTTATTATGGCGATCGCTTTAAGTATTGTGATTTGGATTGCTTTAAGACCTGAGATATTACAGGATACTTCAGCGGGTCAGTTTGTTGCGTATATTACTGCAGCCGGTATGTTGAGTAAGCCGATTAAAGCTTTAACCGATATCAATGAAAAATTACAGCGAGGAATGGCTGCAGCACATTCAGTATTTGAATTATTGGATATGCCTGAAGAAAAAAATGAAGGGCAGTTAAAACCACAACTCAAAGGCAATATTGAATTTAATCAGGCAAATTTAACATATAGCGATGGTTTTCATGCCATTCATGATTTCAATTTAAATGTTAAAGCTGGGCAGACTGTAGCGTTGGTGGGGCGTTCGGGGGCTGGTAAGTCTTCTTTAGTTAACTTATTGGTTCGTTTTCAAGAATTAAGTTCAGGGTCAATCAAATTCGATGGCCATGATATTCAAGATATCGAAGTAACAGCGTTACGCTCACAAGTGGCTATGGTCAATCAGCAAGTCGTGCTGTTTAACCGAACTGTTCGTGAGAATATTGCTTATGGTCAGTTACAAGATGCTTCGGAAGAGCAGATTATTGCTGCTGCGAAAGCTGCTTATGCCCATGACTTTATTATGGCACTGCCTCAAGGCTATGACACACCATTAGGTGCTCAAGGTTTAAATTTATCTGGCGGACAAAGACAGCGTATTGCAATTGCTCGCGCAATCTTAAAAAATGCTCCAATTTTAATTCTTGATGAAGCGACAAGCGCATTAGACAATGAGTCTGAATACTTTATTCAGCGTGCTTTTGATGCAGCTATGCAGGATCGGACAACGATTGTCATTGCACATCGATTATCAACGATTGAGAATGCAGATCTTATTGTGGTAATGGATAAAGGTCGGATATTAGAGCAGGGAACCCATCAGGAATTACTCGATTTGCGTGGTGCATATTTCCAACTGCATCAACGTAATTTTGAGGAATAAGTTATGTCTATTGCGCAGGTCATTCAAAACGCTTGGAATAAGCAATCCAAGTGGTTGATTGTATTGCGACCCCTGTCATTGCTTTATCGATTAGGATTTTTCCTAAACAAAGCCTTGTATCAACGTGGTATAAAACCTATTTATACTGCACCAGTTCCTGTCATGGTCATTGGCAATATAACGGTAGGTGGCAGTGGTAAAACACCGTTATTAATTCAATTGGTTAAATATCTTCAACAAAAAAATATTCGAGTTGGAGTAATTAGTCGAGGCTATGGTGGTAAAGGTCCTTTTCCTGCAAGCGTGAATCTCGATTCTGAGCCAAATGAAGTGGGTGATGAGCCCTGTTTAATTGTGCAATCTACTGGCGTGCCGATGGTCGTAGGTGGGCAACGACAGAAAAGTATAGAGTTACTTCTCTCTCAGCATCAACTTGATTTGATCATAAGTGATGATGGTTTGCAACATTGGGCACTTGATCGTCAATTAGAATGGATTGTGCTGGATAACAATCGTGGTTTGGGCAATCAGAAACTGTTGCCAGAAGGCTTTTTGCGTGAGCCAGTAGCACGGTTATGCAGTGGTACAGTAATTGAGCATGCTGAACAACCAAGTTCAGATCTGTATATGCAATTACAAGTCGCAGCGCCGTACTTGTTAAATCCAGTCGAAGATCAAGTTGAATATTTTGCCACTGATTTGAATTATTATGCGGTCGTAGGTATTGGGTTCCCGCAACGGTTTTATAAAACCCTTGAAAGTATGGGCTTAAAGCATTTTCAGTGTCATGAATTTCCTGATCATTATGATTATCAGATTGATGATTTACAATTTGAAGATTCAAATCCAATCATCACCACTGAAAAAGATGCTGTGAAACTCCTCCCTTTGTTAAAACAACATCCAGAATTTAGTCGTGAAATTTGGGTGGTTCCTGTTGAAGCAGCTTTATCATCAGCTTGTTATGATTTGCTGGATCAACAGCTTGCAAAACTTGGTATCGTAAACACATAAGGAATATCCATGAAACATATTGTAATACCTGCTCGCTTTGCAAGTTCGCGGTTACCTGGAAAACCACTCCTTAAAATACACGGGCGTGAAATGATTTTACGTGTGGTAGATCAGGCGCGAAAAGTGACTGGGTTTGATGATTTATGTGTTGCTACTGACGATCAAAGAATTGTTGATCTTTGTAAGGCAGAACAAATTGATGTTGTGTTGACCAGTGCAGAACACCCTTCTGGAACCGACCGATTGAGTGAAGTTGCACGAATCAAAGGTTGGGCGAGTGAAGATATTATTGTAAATGTGCAAGGTGATGAACCATTATTGCCTGCATCTTTAGTCCAACAGGTTGCTTCTTTGTTAGAGCAAAAGCCTGAATGTTCAATGTCCACTTTGTGTGAAGTGATCCAAGAATTAGAAGAGTTTAAACGCGATAGTATTGTCAAAGTCGTCATGAGTAAGTTCAATGAAGCGCTTTATTTCAGTCGTGCAACCATTCCATATGATCGTGATGGATCAAAGCAACAACCTCAGATACTACATCGAAAAGCCTACCGACATCTTGGTTTATATGCCTATCGAGTGAAGTTGCTACAAGAGTACGTGACATGGGATCAGGGAGATCTCGAGGTTTTAGAAAGCCTTGAGCAACTGCGTGTTTTAGAAAATGGTCATCGAATCGCAATTGATGTGGCAGAGGTGAGCTTACCACCAGGTGTGGATACGCAACAAGATTTAGACCGTCTTAATGCAATGCCTATTTCTCATTTCCAATAGTACAGATTAGTCAATGACTCAGACTCAGCATGTTTATCCTTGGCAACTTAACGTATGGAGCACACTGACTCAGCGGTTTCCTCAAGTAGGTCATGGATTACTTTTTTATGGCAAAAAAGGCTGTGGTAAAGAAGCTTTTACCCAGCAATTTGTTACTTGGCTGCTATGTTTAGATAAGCAGCCAAATCAACCTTGTAGTCAGTGTTCAAGTTGTTTGTGGCTAAAATCAGATACTCATCCAAATTATGTTTACGTCACGACGGATGAGGACAATAAGAAACAAAACGCTAAAATTAAAATTGAGAAAATTCGTGAATTACAGCCATTCGTGCAACAAACCGTCGATGGTTGGCGGGTTATTGTGATCGAACCGGCGGAAGCGCTCAATATCGCATCGTCAAATGCTTTATTGAAAACACTTGAAGAACCAGGTGAGCGTGTTGTGATTATTCTTTTGGCGGATCATTATTTAAAATTACCAGCCACTATACGAAGTCGCCTACAACATTACGCCTTAGATCGGCTGACTGATGATCAAGCCAATGCATATTTGAATGAACATTTGAATGCAGAGCAGCAGACTTTGAGCTCACTGTTGCTTAACCTTTCGAATGGTATGCCTTTAGCTGCTATTGAGTTGGCCTCAAGTGAATGGTTAACTCTGCGAAGTGCGTTTATAAATGATTGGTATCATTTAGTCAGTCAAAAAAATATGCCAATGCAGTACGCCTCTAAATGGAATAAGCAACTCAACTTTTCCGAGTTGATTGTTATGTTTGAGTACTTATTAGCTGATCTTGTTGCCTATAAAATGGAACAAAATGTAAAAAATAGCGATTTAGACTTTAGTTTGTTGGCTGAGCAATATCAATTAGAGCAATTATTTGATATTTATAATGATGTGCATCAAGCAAAACAAATGGTTGAGCAGAATGTTCAATCAAATTTAATTGTTGATCAGCTTTTTATAAAATTAATGAATGTTCAATAATCATGTTTGAATACAGGGGATAGAGATGCAGCCACGTCCGGGCGGTTTATTACAAGTCAATATTAATGATCGCGAAACTCTGCAATCCAGTTATATGCCTTTTGTTGAGGGTGGTGGATTATTTATTCCAACCAAACATCCAGTCAAAATGGGTGAAGAGATTTTTATCTTGGCAACACTTCCTAATCAAACCCAAAAAATACCGATTACGGGTAAGGTGATTTGGATTTCCTATAAGCAATCGGGTATTAAACCACAAGGTTTTGGATTGCAGTTAACTGGAGATAAAGGAGCCTATTACAAAATGGAAGCAGAAAAAATACTCGCTGGAAGTATGTCAACAGCACGCGCAAGCTTTACAATGTAGGCTCTGACTTAAAAAATTAAAAGGTGTCCTTGTGTTTGTAGATACACACTGTCATTTAAACATGCTCAATCTTGAACCTTACGAGGGAAATATCGATTTAGCAATTCAGCAAGCGATTGATGCTGGTGTCACAAAAATGATGGGGATATCGGTTGATTTGGATGATCATATTATTCTGTCAGAAATTGCAGCTCGACACGAAGGAGTGGGTTACAGTGTTGGGGTGCATCCATGTGAAGATCCAGCAGTCATGCAGCGTGCTACTGTTGAAACTTTGGTTGAATTGGCGAGTATAGATAAGGTCTGGGCAATTGGTGAAACGGGTCTAGATTATTATCACAGTACTGAATTTGTTAAAGAACAAAAAGAATGTTTTGCACGACATATTCAAGCTTCACAGATGGTGAAAAAGCCAGTGGTCGTACACACACGCTCATCTAAAAAGGATACGATAGATATTATAAGAGCTGAAAAGTCGACACACGGAATTTTGCATTGTTTTACTGAGGATTGGGATACGGCAAAAGCGGTTCTAGATTGCGGTTATTACATTTCATTTTCAGGAATAGTATCGTTTAAAAATGCTCAGGATTTACGTGATGTGGCCAAGCAAGTTCCATTAGATCGACTATTAATTGAGACTGATAGCCCTTATTTAGCACCAATGCCATATAGAGGAAAGTCTAATGAACCAAAGTATGTCCCATATGTAGCCAAAGCATTAAGTGATGTATATGATAAGTCAGTCGAGGAGATTGCCTTTATTACAACGCAAAATTTCGAGAATCTTCTACGAATGCAGTAAAAATTTAATACGGAAAATAGAAAGAAGAGAGTTTATAGAGTGAAGATGGATCGTCAGGCTCAGTTTAGAGCGAGAGAAGCATTAATATTTCAGGTCGCAGAACAACTTCTTTTGGAAAACGGCGAAGCGGGCATGACATTGGATGCATTGGCCGCTGAGTTAGATTTAGCAAAAGGAACACTCTATAAGCACTTCCAAAGTAAAGATGAATTGTACATGTTGCTCATTATTCGTAATGAGCGCATGTTATTAGAAATGGTTCGAGATACTGAAAAAGGATTTCCTGAACATTTAGCTTTTTTTATGTTGCACCATTTGCATCATCCAGAACGTACTGTACTCTTTCATCAAATTGAAGAGCGATTGTCTACAACCGGTCAAGGTATTAATCATTTGTTTAATGAAATGTATCAGATTCGCAAAAGTAGACTCAGAATTATCATTCGTATGACAGAAAATCATCTAGCATCCATTCAAAGTAAGATGAGTTCTCGGGATTATTTAGCATCCATTTGGTCGATTACTCATGGTGGTGCTGCGATATTAAACTCGAGTTTCTATCAACGCTATTTAGGCTGTCGAGATACGTTAAGGGTTGCTTTAATTGATCAAGCGTTGATGATGCCTAAACAGATTAATTTGACAGAATCAGTGGCCTAATATGCAATCTCTAGATCACCGTCAAGGCGGATTTACTTTAATCGAATTGATGGTGGTCATTGTGATCATCAGCATCATGGCGGCATTGGTGGTGATGAATATTGGTGGGATTGATCAACGTAAGGCAATGCAAGCTAGAGAAGCTTTAATATTAGATTTAAAACGTATTCAACGAGAGGCTGTTGATCAATCGTTAGTGGTTGCATTGGTACCACAATGGAATGGTGATCAGTTTCGCTATACACTTCAAAAATATAATGATTTAACTCGTCCTGAGCAGACGCTTGTATCGAACAATAATCGTCAACCTTCCACTTGGGTTGAAATGCCAGAGTTTTCTGCGAGAGAGCTACCTGCTAAGGTTTCATTTCAGATCGAAAGTAGCGACTATAGTTTTGAAAATGCAACTAATGCAGACTTGATGAATAATAATGCACCGAAATTAATTTGGTTGGGCAATGGCGAGGTTAAACCTGTCACAATTCAAATGTATTATGAACAAAAAGCAATTGGTGATCTTATTCAAATAGATTACTTAGGTAAAATCGATGCGGGCGCTTAAAGGATTTACCTTGATTGAGGTTGTGGTGGCTTTGGCTATTTTCGCTGTAGCAGCAATGTCATTGACGAAGGTAGCTATGCAGTACACACAGGCGACTGCGAATGCAATTTTACGAACAAAAGCACAATTCGTCGCACAAAATGAAGTCGCTGCAATGCAAATTAGTGGTGAATGGTTAGAGGGAACTCAATCGAAGCAAATTACCTCTCAAGGGTTAAGTTGGCAAATTGATAAAAAATCAGAAGCGACTATTAGCCCAGATGTTCAGAAAATAGAAGTGCAAGTGAGTCTATATAACAATGATTTAGGTAAAGTTGAATCAGGTGTCACCACCATGGTGTTTTATAACTATCCTATCAGAGAGCAATCCAACTCATGATCAAGAGTAAACAACAAGGTTTTACCTTGGTAGAGCTTTTGGTTGCCATAGCCATCTTTGCAGTATTGTCTGCTTTAGGATGGAAAATTTTTGATTATTTAAATAAAGTCAAAGATCGCAATGCGGTGCATGAACAGCAACTTCTCAGTTTGCAAGATAGTTATTTACAAATGCAAAGAGATGCTTTGCAAATTGTACCGCTGACTGCAAATATCGCAGGACAAATCCAACCTGCATTTTTACTGGATGATCAGTCTGTACAATTTAGTAAGGCAGGGGTCACAGACCCGCTGAAACAGGGTTTGTCTCCATTTGAGAGAATAGAATATCGTTATAATGCGCAAGATCGAAAAGTTTATCGTTTAAAGTATCCCAATCTGAATGTTCTTCAAACAACTCAACCTTTATCCAGTGCGATCCTAGAAAATGTGGATGATTTTCAAATCACGATTTTGAACCCGAATGAATTGAATTCGTGGCCGGAAGCATCAACAATAAGTTCTAATAGTAATGATGCTCAAGATGGTGTTGCTCGACTATTGCCTAAAGGTATGCGAATTAGATTTAAGCAACAAGATGTTGAATACGAGTGGATTTTCAGTTTGCTTAATACTGACTATTTAAAACCGACATCTAATCAATAATCATTAGGAAAATGCATGAAGCAGCAAAAAGGAATCGCCCTGATTACGATTTTAATGTTAGTCGCTTTGGCAACTATCATTGCTGCCACGATTGCCCATCGTCAATATAATACCAGTGAAAATACGGCCTATGTGATTCGTCAAAACCAAGCACTGTATTATGCAAAAAGTGCTGAAGCTTTTTTCTCAGAATTATTGGTTCAAGATGCTAAATCCAATTCAAAATCAGATAATCTTCTAGAAACTTGGGCTCAACCGATGCCACCATTCCCAATTGATGGTGGTTATGTTGCAGGGCGAATTATTGATGAAACGGGTAAGTTTAATTTAAACAGTTTGGTCAAAGATGATGGTGTGCCGAATGATAATGCGGTGAATTACTTTAAGGGATTATTATCAAAGCTTGGTTTACCAGAAGAATTGAGTGAAGCGGTAATTGATTGGCAAGATCAAGATGATTTGACGATTGGCGCGATGGGGGCAGAGAGTAATTATTATTTAAGTTTAACGCGTCCTTATTTGCCAGCGAATGGTCCTTTTCATAGCGTGGAAGAGTTGAAGCAAGTGCGAGGATTTGAAGGTGATAAGTTTTTATTGATAAAACCTTATGTTACAGCGATACCTTTAAAAGAAATTAAAATTAATATTAATACAGCACCAGCGATGATTATTGCTGCTATAGACCCAAGTTTGGATGTGCAAAATGTACAGCGTGATTTGGATCAGAAAAAAGCCAATGGTGAATTTTTTGAGTCCGTAGATCAGCTATGGGAACTCAACACTCTAAGTCAGTTAAGTGGAGAAGCAAGAAGCACAGCAAAAAATAATTTTGATGTTAAATCTGCATTCTATCGAGCAGATATTGAAATCATGCTATCTGATCGAAAGCGATATTTTTCGAGTTATCTGATGCGTGATGAAGATAAGGTTTATGTCTTCTCAAGAAGTTTGGCACCTCTTCAAACCAATTGATTAAATTGCTAAACTATTAATTTAAACAAATTGAATGATAGCTTTTATTTTTTTTGTTTTTAATACGTTTTGCCAATTGCTTAAAACGTTAAAATTAATGATGAGTTGTGTGAATATGCACTATAATCATTTTAATCCATGATTTTTTATTGCTCTGACATATGTTAATTCGAAAATTATTTAAGTTTGAAAACGCGCATATTGTGCGAAATTGCACATCAGACCGCTGTAAGCGTTCAATTCATGGTCATAGCTATAAAGTCGAATTATTATTGAAAGCCTCAAAGCTAGATCATGGTCAAATGGTCTATGATTTTGGTTTGCTGAAAGGTGTGATCAAAGAACTTTATGATAGTTTTGATCATGCGATTTGTTTTTGGCAAGAGGATTCAGCTGAATATATTCAAGCATGTAAAACTTTTAGTGCGCGTTGGGTTTCATTGCCAGTTTCACCTTCTGCTGAACAATTTTCTCGAATTTTCTTTTATTTGGCAGAACAAGTACTGAAATCAACTATCACGCAAAATGGTGAAGGTGATGTCGAAGTCTATTCAGTGATCGTGCATGAAACTGACACAGGCTATGCGCAAAGTTTTGCTGAAGATATCGTAAATGAACAAATGGGCTTATTGGCGCTTGATCAAATCGTATTCTCAGAACAAATTCAAAATGAATGGTCTGATCCTAAAATGTACGAACAATTGAAACAAGGATTCACTTTTAAGAACCCAAGTGTAGATTTACAAGTAAAACTTTAAAGCTGTGATTGATTTAGGGATGAACACAATGCAACTCACCGAACAAGAATTAAGTCAACTGAATCAAGTTCGGTTAGAGGATGGTTGGAAGTATGCTTTAGCAGATTTTCTGCTCAGCGATAAAATGGATCAGCTGAAAGCTTTTCTCAAATCTGAATTACAGGCGAATAAGGTGATATACCCACCTAATTCCCTTATATTTAATGCGTTCAACACTACACCCTTAGATCGTGTAAAGGTTGTGATTCTCGGTCAAGATCCTTATCACGGTCCAAATCAAGCACATGGATTGAGTTTTTCAGTGCAAAAGGGTGTTGCATTACCGCCGTCTTTGCGTAATATCTATCACGAACTCAGCACTGACCTTGGAATAGCGCCTGCCAAGCATGGTGATTTAACCCAATGGGCTGAAGAGGGTGTCTTGTTGCTGAACAGTGTATTGACTGTTGAAGCGGGCCAGCCGACTTCACACCAAAAGAAAGGTTGGGAAGATTTTACCGATGCTGCGATAGATGTTCTAAATGAGCAACGTGAAAAGATCGTTTTCATTCTTTGGGGTGCGTACGCGCATAAGAAAGGTCAACGAATTGACCAAAATAAGCATTTGGTCTTAAAAGCAGCACATCCATCACCGTTGGCAGCAAACCGAGGTGGTTTTTTTGGGTGTAAAGTTTTTTCAAAAACAAATAATTATCTTAAACAAAATGGCATTGAGCCAATTAAATGGCAGCTGGAAGCATGACAATATCTCCTGAGACGAATCAATATCATCCTGACTTAATTGTTGAAGAAGCACAGAATGGATGGAGAGTGGTTCGATTAAATCGTCCAAAATCTTTACATGCACTTGATGAATCTATTGTGACGGCTTTATTGGCTGTTTTTGAAAAGTTTCATCATGATGATGCCGTTAAAGCGATCTGGTTTGATTCAACAACACCTAAAGCTTTTTGTGCCGGTGGGGATGTGCGCAAACTCCGTCAGTTGGTCATCAATAATGAAGTTGATGCGGCAAATAAATTTTTTGAACAAGAATACGCGCTAGATCTTTTGTTGCATAACTACGCTAAGCCGATAGTCGTTTGGGGTGAAGGTTATGTGATGGGTGGTGGGCTTGGCTTATTTATGGCTGCACCATTCAGACTGGTTACACCTTATTCGCGTCTTGCAATGCCAGAAGTGAATATTGGTTTATATCCAGATGTTGGTGCTAGTCGTTTCTTGGCAGATCGTGGTCCAATTGGTCTATTTACAGGTTTAACTGGATCGATCATGACTGCGGCAGGAGCTTATGGTATCGGTTGGGCGACTCATATTTGTGATGCTCAGCGTGATGTTGTTTTACAAAAGTTGATCAATATCGATTGGGATCATTATCCTGCTGGCGATTTTAGGGCATTAGATGACACTTTAAATAGTTTGCATCGACCAGTTTCTCCAGGGCCACTGCAAATCTCGTTAGATGTGATTCACAGTGTCTGTCGCGGTGCAAACTTTGAAAATGACTACGAAGCAATCATCGGGTTAAGTGATGCACGAAGTGATTGGCTAAGACAAGCCAGTGAAAATCTGGCAAAAGGCTCACCGAGTACGGCTGCGATTACTTGGTTGTTATGGCAATGGGGGCGTCAAGTTCATCCTTGGCAAGAAGTATTTGAACTTGAAACTCAAATTTCTGATTGGAAAATTAGACATCCTGATTTTGTTGAGGGCGTGCGTGCGCGTTTAGTGGATAAAGATTTATCTCCTGAATGGACACCTGCAGAGTCTATGTCCTTAAAAGGAATTTTAGGTGCGCACCCACCAGTTACAAATATCGAGAGCTGGAATAACTTGTTAAAACAGTACGGTATTATCTAATTTTGACTGAAATCCAATTTGATACTGAAGATCTAAAATGGATGCAGCGTGCCTATGAGCAGGCTGCATTCGCAGCTCAATTGGGAGAAATCCCTGTTGGAGCTGTCATTGTGAGTCAGGGAAAAGTGATTGGTGAAGGATATAATCAACCCATCCTGAGTCATGATCCAACTGCTCATGCAGAAGTGGTCGCACTTCGCCAAGCATGTAATCAAATTCAGAACTATCGTCTACCAGAAGATGCAACCCTTTATGTAACCCTTGAGCCATGCACGATGTGTGTGGGGGCTTTAATTCATGCTCGAGTTCACCGTGTTGTATTTGGTACTTTAGAGCCGAAAGCGGGTTCTCTGGTCAGTGCGCGACAGCTATTGAATAATCAAGGTTACTACAACCATATATTTGAATTTGAAGGGGGCTGCATGCAATCAGCGTGTGCTCATCAACTTTCAGAATTTTTTAAATTCAGACGAGAACAAAAAAAACAACAGCGTGTACGACAAAAAATAGAAAATAATCAGGAATGATTGCTATTGTTGATTGTGGAAAAATTGACATAATGTATTGTCAGTATGAAGCGGACTCAATGAAAAGGAATAAAAATGAATTCAATCCAAGTTAAACAAGAATTTAACCAGCCTATAGATCGTGTATTTGAAGTTTTGTCAAAACATGCGACTTATAATGATGTATTTGCACCGATTCAGGTTGTACGCATTAAAGATGCAGCTGATCCGAGTCGTCCTGATGGGATTGGATCAGTACGAAAAATGGGATTAGGCCCAATAAAGCCAATTCAAGAAGAAATTACTGTACTAGAGCCAAATAAGCGTATTGAATACAAAATTATCAAGAATCCATTAATCAAACATCATCTTGGAATTATTGAATTTAAAGAGCTTTCAACAGCTAAAACTTTAGTCACATACACGATCGAATTACAGGCAAGAGCACCATTTGTGAGCAAATTAATTCTTGCACAACTCAAACTTGCTATTACACTTGGTTTTAAGAAATTAGCAAAACGCCTTTAAGGCGAAGTTGGTAAAGTAATGACAATTCAAATTATCACGATCGATGGACCAAGCGGTTCAGGCAAAGGAACTTTGGCAGCAAAATTGGCACAGCATTACCAGTTTCATTTACTAGATTCTGGCGCTTTGTATCGTTTGTTGGGATTGTCATTACATCAGCTGAATTTAATTGATTCAATTCACAATCCAGATGTGTTGGTTAAATGCGTAGAAATAGCGACTCATCTCGATATTCAATTTGTTAGTGATCATTTAAAAACAAAAATTTTACTTAACGGG
Source organism: Acinetobacter sp. ANC_7588 (assembly GCF_056783995.1). Lineage (NCBI taxonomy): Bacteria > Pseudomonadati > Pseudomonadota > Gammaproteobacteria > Moraxellales > Moraxellaceae > Acinetobacter > Acinetobacter sp. ANC_7588. Next base: position 38,446 of record NZ_JBWYIU010000001.1, on the reverse strand, counting down.
CATGATGTAACGGATGAAATTCGCACTGAAAAAGTCGGTGAGTTTGCATCCAAGGTTGCAGTTGTACCTGAATTAAGACAGGCATTATTCGAAAGACAACGTGCATTTGCTCAAGCACCAGGTCTTGTTGCCGATGGCCGTGATATGGCGACTTCAATCTTCCCAGAAGCCCAAGCAAAAATATATTTGACGGCTTCTGCTGAGTCTCGTGCTGAGCGACGTGTAAAGCAGTTGCAGGCTATGGGGCAAAATGTTAAAATGAGCGACATTTTATCTAATATCCAAGCACGTGATAAGCGTGATATGGAAAGAACCGTTGCGCCGCTTAAGCCGGCTGAAGGTGCTTACATTATCGATAGTTCAGATCTGGACATTGACGCTGTATTTAACCTGATGACCGCATATATTGATGCGCAATAAGATAAATTAATGAATATTAGTGGAAGCATAGCTTGATCAGTTCTATATGGACTATGTCGATACTTAACTAAACCGGCCTTGTCTGATCCAAGACCGCTGACTTTTCTAGGTATATCATGACCGAATCTTTTGCAGCCCTCTTTGAAGCAAGCGAATTAAACCTCAACGTTGAAAAGGGTGCAGTCATCCAAGGTATCGTTGTTAGCATCGATTCTGACTGGGTAACTGTAGATACTGGCCTTAAATCTGAAGGCGTAGTAGCTCGCTCTGAATTCTTAAACGAACAACGTGAACTTGAAGTTAACGTTGGTGACACAGTTGACGTAGTTGTTGAAGCGCTTGACAACGGTATGGGTCAAACAGTTTTATCACGTGAAAAAGCTAAACGTGCTGAAACTTGGACTAAACTTGAAAAAATCTTTGAAGACGGCGAGATCGTTACTGGTGTTATCTCTGGTAAGGTTAAAGGCGGTTTCACTGTTGACATCGGTCCAGTACGTGCGTTCTTACCAGGTTCTTTGGTAGACACTCGTCCTATCCGTGACACGACTCACCTCGAAGGCAAAGAGTTAGAGTTCAAAGTTATCAAACTTGACGCTAAACGTAACAACGTTGTTGTATCACGTCGTGCTGTTATGGAAGCTGAATCTTCAGCTGACCGTGAAGCTCTTCTATCTCAACTTGAAGAAGGTCAAACAGTTACTGGTACAATCAAAAACCTTACTGACTACGGTGCTTTCGTTGACCTTGGCGGTATTGATGGTCTTCTTCACATCACTGACATGGCTTGGAAACGTATCAAGCATCCATCAGAAGTTGTTGAAGTTGGTCAAGAAGTTACTGTTAAAGTACTTAAATTTGACAAAGAGCGTAACCGTGTATCATTAGGTCTTAAACAACTTGGTGAAGATCCATGGTTAGCGATCATGAACCGTTACCCTAAAGGTTCTATCGTTAAAGCGCGTGTAACTAACTTAACTGATTACGGTTGCTTCGCTGAAATCGCTGAAGGCGTTGAAGGCTTAGTACACGTTTCAGAAATGGACCACACAAACAAAAACATCCACCCATCTAAAGTTGTTCAGATTGGTGATGAAGTTGATGTTATGGTTCTTGAGGTTGATGAAGAGCGTCGTCGTATTTCTCTTGGTATCAAACAAACTCGTGCTAACCCATGGGAAGAGTTTGCTAAGGCTCACGACAAAGGTGAAAAAGTTTCAGGTACAATCAAGTCTATCACTGACTTCGGTATCTTCATCGGTTTACCAGGCGGTATCGATGGTCTAGTTCACTTATCTGACATTTCTTGGAACGAACAAGGCGAAGAAGCGATTCGTCGTTACAAGAAAGGTGACACTGTTGAAGCGGTTATCCTTTCTGTAGACGCTGAAGGCAACCGTATCAGCCTTGGTATCAAGCAAATGAACAGCGATCCGTTCAACGATTTCTTAGCTGCTAACGAACGTGGTGCTCTTGTTAAAGGTACTGTAGTTGCAGTTGATGCTCGTGGCGCAACAATTAAGTTGGCTGACGAAGTTGAAGCTTCTCTTAAAGCTTCAGAAATCAACCGTGACCGCGTTGAAGATGCAACTAAATTCTTAGAAGTTGGTCAAGAAGTTGAAGCTAAGATCATCAATGTTGATCGCAAATCACGCGCAATCAACTTGTCTATCAAAGCGAAAGACGAAGCTGAAGAGAAAGAAGCTGTTGCTAACTTGAAAACGGCTTCTGCAGGTCAAGACAACGGTCCTAAGACAATTGGTGATTTGATCAAAGCTCAAATGAACCACTAAGTCTTTCGTGTTCAATGTATTGTTAATGTAATTTAACTAATACTTTTTACACAAATACTGTAAACGGTAGCGTAGTATTGACTTACTGCGCTACCGTTTTGTATTTAAACAGGTTATTATCTCGCTATGCACAGAGTAGCTTGATAATTAAAGAGGTCGCAGATGACTACTGAAGCACTTAATAAGTCTGACTTAATAGAACGTATTTCTATCAAAAATCCTCATTTGGCTGAGCCATTGGTCGAAGAAGCTGTTAAAATTATGATCGATCAAATGATTGAGTCATTATCAGCTGATAATCGTATTGAAATTCGTGGGTTTGGAAGTTTTGCTTTACATCATCGCGAACCGCGAGTTGGACGTAATCCTAAAACAGGTAAGTCAGTTGAAGTGGCTGCTAAAGCTGTACCTCATTTCAAACCAGGTAAAGCACTAAGAGATGCTGTAAATGAATCAGCAGGAAAATAATAAATTACTCAGGGGTGGTTATGCGTTACGTATTAGTTGCACTGTTAGTTGTAATCTTCGGATATGCATTGGCATTGGTTCTGCAAAATGGTACAGAACTGACTGTTGATCTTCTCTTCACTCAAGTACCGGCAATGAGATTAGGTTTATTGCTTTTGTTGACTTTGGCACTTGGGATCATCGTTGGATTATTACTCGGAGTTCAAGTTTTCCGTGTATTCCAAAATAGTTGGGAAATTAAGCGTCTTCGCAAAGATATTGAATATCTTCGTAAAGAACAAATCCAAAATGCTCAGTTAGCTGCTGCTGAAGCTGCTGCAAATGTACGTCATGAAAAGACAGTACTAGATGTGCATTCAGATCCGCGTAACTCAAATCCGCTGTAATTTATAAATATTTAAAAAACCTCTAAAATTTATTTTAGAGGTTTTTTTTATTGAAAATAAACTGTTGAATTTTAAGCTGAGTTTTTTAAAGTTAATTTTGCAGCTTAAGTTGAACATCTTTATAATGACGCAACTTTAGATGGACGGAAGAACAACCTTGAGTATCATTGTTGCTTTAGATGCAAAAAGCCAATACGACGCATTGAAAATGGCTGAAAATTTGGATCCTAAACTTTGTCGTGTAAAAGTGGGTAAAGAACTTTTTACACATGAAGGTCCGACTGTTGTAAAAGCATTGCATGATCAGGGTTTTGAAGTATTTTTAGATTTAAAATTTCATGATATTCCAAATACTACAGCACAAGCCGTTTGCGCTGCTGCAGATCAAGGGGTATGGATGGTTAATGTTCACGCATCTGGTGGACGAAAAATGATGGAAACTTGTGTAGAAAGATTAAAATCAGGTAACTATCAAACACAGTTGATTGCAGTCACCGTATTAACTTCAATGGGGCGAGAAGATCTACGTGATCTTGGTTTGGATATTGAGCCTTTTGAACATGTAAAACGTCTAGCGACCTTGACTCAAGAAAGTGGCTTGGATGGTGTTGTATGTTCTGCGCAAGAAGCAAAAATGTTACGCGAAACTTTAGGTCAGAACTTTGCTCTCGTCACTCCGGGAATTCGTCCGGAAGGTTCAGCAGCTGATGATCAAAAACGTATTGTTACACCTAAGCAAGCAATGTTAGATGGTTCTACACACTTGGTGATTGGTCGTCCGATTACTAAATCAGAAAATCCAAATCAGACTTTAAGAGACATTTTAGCGACTTTGTAATTTTCCAATTACAGTCATTAAATATTTTAAAACGCCATGAATGTTCATGGCGTTTTTTGACTAGTTTTTAAAATGAATGATGTTTTCAAAGTTAACCTTACATTTTCTTTAGGGGAGCTATAGTCCAATATTTGGACTAGCATTTACTCATCAATAAAATAAATAAGCCCTCTAAAAAGAGGGCTTAAAATTAAAGATCATGCACGATTAGAGAATTGATTTTAAGCGTTTAACAACTTCTTTACATTGGTCTAAATCTGCTACGAGAGCAAGACGAACATGGCTTTCACCTGGGTTTCCTTGTTCAGTATCACGAGATAAATAACGACCCGGTAATACTTTGATATGTGCTTTTTCCATCAGCATTTTGGCAAAAGTTTCATCATTATCGACCTTTAACCAATAATAGAAACCCGCATCAGGCTTTTTCAGTGGTAGCAAATGACCTAATTCTTGTTGGAATAAATCAAATTTAGCACGGTATTGTTTACGGTTTTCTTCAACATGTGCCTCATCATTCCATGCAGCAATCGATGCCAATTGATGTTGTACTGGCATTGCAGCACCGTGGTAAGTGCGGAATTTTAAATAAGGTTTTAATAGACTAGCATCACCTGCAACGAAGCCAGATCGCATACCTGGTAAATTAGAACGTTTAGACAGAGAGTGGAATACGATACAGTTTTTATAGTCATCACGACCTAGTTCAGCACAAACTTCGAGTAATCCTACAGGGGCTTCATCAAACCATAGTTCTGAATAGCATTCATCAGATGCGATGACAAAATTGTATTGATCAGAGAGCGCAATTAATTTTTTGAACTGTTCTTTTGAAAGAACAGCACCTGTCGGATTTCCGGGTGTGCAGACAAAAAGTAAAGCTGTGTTCTCCCATACTTCTGCAGGGACAGTATCGAAGTCACCAAGGTAACCATTTTCTTCAGTACAGTTGATGAAATAAGGTTGAGCGCCAGCGAGTAAAGCTGCACCTTCGTAAATTTGATAAAAGGGATTCGGCATAACTACATAAGGCGCTTCATCACGATTAATCAGCGCTTGTACGAATGAGAAAATTCCTTCACGTGTGCCAGTCACAGGTAAAATATGATCTTCTGCGCTAATAGCATTTAATTTGAAACGGCGTGTGAGCCATTGCGCAATACTTTCACGTAATTCTGGTAAGCCTTTACTGTTTGGGTATGTCGAAAGATGATTGAAGTTATCGACAATAGCTTGTTTTACGAATTCAGGTGCAGGATGTTTTGGCTCACCAATTGACAATGGAATTAACGGAAGATTTGCAGGTTTTACATCCTGAAAAAGTTTATTCAACTTTTCAAATGGATAAGGATGTAATAGGTTTAAACTAGAGTTCATGAAACAGTTACCGTCGGGTTAAATCTAAATTTTAATGATGATTACAGACCTGATTTGAAGCCTCATCTAATGCTGCTTTTAATTGTTCAGCAAAAGCCTGAGCTTCAGTTAAATTCATAGGTTCGCCATTCTTTTTGGTTACAAAGAAAATATCTTCTGCGCGCTCACCCAAGGTGGCGATTTTCGCGGAATGGATATCGAGACCTTGCATCATAAATAAGCCACCGATACGGGCAAGTAATCCAGGCTGATCGAGGGTAGAGATCTCGACCATATTTTGCTGTAGCGCCTCGTTCAACGTAATATCAATTGTGTTTTCGATATCAAAATGACGAAGTTGGCGTGGTATACGGCGTTGCATTAAACCTGGATAATTTTGTGAATCTGTTAATGCGTGCACCAATGATTCTTTTACCGTATTTTCACGTTCTGGATCTGTCACTAATGTGCCAAAACGATCAAGCACCACGTAGGTATCTAAGCTAAAGGATTTAGTTGCTGTAATAATGCGTGCATCTTGTACATCTAGATTCATACGATCTAGAACTGCAACAGTGGTGGCAAAAAGATTAGGTTGATCTTGAGTGTAAATAAAAATCTGCACAGCATCTTGCGCTGATTTACGGTGCGCGCGCATCATCACCAATGGTGCTGAATTATCACCATGATCTAGGATTGCACGTGTATGCCATGCAACTTCATCTGCAGTTTCTTTGAGGAAGTATTCGTCACCAAGTTCTTGCCAAACTTTTTCAACAGCTTCTAAAGCATAATCATTGACAAGTAATTCACTTGCTGCAAATTTGGTATCTTCGATCAGCATTTGGTAATCGACAGGACGTCCCAAACCACTACGAATAACGTCACGAGCATTGGTATATAACTGACGCATGAGCGATGCTCGCCATGTGTTCCAAAGCTTAGGATTGGTTGCGTTAATGTCAGCCACTGTAAGCGTATACAGATAGTCTAAGTGTTCCATATCACCTAGCTTCTCGGCAAAATCTTTTACAACATCTGGATCAGAAATATCTTTTTTCTGCGCAGTCATCGACATCAATAGATGATTTTGGATTAACCACGCAACAAGATTACACTCACGCTCAGTAAAACCGTGCTTGCTACAGAACTCAATGGCATCAACCGCGCCCAATTCACTATGGTCTCCACCACGACCTTTGGCGATATCATGGAACAAAGCAGCGAGGAATACGATGTCTCGGCGCACCAGACGCTGGAATACCGAACTTACGACAGGAAAATCTTTAGCAAATTCTGGCGCTTTAAAACGATTTAAATTACGTAAGAGTAGGAGCGTATGTGCATCTACAGTATAGATATGGAATAAATCGTATTGCATAAGGCCCATGATTTGCCCAAATGCAGGAATATAGTTGCCGAGTACACCATAACGTTTCATCGCAAGCAATGTTTCATATAAGTTATTTGGTGATCGGATGATTGCCATAAACAAGGCTTGATTAACTGGATTGTCTCTATACGCTTGATCAATGCGTTTTGCAGCTAAAGTAAGCAATCGAAGTGTACGAGCTCGAATACCATCAATATCAGGGCGATTTGCTAGGATATAGAAAATCTCAAGGATGGCTGTAGGCTTCTCTGCAAAAATTTTATGGTGTTGAACTGCGAGTTTACCATCCACCAATTTGAAGTTTTCATTCACTTCTTCAATTTTACGCTCATAGTTGGGTAAGCGAGGAGTGATGACTGATTCATTAAAATAGGCGAGTAGCATTTCATTCAGGGTTGAAACCTGCTGAGCTGCTCGATAGTAGCGTTTCATGAACTGTTCAATTGGATAATTGATATGTTCACCTTCGACTTTGTGGTAACCAAATTTTGCTGCGATATCGCGTTGGTAATCAAACAATAGTCGGTTTTCATCACGCTTAGTTAAGCGGTGTAAATGATGACGAATTTCCCAGAGAAAATTCTCAGCATCTTCGAGAACCCCAAGTTCAAACTCAGAAATGAAACCTAAATGTACAAGATCGTATATACGATTTACTCGGAAATGCCGTTTTGCAATCCAACCAATTTGGTTAATGTCTCGAATGCCGCCCGGTGCATTTTTGATATCAGGTTCTAAATTACTTTCAGTGTTGTTGTGCTGAGCGTAGCGTTTGGCTTGTTCTTCCATCTTGGCATCAAAGAAGGTTTTATCCGTCCAAGTTTGTGAAACAACACGACGAGGCCATTTCGCTAAGTGTTCCTTGCCAATAATTAAACGAGACTCAATGAGAGATGTTGCTACAGTTAAGTCATTCATGGCCTGTTCAAAGCACTGTTGAATGGTTCTTACACTTACGCCAGGTTTAAAATTTCCAACATCCCATAGAGAGGAAATAAAAATGGTAATGGCATTTTCTTGTTCTTGTGTAAGATCATCTTCTGAAAGGATCAGAATGTCGACATCAGAGTAGGGCATCATTTCACGACGACCATAACCTCCTACAGCGAACAAGCCCAGATCGGTTTGATCTAACTCAGCATGTTGCCAAAGGAATTTAAGTGCCTCATCAATCAGGTTAGATCGAGTGAGGATGATCTCACGTATCGCCTTACCATTTTCAAACTCATGTTGTAATTGATTTTCAACATCTGAGCGCCATTGATTAATTGCCTTGATGTCGTGATTACTCGAAACATAGTTTGCTAATGGAGACGTATTGATCATGAAATGATGGCCTACCTAATGAATTATTTGTTTTGATTTACAATTACTTTTGAGGCTGCTTCAGTCGCTAATTCGCGTGCAATATCAGTTGTTTCAGCACGTGCAGTTGCGACCCCCATACGGCGACGTTTAAAACCTTCAGGTTTACCAAAAAGACGTAAATCGACATCAGGGTTTTGCATAGCAAGATTTACGCCAGAAAATGACAAATTCGTATCATCAACACCTGCATAGATCACAGCGCTTGCAGCAACACTGTGACGTTGCGTGTTCACTGGAAGACCTAAAATCGCACGGGCATGAAGTTCAAATTCACTTTGATATTGAGATGCAAGTGTGACTAATCCAGTGTCATGTGGACGAGGAGAAACTTCACTGAACCAAACTTGATCACCTTTAACGAATAATTCCACACCAAAAATACCGCAACCGCCGAGCGCTACTGTGACTTTATTGGCAATACGTTTTGCTTCATCAAGGGCAGCTGTGCTCATAGGTTGAGGTTGCCAGCTTTCTACATAGTCACCTGCATCTTGACGGTGTCCAATAGGATCGCAGAAGTGCGTTTCGATTTCTCCTGTTTCAGGATTTTTTGCCCGTACTGTGAGTAATGTAATTTCGAAATCAAAATCAATTTGCGATTCTACGATGACAGTACCTTGATTGACACGACCACCTGTTTGAGCATATTCCCAAGCAGCGTCGACTTCATCAAAAGATTTTACGCGTGATTGTCCTTTACCTGATGATGACATCACAGGTTTTACAAAATTTGGATAGCCAATATCATCACATGCTGCACGGAATGATTCCAAACTATTGGCAAAACGATAAGCCGAGGTTGGTAGCCCTAGTTCCTCAGCTGCGAGGCGACGAATTCCTTCACGATTCATGGTGAGATTCACGGCTTTCGCAGAGGGAATAACTACGGCAGTTTTAGCATCTTCGATTTCCACTAAGACTTCAGTGGCAATGGCTTCAATCTCAGGAACAATTAAATGAGGTTGAACTTGTTCAATCAGTTTTTTTAATTCTTTTGGGTCCGCCATATTCAAAGTGTAGGAATGATGAGCAACTTGCATGGCAGGTGCATTGTCATAGCGATCTGCTGCATGTACTTCTACACCTAATCGTTGTAATGATATTACCACCTCTTTACCCAACTCACCTGAACCCAATAATAGAACTTTAAACGCCGAAGATTGAAGTGGAGTACCGAGTGTAATAAGCATTTGATTCATCCGTGCTTGATATTATGGACTTTTAGCATATCAGAACTAAAACCTCTTGAGCGCGATGAATACAAGAAAAAGCAAGAAATTATTTTGATATCGTTTAATTTTTTTATTGATAAAAATTTATAAGCCTTATCCGAGGATCAGGCTTATAAATTTAGAATCTGAATGAATAATACGCGAGAAATGTTTTAAAGTGGGAAATAGGTATACACCAAACCGTATGTGAGTGCCGCTGTGAGTGTTGCAGGTACAATCTGTTTAAATTTGAAATACAAACCCGAGAGCACAATAAAACCAATTAACATGGCAACGCTCTTATTGGGTGTTTCTAAGAGCGGCGGTAAAGTCGCGACCACGAGCATTGAACTGATTGCTGCAATACCGATAGATCCAAGGGCGATTTTAAGCCAAAGAGCACCGCGTTTCTGGCGACCTTGTTGTAGTTTCTGAATCACAAAAAAAGGACCAAAGCGTGAGGCGAAATTCGCGATGCCGACCAGAATACCGACACAAATAATTTCTAGATTCATGATTGTTCACCTGTGTGCAAAGGATCATGTTGCTTCAGTACATAATGTTTAAACAAACCAGCCAAAATACCAGAGCTTATGCCAATGAATATCGCTGCAGATAAATCGATAAAGTAACACGAAATAGCAGAAACAATAATGGTGATGGTCACGACAAAGGTATGTTTTTTCTCAAATGCAGCCAATAAAAAGCTCAAGAAAAGTGCAGGTAATAGAAAGTCGAGCGCTGCTTGCAAAAATTGGGGGAGATGACTGACTTGATCTGCAAATAAGCCCCCGAGAAAAGATCCAAGTGCCCAAGACAACCAGCTAAACAGACTCAGACCTAACATCCAAGATTCAGACCATTCTTGACGGCGTTGCGAAAGTTTAATCATGCCTGATGCAAAGACTTCGTCGGTCAAGCCCCATGACCAAATTGCTGTTTTTTTCAGATTGAGTTTATCTTGAATTAAGTTTTGTAAAGCAGGGCCATATAACAAATGTCGAATATCAAGTGCTATTACAGTTAAGGCTGTCATCCAGATAGAAGTGCCACTGCCGAGTAAGGCAACCACCAAAAATTGACTGGCACCTGCATACATCGAACAGGATAAAAATAATGCTTCCCACGCTGTAAAACCAAATTGAGTTGCAGATACACCAAACGCGAATGAAACAGGCAAATAGGTGAAAATGATGGCTTGACTATCTTTGGCACCTTGCCAAAAACCTGCCGGTGTCATGTGTGGGGAGCTTGATTGGGTCACGATAAACCTAATTGGAGATTGGAACAAAAGGTATAAAACGAGATTGAGTATTCTACCCGAATTTACTAGCATAGTGCCGAATAGTTTATTAGAGCGATGTCATGTTTGCGATTCAATCTCACTTTAAATTAGCTACATTGACTACATTCCTCATCTTCACTTTGTCAGGTTGTGGTGGTCAGGCAGAAACTGCCGATCAAAAGGTTGAAATTAAAGAAGCACCGAAGTTGACCAATGATGCAACTGAATATGCAAATCATGCTTGGCAATTGATTAATCAGGTTGATCCTATTCTGTATCAAGCCAATAAAGCGCTTATACCATCACAAGTACGCGAGCCTGTGCGTCAATTGGTATTGGATTGGCGTATTAATGTCAAAATGACCGACTCAGTGACTGAAGGGAAATATGCGCTTTGTCGTAAAGCGCTAACAACCATAGATGCTTGGGCACGTGCAATCGTGGAAAATGAGGGTCAGCTCGCACAGCGTCAAGCCAATTATGAACGCGATAAAGCCCAGTGCAAAACTGCAATTGAGCAACCAGAATTAGGAAACACCAAGGCGTATACAAAATTATTTTAAGTGACCCTAGCAACCCCAATATAACGATTAATCCAGATTTTACTGAAGCTCTTCATCTTTAGTCGGTTAAGTTTGATCGGCTAAAACTTTAAGTTGATTGAGATCAATCACCTCAATTTTTTTAAATGCAATTTTAATTGCGCCAATTTTTTCTAAATGCTGTAGTTCTTGATTAATGGTCTGTCTTGAGCAGACCAACATTTGTGCCAATTGTTCTTGAGATAGGTTGATGGTGTTTTTTTCAATCTCTTTGAGATTACCGTATCCATTTAAGATAAAGATTAATCTTTGTGCTAAACGTTGAATAAGGGGTTGTGTTTGAATAGAGACCAACTCCATGAAAGCATAACGGAGTTTATGACTCACCAATTGAGCCAGATAAAACCAAAATTTTGGATATTGTTCTAAAATTAGATCAAGTCCTACACGACTTATTTTGAGGATTTTGGATTTTTTACTGGTAATCGCATGATGAGAGCGGGGTTGTTGATCAATCAACGAAATTTCACCAAACCACATAATGGGATCTGCGATAACTGTCACCGCCTCGCGACCTTCTACGTCAATATGTGCTAAACGAACAGCACCATCAATTACGGCATAAATGCCATCAAATTGATCAGCTTTAGAAAATATCAGTTGTTCTTTGCCATATTCAATGAGCTGTGCATGTTCGAGCATCAGCTGTTGTAGTTCATGATCAAACTGGCTAAACCACCAATTATTTTTTAAAAGATAAACGTATTGATTTGAAAGCAAAATTTTCCCTTTTTATGCTGATTATTTGTCGTCTAGTCGACAACTTATTGGTTTATATTTATATATAGTGAAGGAAATAGTCAGAAAAAGGAATGATAACATGACTCGTTTAGAGAGCTTGCTTGGACAATATGCAGCTTATCACCTAGATCGTAAAAACGTATTTTCGCATTTTATTGGAATTCCCTTGATTGTATTTTCGATCTTGTGCTTTGCAGCCAAAGCGCAATTTACAGTTGCTGGATATTCCATTGATCTTGCAATGTTATTGATCGTCGCATCAGTGACTTATTACTTGAGTTTGGATCTCATTTTTGGTGTGGTAATGGCAGTGCTATTTGCTTTAATTTATCAACCAGCCACACAAGTAGCAGCTTTAGCGACATCCTCTTGGGTATTGGTAAGTGCTGGATTTTTTATTGTGGGATGGATTATTCAATTTATTGGGCACTATTATGAAAAGAAAAAACCAGCTTTTGTGGATGATCTTGTTGGACTCGCTATAGGTCCTTTATTTGTGGTAGCAGAATTTATATTTCTTATTGGTTTACGTAAGAAACTGGAAGAGAAAGTATTGGTTCGAGCTAAACAATTACGCTATGACATGGACCATAAACACGTAAATCACTCGAGTACTTCAACTCAAAATCCATGATCTCAATCTTTTAAATAATCTTTGCAAAAAAACAGCCTTTCGGCTGTTTTTTTAATGACTTAAACGTTGAAACGGAAATGTAAAACATCACCATCTTGAACGACATAAGTTTTACCTTCAAGACGCCATTTTCCAGCTTCTTTAGCGCCAGCTTCGCCGTTGTATTGAACAAAATCGTCATAGGCAATGCATTCTGCTCGAATAAAGCCTTTCTCAAAATCAGTGTGAATCACACCAGCAGCTTGAGGAGCGGTCGCACCGATTTTTACAGTCCAAGCACGAACTTCTTGAACGCCTGCAGTGAAATAAGTTTGTAGGCCAAGTAAGCCATAACCTGCACGAATAACCACGTTAAGACCTGGTTCTTCCATGCCCATCGCTTCTAAAAATTCAGCACGCTCATCATCTTCAAGCAAAGAGATTTCAGCTTCGATTTGGTTGCAAAGCGGAACTACAATAGCATTCTCTTCTGCCGCTAATTTTTTAACAGCATCAAGGTGCGGATTGTTTTCAAAACCATCTTCAGCAACGTTAGCAATATACATTGTTGGTTTAAGGGTTAATAAACCAAAGCCACGAACTAATTTGCGCTCGTCGTCATCAAGATCAGCTGCGCGAGCAGGGCGACCTTCATCAAGTAATGGCTGAATTTTTTCTAGTACAGCTTTTGTTGCAACTGCTTCTTTATCACCACCTTTCGCAGACTTTGCTAAACGTGTAACCGCTTTTGATACTGTTTCTAAATCTGCTAAAGCAAGCTCAGTGTTAATAGTTGCAATGTCATCAAGTGGGTCAATTTTGCCGTTCACGTGAATAACATTTTCGTCTTCAAAACAACGTACTACGTGTGCAATTGCATCAGTTTCACGAATGTTGGCTAAGAATTGGTTCCCTAAACCTTCACCTTTAGAAGCACCAGCAACTAAACCTGCGATGTCTACAAATTCCATTGTGGTTGGAATAACACGTTGAGGTTTAACAATAGCAGTTAATTTATCTAAACGTGGATCTGGAACAGGAACGATGCCGGTGTTTGGTTCAATGGTACAGAATGGGAAGTTTTCTGCAGCAATAGCAGCTTTCGTCAATGCATTGAAAAGTGTAGATTTACCAACGTTCGGCAAGCCGACAATACCGCAATTAAAACCCATGAAAAGACTCACACAGTGTTATTTAAAAATTGTCGGTGATTTTACATCAAAGCCATGACAAAGTCAGGTCATGGCTTGGATGTTTCTCGAAAAGACAGATGAGACTCAATTGAATAGTGTGAATTAGATTTTACGTTTGTCCAAACTATGTGCCAATTGATCACCCAAAGCTTGAATCAGCATGACCAATACGACTAATACAATGATCACCGCCAACATAATTTGCATATCGAAGCGTTGGTAGCCATATCGATAGGCGATGTCACCTAAACCACCCGCACCAATAGCACCCGCAATCGCAGAGGAATTGATCATGGTTACAAGCGTGACAGTAAAACCTGCAACAATACCAGGCAGTGCTTCTGGTAAAAGCACATGCCAAATAATTTGTTTGCGATTACAGCCCATGGCTTGTGCAGCTTCTATGAGTCCATGATCAACTTCTCGTAGACTGACTTCCGCAATACGTGCGAAAAAAGGTGTAGCCGCAATAGTTAAAGGTACAACCGCAGCCCATACCCCATAACTGGTCCCCACAATCAGTCGAGTGAAGGGAATGAGCGCCACCATCAAAATTAGGAAGGGAATAGAGCGCGTAATATTCACCACCCAACCCAAGGCATGATTAATTTTTTTTGACGGATAAATCCCATTTTCTGAGGTATTGACGAGGATCACGGCCATAGGCAAGCCAATGAGAAGTGCTAAAAATGCAGAAATACCGACCATTAATAAAGTATCAATAGTGCCTGTAATTAAAAGATCAATGAGCTGGTTGTGCATAGCCAAGCACCTCGATTTGTGATGTTTTATGGTGGAATTGCTGATGGAGCGTATGCACATCAATATCTAATTGAGGAATACCTACGATGAGTGAGCCAACCAAATGATGTTGAATGGTGTCTACATGGCTTTGATATAAATGCACAGGCAGTGCAATTTTAGAAAGTACATCATTTAAGTTGGGAGGATTTTTCAAATCAGTTGCATAGCTGATTTTCAAAATGGTATGCGTTAAATGTGTAGCTCGCTCTTGATGTAACTGGAATGGCAAATCAAGCTGTTCCAAATTGAGGAGTTCTTGCGTGATTTTCTGCTGGGGACGAGAGAAGACTGACCAAACTTGCCCTGATTCAACGATTTCACCTTGATCAATAACCACCACTTGATCGCAAATTTCACGAATCACCTGCATTTCATGTGTAATGAGAACGATGGTGAGTCCTAATTTTTGATTAATTTCCTTCAGTAAAGATAGAACAACAGATGTGCTTTCTGGATCAAGTGCCGATGTTGCTTCATCGCACAATAGTATTTCAGGTTTACTGACCAATGCGCGGGCAATCCCAACTCGTTGTTTTTGCCCACCCGATAATTGTGATGGATAGTGATGATGCTTTTCAGCTAAACCTACTAGATTTAAAACCTCATCCACACGAGTTTGAATCTCAGCAGCAGGCACTTTTGCGATTTTCAATGGAAGCGCGACATTTTCCCAAACTGTTTTGGCAGATAGTAAATTAAAATGTTGAAAAATCATGCCAATACGCTGGCGTAGGGCGATTAATTCATTGTGATTAAGCTGCCCTAGATCATGTTGATGTATATGAATACTACCATCAGAAATTGTTTCTAACCCATTTAATGTGCGGATCAATGAGGATTTGCCTGCACCACTTTTGCCGATAATGCCGAAAATTTTTCCTTTGGGAATATCCAAATTAATGTTTTTGAGTGCGTGAACTTGTTTTCCTTGTACATCGTAATACTTATTTAAATGACGAATCGTAATATGGGGTACTGCAAATTCAATGTGTGAACCAAAACTCACCATGTTCATTCTCCTTATTTCCAGCCTTCAAACCACAAACCTTGTCCAAAGTCTTTGTCTAGAATCTGACGGACTTTTGCAGAGTTTTGGAAGGTTTCAACCACAGTTTTTAATTTGTCATCCTGATCTTGATAATCTCGACGCGTTACAAACAAAATCGCAAATTTTTTATTAATCGGATCTAATAACAGTGCAGACGTAGGATCAGCAACTTTTGCCATTTTCAAATAATGAGGAAAACCCATAATTAAGTCAGCTTCATTGTAAGCATGCGCCGTTTGCGGGCCTTCAACTTCAATAATCTTGAGTTTTTTAGGATTACTGATAATGTCTCGGGTGCTGGTGAGCTCATTATTAATATCTTTGACTTGAATTAAGCCTGCACGAGCCAGCAAATTTAAACCACGTGCCATGTTAACTGGATCATTCGGTACGACTACTTTCGCTTGATCAGGTATTTCCTGTAGGGATTGATATTTTTTTGAATAAAGTCCGACATGACTGCCTGAACCTTTCGCAAAAGGCACAAGGTCATAGCCTGTTTCACGCACTGCATTCGCTAGAAAAACACTTTGTTGAAAGAAATTAGCGTCAATATCACCATTTTGCACAGCAACATTGGGTGCTTGCCAGTCTGAAAACTCAATCAACTCGAGATGGATTCCTTGTGCTTTTACATCCTCAGCGACACTTTGCAGTAATTCAGCATAGGGTGGGCTAATGCCGATTTTAATCACTTTATCATTTGAGTTTTGACTGATATAACGATATCCCACTAAGGCCGCCAGTACTGCGACGATGATGACTGCAATTTTGATGAATTTAGATGATTGAGTTGAAGTAGACATGAACACTCCTTATTTCCAGCCTTTGAACCATAGTTTTTCACCAATATCCTCATTCAATGCTTGTTTAACTTTGTCTGAGCTTTGATAAATTTGGATAAATTTTTTCAGTTGAGCTGCTTTTTCAGGCTGAGTTTGTTCAAAGTCATCGCGAACAACAAATAAGATGGCATAAAGCGTGTTGTTAATTTCATCCAAAATTAAGGCATCATTCGGATCAATCGTTTGTGCTAAGCGTAGGTACATTGGATAGCTAAATACGAGGTCTGCATCATCTACGGCACGCGCAGTTTGCGGGCCTTCGACTTCAATAAAGTTCAAATTTTTTGGATTGGTTTGAATATCTTTTAAGTTGGATAAATGGTAGTTGGAATCCTTTAGTTGTATTAATCCAGCGTGTTGTAAGAGGAGTAGGGCGCGACCCTGATTCACAGGATCATTTGGCAGTACAACTCGAGCGCCATTTTCAACTTCACTAATCGCTTTATATTTTTTTGAATATAAACCGACATGTGTTCCTGAGCCGATGCCCAAGGGTTTGAGCTTAAAGTTGGTTTCTTTTAACGCATTATTCAAGAAAGGTTGATGCTGAAAATAATTTGCATCAATATCCCCATGATTTAGGGTGATGTTGGGTGTATTCCAATCTGAAAATTCTACCAAACGTACATGAATGCCTTGAGCCTTTGCTTCTTCAATTGCGGCTTGAAGTGGTTTTGCAAAAGGTGGGCTAATACCAATGACAATTTCTTGTTGATCATTTTTTTTCAAAAAGGACCATGCAAACGCTGCAATCACAATAATGGCGATTGCAACGCCGATCCATTTAAGTCGAGAAGACTGAGCTTGTGCCATAGAAAGACCCCTAAATATTAAAAACTTAAGCTGAATGTTGGTGTATAGGATTTAAATTTGATTGTTGTATATCTTGTGTTGAGCTTGGACATCGGAAATGATGTGCAGGATGTGAAAGTGGTAAATGATCTCCCGCATTGAATAGCTTGTGCCTTAAGCTACCCTCAGCATAGGCGGTCTTATAGCGACCACGTTGTTGGAGTTCAGGAATGACATAACGAATAAAATCTTGATGTGACTCTGGAGCGACTGTACGGGCAAGGTTAAAACCATCTAATCCAGAAATATCAATGAATTCGATTAGCTGTTGAGCAACTGTTGCTCCACTGCCAACAAATAAGGGATAACGTCCACCGAGTACATGCTGAGCTTTTAAATCTGCCAAAGTGACTTTGTTTTCCTTAAAGCGCTCATTTACAGAAACGATGCTGTTGGTTTTTTTATATGGAATAGCATCCTCATCTTTTAGATGACCTAAGTCTGTTCCGATTGAGCTTGAAAAATGCGCAATCCCTGCTTCAGGACTTGCATATTGAATATACTCCTGCAGTTTTTCTTGCGCTTGTTGATCTGTTTCAGCAGTAACGACAGTGATACCCGCAAATAATTTAATTGCTGTACCATCACGACCTTGTGAATGGGCTAATTGGCGAATCTTTTGTGTTTGCGACGCAATTTTTTCAGCAGTATCTCCACCAATAAACATGGCTTCTGCATGCCGAGTGGCAAACTCTAGTCCTTTAGGTGATGCTCCTGCTTGATATAGCACAGGTGTACGTTGCACTGAAGGCGAGACTTGGAAGACGCCGTGACTGTTATAGAACTGTCCTTGATGGTGGATCGTATGTACTTTAGTCGGATCGGTAAAAATGCGATTGAGCTTATCTTGGATGACAGCATCATTTTCCCAAGAGCCTTCCCAAAATTTGTAGCAGAGTTCTAAAAAATCTTCAGCTTGTTCATAACGTAAATCATGATCTTTCAGTCCTTGCTGACCGACCAATCGCGCTGCGCTATCCAAGTAGCCAGTGACTATATTCCATCCCAAACGTCCTTGGGTTAGATGATCCAGACTCGCGAAGCGACGAGCAAATTGATAAGGAGATTCATAACTTAAGTTCACTGTAATACCGAAACCCAAATGCTGTGTGACGGCTGCCATTGCAGACACCAGCGTGCTTGGATCATGGCTCGGCAGTTGAATCGATTCTTTCAAGGTTAGATCAATGCCATTTTGATAGACATCGTAAACGCCAGTAATATCGGCAATGAATAATCCATCGAAAAGACCTTTCTCTAAAGTTTGAGCGAGTTCTGTCCAATAACTTAATTCATTAAATCGGTAGGATTGATCACGTGGGTGTGTCCAAAGCCCATGGTTGATATGACCTACACAATTCATATCAAATGCATTGAACAGGATCTGTTTTTGAGGTTTCGATTGAATTTTTGTCATTACAGCGTACCTCGTCTTGGGGGGAATACGCCGTTTAAAACATAATTGGCTATGAAGAAATATTTCCAACGCACTGGATCATGCAAGGTATGAACACGTGCGTTTCTCCAGTATCGGTCAAGATTATCTTGTCGTTGACTTCCACGACTACCAGCCAGTTCAATCAGTTTTGACGAGACTTTTAGTGCAGTCTCGGTACTGTGTGCACGTGCTTTAGCCACTTGAATAGAAGCATGTGCAACTGAATGTTCTGAAGGGGAGACTTTGGCATCTTGAACCGCTTGCGCTGCTTGTTTTAGTAGTAACTCGGTGGCCTTGACGTCTGTTGCAATTCGACCAATTTCGTATAGTGTCAAAGGGTCTTGAGTGGCATGTTCAACTTTTGCATCTATCCAAGGGCGTGCTTGACGAACGCGTATTAATGTTTCTTCAAAAGCAGCTCGAGCAATGCCTGTTTCAATTGAGGCATGAATAATTTGTGCAAATGGACCTGAAATGGTGGCAGTTGAATAAGCCAAATCAAAAGGGACTATATCCTCTGGGTCAATCTGTACATTTTCAAATTTAACAGTCCCACTGCCTGTGGTACGTTGACCAAATCCACTCCAGTCATCTAATAGGCTTAAGCCTTCGCTATCATATGGAACAAAGACTAGAAACTGGCGCTCTTGTTCATCACTAGCAAGGGTTGGAATACGGTGAGCGAATAGACTGCCAGTGCAATAAAATTTTTCTCCATTGAGGACATAACCATTTTCGACTTGCCTTAAAGAGGTATGGCGTTGTGCCGCATTTTTAGTTTTAAACTCAGCCAAGGCATTTCCAAAGCGAGCACCTTGTAAAACTTCAGTAAATAAACGTCTTTTTTGAGCCTCAGACCCAGTATTCCTCAAAATTTCAAGTGCATAGAAATGATTTTGTGGAATTTGTCCGATAGAGCCATCCACACCACTCATTAATGCGATGATTTTTGTCAGTGTATGAATAGAAACATCGGCACCGCCATATTGTTGAGGTACTGTAATGGCCCATAAGCCAGATTGACTGTAAGCTTCGATTTCTTCATGAGGAAGTTCACGATTTAAATCTCGCTCAGATGCACGGTGTTTAAACTTTTCTGCGAGTTCTTGTGCGACTTTTAATGCTTCTTCATCAGAGCGAATAATATGCGCTGGTCTATAGCTGCCTGATTCTTGGATCTCTAAAGCTTGTAAAGATGACATGATGACTCCTTAAATCCAGGCATGACGTGCAGGAAAAGTATGGTTTAAGTAATACGAACCAAGCGCGTGAAGTTTCCAGCGAATAGGATCATGAAGGGTATGTACACGTGCATTTCGCCAGTGTTGATCAAAATTATGGACATTGAGGCTGGCGCGACTTCCTCCGAGCTCAATCAACTTTTCTGAGATATGCAGTGCAGCATCATTGGCATAGACTTTAGCTTCAGCAACTTTGATCGAAGCTTCAGCAATCTGTTCATCAGAGAGTTGTTCAACTACATTGAGTGAATCTAAATAATCAGCTGCTTCATCAAGCAAAAGAATGGCGGCATCTAACAAAACATTAGCTTTGCCAACTTCTTGTAAGGTGAAATACTCATCACTGGCACGCTCAACTTGTGCATCCACAATTGGGCGTGCTTTACGGATCGCAAACAACATGTCCTCAAATGCTGCTTCAGCAATACCAACATCGATAGCCACTTGCATCAGCTGTGAAAACGCGCCTCTAAAATTAGGGACGTCCAATAATTTTCTTTCATCAAAAATCAGTAATGGATCAACTTCAACATGGTCTAAAATCACTGTGCCACTTGAAGTGGTACGTTGACCAAATCCATCCCAGTCATTGATGACTTCGATACCAGTGGATTCACGGTTCACTAAAATTAAAACCACGTGACCTTCAGGGTGTATGGCTTTGATGGCTAACCAATGTGCAAATGAACTGCCTGTAGAATAGAATTTTTTTCCTGAAACTCGATATTTCCCATCCTCTACAACAAGGTGTGTGTCTAAAGTCTTGGTATCTTTGGTATGTCGTTCTGGCCCCCCATTGGCAAGACGCTTACCTTTTAAAATTTCGTTGAAAATAAATTGCTTTTGTTCATCGCTTCCCATGATGTTGATCATATTGAGCAATGCAATTTGATTTTGTGGAATTTGCCCTAAACTTGAATCCGCTTTATTTAGAATACGAAATACTTGGGCAAGGGTACGATGAGATACTTCAGCACCGCCATATACGTGGGGGATGCGTAAGCCTCCTAAACCTTTTTGGCTGAATAATTCAATTTCTGCAAATGGTAAAGCTCGTTGTTGGTCACGCTGATTGCGACCTTCGAGCGCATAATCAGCAACATGATAGGCTGCATGGATGGCATCTTGATCATTTTCAATAACATGAACATTTTCAGTAGTTAAACGAGACATAGATCAATTCCTCTTTGAGGAGATATACGCTACGCTCATACAATATTTTTTTTAAATGCTGATTTTTGTGGAACTATTCAAAAAAATTGCTTAAGACAAATATAGATATCGATTGAAAAATATTAGAAAACTTAAACTATTGATTAATAATGAATTTTAATAAATCATAGTGCTCTAAATACGATGGATTCATTTAGACTTTGCAAAAAAAAAGATAAAGATTTGCTAAACATTTATAATTTAACGGATTCATATTTCCAAAAATAACAATTTAAGTTGCAATTGATGCATTATCACATTGTGTTTTGGCATAGGGTTGCATAAAGTAAGCAAAACAATAAATCCTATGATTGATCAAGACTTCGGAGATTTTATGCGCATCCTTTACCAGTTTCCTTTATCTCACTTTTGTGAAAAAGCTCGCTGGTTACTTGATCATAAGGAATTGGATTATGTTGCTCAAAATATGATTCCGGGCGTACATCGTGCATTCGCAAAATTAAAAACAGGTCAAAACTCTCTGCCGATATTACGTGATAAAGAAAAGTGGATTGCAGATTCAACCCAAATTGCCCTGTATTTGGATGATGTCTATCCAGAGCATTCATTGCTCAGATCAGATTTAAAGTTAAGAAAAAAAGCAATTGAAATTAATGACCTGAGTAATCAATTGGGCGTATCAGTGAGGCGGTGGGGGCTTGCTCAAGCTTTATCTGAAAGTGATGAGCCGCTAGAAATCATGATTGGTGAAAAAGGATATCTGAGAAAATTTCAAAAGATCAGTAAGCCACTTATTAAAACTTTAGTTTCAACCAGCTATCAACTCGATGATGAACAAGTTTCACTTGCTAAAGAAAACATGCATGAAATTATTTTGCAGTTAAATGATCAATTGATTCACAATCAATCTCGATATTTGGTAGGAGATCGTTTAGGTTTGGCAGATATCGCCGTTTGTTCAATGCTTGCTCCACTACTCGAGATTTCTGGTACACCTTGGGAAAGAGAATATCATCAGCCAGTTTCATCTGAATTTGTGGAATATCAAAATCAATTGCTTGATTTGCCGATAGGACAATATGTTAAACGTATTTATGCCAATGAACGAAATGCGCGGGTAGATTGGCGCGGGATATAACAGAGCATATTTTCTGTTATGTTGTCTGATTAGTTAATTTATTTTCATTTGAATCGATATTTTTGAAAAAATAACGCATAATCATTTTGTGCCATGAAAATATTGAGAAGAAGATGGAATTAGATCGTTACGATAAACAAATTTTAGAAATTCTTACGCATGAAGATTTGAATCTGAACGAGCTTTCGGAGCGTATTAACCTGTCTGTAAGTTCAGTGCACCGTCGTATTAAACATCTCATCGAAACCAATATCATGACAAATTTAAAGCGTGATATTAATTATCAAAAATTGGGGTTTAATTTACATGTGTTGTTACAAGTATCATTGAGTAAGCATGACTCAGATACTTTTGCAAAATTTTTAGATGAACTTAAAAGTATTCCTGAAGTGATCAATGCTTTTTTAGTCACAGGGCAATCTGCTGATTTTATTATAGAAGTTGTTGCTCGTGATATGGAAAATTATAGCCAGATTTTGTTACAGCGCATTGGTAAAATTGATCATGTTGTGGCATTGCATTCAAGCTTTGTCATTAAAGAATATGATGTATTTAACTGTCATGGTTTATTGAGTAAAGCATAATTCAAGCAATTACAAAATAAAGACGACCATCAGAATTAAAAAAACGCACCTGAAGGTGCGTTTTTTTAATTCTGAATATGGATTAAGCATCCAATTGCGCTAAAACCTCTTCAGAGAACTCAACGTTGGTATATACGTTTTGTACATCATCTAAATCTTCAAGCATATCAATCATTTTCATGATTTTTTTCGCTTGATCGATATCTGTGATTTCTGCTTTAGTTGAAGGGTTCATCACCACTTCTGCATTGTCAGATTTTAAACCTGCAGCCGCTAAAGCATCTTGCACTGTACCAAAAGACTCTGGTGTGGTGATCACAAGAATTTCATCTTCTGTCACTTCAATGTCTTCTGCACCAGCTTCCAACGCAACGTCCATAATTTGGTCTTCTAAAGAAACATCTTCAAAAGTAATTTCACCACGTTTAGTGAAAAGGAAAGCAACAGAGCCGTTAGTACCTAAGTTACCATCTGTTTTAGAGAAGCAGTGACGAACATCTGGTACGGTACGGTTTAAGTTATCAGTCATTGTCTCAACAATAACGGCTACACCACCAACACCATAACCTTCGTATGTGACTTCTTTTAAATCATCATTGTCTTCACCACCAGCACCACGCTGAATGGCACGGTTGATGACATCACGAGTCATGTTAACGGACAATGCTTTTTCAACAACTGCACGAAGACGTGGGTTGCTCGCTGCATCTGGACCACCGAGTTTTGCAGCTGTAACAATTTCACGAATATATTTTGTGAAAACTTTACCACGACTAGCATCTTGTTTAGCTTTACGATGCTTAATATTGGCCCACTTGGAATGACCCGCCATGCGAAATATGCTCCTTGTAGATTGGCCTTATGCCTAATCAAATCTGCGAAATTCTACCATAAGGGCTTTTTTTTAATAAAGACCCTTATTTTAGCAATTGATCAAGATCAGGCTTTATTCTTCGGTTCAGGAATAATAATGTCTAAACCTGTATGTTCCTTATAAAGTTCCTGAATCAATTTCAAATCATGATCCAACTCTGATGGCATGATTTTGCCAAAAATTCCGCCTTGTTTGGTTTTTTGGTTTACAAACAAGAAAACGATAGGGACGTTTGCGGCTTTTGCGATATGCCAAAAACCGGTGCGGATCGGTTTACGTTGTTCACCATTTTTCGCACGAGTCGCTTCAGGCGCAATCACGAGATTAAATTTGTCATTGGAGTTGAAGAGTTCAACCATTTGCGCCACGATATCTTTATTTGAGTGACGGTCAACTGGAATACCACCAACCCCTTCTAGAATTGGCTTAAAAGGTCCTTTGAATAGTTCTTTTTTAATTAGTGTGTGAATCGGGATATCATGGATTTGAAACAGTGCGATTGAGAGTACAGCATCCATCATCGTGGTATGTTCAAAACCGATAATGACTTGTTTATCACCAAGAACATTCGGTTCAACATGATATTTGACACCAGCAAGTTTAAATGCCATTTCGGCAATGTGTTTTTTCATGATTCACAGAGATATTTGAATTTTATATGGCAGAGTTTCTTACTTCATTTTAAAAAATTCAATCCCTTTAGTAATAAATTATAGAAAAATTGACTACTAAATTTAGATTTTATCTGCAAACTTTACATCCTCGACGCTTACCAAAAATTCATAATTTTTCACATATTTGTGACTGAAATTCTATAGATGATCAAGATCGTACGTGATTTGTAAACTGCGATGAATAAATTTTGGTCAAGCTGAAGATAAAAAAATGAAAAACCTTGTTTTTGAATTTGATATTGGCTAGTATTCTGATTCGAAAATACTTGAGAAATCAGTATTTATAGGGCCTATAGCTCAGTTGGTTAGAGCAGCGGACTCATAATCCGTTGGTCGACAGTTCAAGTCTGTCTGGGCCCACCATATATATCAGGTACTTAGAAAATATTTTTCTATGTGCTTTTATTTGAATTTAGCTAATGTAAGCTATATGTAACTAAAATTATTATTTTTTAATTGGGAAGTGTTGAAAGTAATCTTCAATTCTTGATTAAATTTTTGGAATAGTATCAATCAGCATTGATACTATTCTTAAATACTATACACCAATAAGATCTCTAATATCAGATAACCTCCATCTAGCGCCTTTTTGCGTAAAAATAGGTTTTAAATCTCCACGTCCTTTACAAGCCCAAACCCTTAACGTATTTGGCTTTAGTCCTAATATAATAGCAGCATCTTTAGAGCTCACTAAGCTAACACCAGAATGTATTAATTGATGTAATCTTTCTTCATCCCTAATACTGTTCATAGTTACCTCCAATTTAAATTAAATGGTAAACATCAATGTGATATTTACCTTATTAACTTAAAGTAGAAAAACTATAATTGTAAAGTCAATATTGTCTTAAAATTGTTTGTAAATGTTTGAATATTATATAATATTTAAATAATGGGTTTATTCTAAATTTATTAAATATATTTAATAAAATTAAAGATTACTTATTATTTTGGAGAGTGTTTCTATTTTAATTTCACAATCTATATAATCATTATCTAAATCATTTTTATGATTTAATATTTGATAAGCTAAACTGGGGTACTTGGATATAATTTCATCTGTAAATACTAATTGTGTGGATATTTTCCTCTTGTACTCTTCTAAACTATGTAGATCATTTTCGAGTTCAATCTTATTTAAGAGAAGTTTTCTTTTTTCTTTTAATAAGTTTGTTTCAGTGTAGAGATTAACACCAGGATTTGTTGGAGATTTTTCGTAGGTCAAATAGCCATTTTGGATGAGAGTGCGAATGGCTTGATAAGTTTTCATTTGTAATTCGTATTTATCATACGCATTGTTATCAATAATTTTTTGCCAAAAAAACTTAGCTTCGCATTTGTTAATCGTAAATTCTTTCAAGATGTGTATCAATTGACTATTGAAAGGAGAATTAAGCTCGAACATTGATAAAACCTAACACAATAATGAGGATTATAGTCCGTGGAAAAAGGAATATCAATTGCTGATAGTGCTCTTTTGTTTTTGGAAAATTGTTATGTCTGTTTTGGCGGCTCAGATTGGGGAGAAGATTAGGATACATCGAAAAAATAATAAACTTTCTCAAGAGAGACTAGCCTTAGTATGTAACATAGATAGGAGTTATTTAGGTCGCATTGAAAGAGGTGAAGTAAATCTAACAGTTGAAAAGCTTTATGAGATTGCTAATGAGCTTAAGGTTCCAGTAGCGGATTTGTTACCTTAAAAATAGCTTTAAATCTGGATTTCCATAATTCTGATGTAATGCATTATATTTCTTTTAAAAATTTAAATAATTATCTCAAAAATATCAATTTATTCAAATTGAACCAATAATTTCACAAATCTTGCAACTAAATATCTCGATTAAGTATGTACATCTTTAAATACTCTTACTTTCAATAAAAATATTTAAGAATTTTTTCAAAAAAAATAAAGATTTAGCTTGCTTATTTTGAGTTAAAATTTATGAATAAACTATATTTTTGTGATCATGAGCGCAATTAGGTGCTTGAATTTAGTTTTAAGCAGTATATCTAAGAAGACTATTAAGATATTAAGAATCAATATATTAGTGAGTCTATTGATTAAAATATTGATTTTGAAATGAGTGTAGAGGGTAAAAGATGTATCAACAAATTGGAAGTATTAATGACCTATTACTAAAAGTAGAAGAGGACAAATATATTCTTCCAGCGATTCAGCGTGAATTTGTGTGGAAGCCAGATCAAATTTGCCAATTATTTGACTCCATCATGCAAGGGTATCCTTTTGGTACATTCTTATTTTGGAATATAGAGAAGCAAAATATTAATAAGTATAAATTTTATAAATTTATACTGAATTATGATGAAAAGAATAACCAATATTGCGAGTACTATGAAAATATTCCACAAGAACAACATATCGCTGTTTTGGACGGACAACAACGTATTACATCATTGAATATCGGTTTAAGAGGTTCTTATACCAACCGGTTCGGAAAAGAGACATACCTCTATCTAAATGTGTTTGGACAGCCTAATACTGATGACAATACGGTTTACGATTTTAAATTCTTGACTGATGAACAAGCGAATGTAAAAGATTTAGAAAACTATTGGGTGCGAGTCGGTAAGTTATTGGATGGTAATGAATTTGGGTCTTCTACAGAATATTTAATTGAAATTAATACAGATATCGTAATGTATTTGTCATCTAACTTGCCACAACTCAATGAAGATAAAAGTAAATCTTTAATTGCGGATTGTCGGAAAACACTAAGTAAATTAAGTACTTATATTAATAATGAAAATTCTTTATCTGCTTATACAGAAAAGGAACAAAATATTGAAAAAGTATTAAGCATTTTTATTCGAATGAATAGTGGTGGGACACCATTATCATATTCAGATTTATTGTTATCTTTTACTGTTACGCAGTGGACTAAATTAAATGCTCGTGAAGAAATCAATGAGCTACTAGAAAGTATACGAGAAGACTCTGGTTTTAAATTCGAAAAAGATTTGATTTTGCGTGCAGGGTTGATGTTAGGTGAGGTCGGTAACCTTAGTTTCAAGTTATCGAACTTCAGTAAAGATAACATAGTCTTCATTGAAGAAAATTGGGATGAAGTAAAAGAATCTTTCTTGATGACTACTCAAATGCTCAAGGAGTTTGGAATAGATAATCAGCTATTGATTCATGATGTTGCTATTTTACCTATTGTTTATTACGTATTTAGAAAAATATTGCTGTCTACAGATGGAGCTAAATACAGAATTAGTCCAACTGATAAAACAGCAATGAAAAATTTACTTCTCATTAGTTTACTTAAAAAAGGAATTTGGACAAGTAACCTTGAAAGCCTGTTAGTTCATATTCGTAAGGCAATTAGTGAAGATCTAACAAACTACTCTATTGAAAATATTAAACACGCAATGGCAGATAAAGATAAGTCTTTAGTTTTTAATGAAGAAGATGTGAAAAGTCTATGTGATCTCCGATATGGTAAAGACAATGAAATTAAGTCATTACTTCTTTTGGTTTTCCCAGATTCAAGACTGATGGAAACTCATATTGATCATATCTATCCAAAAAGCATCTTTACAACAGCCAAAATGAAACGTCTGAATATTCAGAATGATGGTACGAATAAGCTGCAGATTTTAGCAAATACGGTTGCGAATTTACAGCTTATCCCAGGCTCAGTAAATATTGATAAAAAAGCGACACAACCTGCTGCATGGTTAAATAATTACTTTGAAGATGAGTCTTCAAAAAGAATGTATATGTCTAGCCAACTCATTGATGATTTATCGAGTGATTTAAATCAATTTGAAAGTTTTTGTATCAGCCGTAGAGAAAAAATTGAAGCGAAATTAAGAAAAATTCTTGAGGTTAAAGAACTAAACACATCTTATAAAAATGATACTGTTCTTGGTGGTTTGAAACTTAATTTAGCTAAGCTATCAAAAACACAAATTAAATTTATGGAAAAAGTAAGTGCTTGGCTCAATATCGCTTCAGAAAATATAAATTTAAATTTCATATTAAATCAGTTGTCGAATCATAGTTTCACCACTAAAGTAGATCGTGAGCCAGCAGAGACGATTAAAAATAGTATTATCATAGATTTATATCGATTGCTTGATAGTTTTGATAAAACGAAGGACATGAAACAACAAGCATATAAAAGTGGCTATTTTAAAGTTGATGAGAGGGATTCACTAACAACTTTTGAATTGGATCAGTATATTTTTGAAGATTTAATGAGTTTCATGACTTATGGTGATCCAAGAGAAATAGAGATTCTGAAACAGAGATTTGGCTTAAATAAAATAAAACCAATGACTTTAGAAGAAATTGGTGAAACCCTAAGTTTGACAAGAGAACGTGTACGTCAAATAGAGAAAAAAGCATTGATTGATTTGCGTAAACGCATGAGAGTGTCAATACCAACCATTTGGGAGAATCTTAATCAAAATGCGACAAGTCAAATGGATCAACTTTATCCTCTGTTAGCTAAAGAATTTAGTGATATTAAACACTTTTTAGCTTTCTTAGACTTATTGTGTGAATTTCAAAAGAATGATTTATCTAAGGTAATTTTCCCTGAAATTAATATTAAAGAGTTAATTGAGGAATGGTGTTTATGGAATACGTTACCAATTACAGTGAGTGAAGCAGTTGCATTAATTCAAGATGGAATGGGGTGTACTGCACAGGTTGCATATAACGCTGTTGACTATAATGTCACTATAGGAGAGCTACGTAAGGTAGAAAATGGGGAGGAGGAAGCGATCATGCCGAATTCATTGTCTAAAATGCCTGCAGTAGTACAAGCTGCTTTACACTTTGAACAGGGTCAAAATTTCAGAGAAATACATCAGAAAGCAAATGAATTAGCAATTTGTACGAGTGTTTTCCCAGAAGAACGACAAGATAATTCTATTATGTTTGCGGTAGAAAAAAACTTCCTCTTCCAAAGTGACCGTGGTGGTTATTCACATATAAAATACTTCCCAATATCTGAAGACTCTTACCCTTCAATTTTTGAAGAAGTAAAAAAAATATTAGAGCGAAACTCTGAGCTTAATACAGCAAATTTACGTATGCAGATTTATGAAGTGAGTGAAATACTTCAACAATATGAGTATTTTACAATTCGTCATCTCATTCGTAATTTTGGAGAAGATTATGGGATTTACTTTAATGGTAAATCTGGTGCAGATACGGTAAGCCTACAAGCGGGTGTGAAGCCACAGGGACAATTACAGACTATTTTAAACTTAATGGTAAGTACAAATAAGCCAGTTACCCGAAATTCTTTAGCTAAGCAAATTAGAAGTGGTTCTGAAAATCATGCTGCTTTTTATTTGAATGAGCTAATGGAGATGGGTAAGGTTGTTAGGATTTCTGCACATGAGTACGCATTAGCAGAAAATGCCTTTAAAGATATCAATATTAAAGACATACTTTCAGAAATCGTTAATATTCTAACTTACTACAAAAAACCAGTTGAAGTTGGGATTATCGCTGAAAAAATTAATGTGAAATTGCATTTTAGCTATCCTAAGGCCTGGTATTTGCATTTAATTAAAAATCAGTCAAAGTTGATGGGGCTGGAAATATTTACTTTCCATAATTTAATTTCTTTAAGTGATATTAATGATCAGTCAATTCAAAAAGTGATCAAAGGACTAGGTGTTGAACTTATAAATTTCGATCAGGTTTACAATAATGTCTTAAAATACATTGTTATTGGTAAAACTGAAGTAAGAAATGCTATGAATAACTTAAGAAATAGTAAGTAATAGTTAAATGTTGGATATAAGGTAAGATCGCCAAAATATTTAGTAAATGCTGAAGTTAATATGAAACTTTATATTTATTTACCTCTTACCATTTGTATCCTCATTTAGCTAAATTTAGTTAGAAAGACTTCTTGAACTAGGCTCTATTTAAACAGCTGCAAAATATATTTTTGTAATAGATCTCTTTCATAAATCAAAAAACGTTCTACCTTTAGCTGCTTATCTGTACCAATGAATCTTAAATATTCATGCATAATTTGTAGATGAAATACATCGATTTAAAAAAGCTTTATGAGACAGAATTTAAGCGATATACAGGCATCTCATGGTCAACTTTTGATTTAATGGTTGAACAACTGAAAATGCAGATCCCTGCTAAAGGTAGACCGCCCAAATTGAGCATAGAAGATCAAATCCTTCTGTGCTTAAGTTATTGGCGTGAATACCAAACATTGTTCCATGTAGTAACGAGTTTGGTGTGCCAGTGCCCACTGCTTCAAGAATTGTCCACCATGTAGAGAACTTCTCATTAAGTCAAATCTATTTAATTTACCGAAGGATTTACCTGAAGGCGAAGACATAGACTGGAATGTAGTGATTGTAGATGCCACAGAAATTCCAATACAAAGACCTAAAAAACAAAAGAAAAGCTATAGTGGCAAGACAAATGCGCATACTTTCAAAGTTCAAGCCATCATCCATTATAAAACTTAGCTAATTCTGAGAGTATGCACCGGTCGTGGTGCTGTACATGATTTTGAACTCTTCAAACGCAACCTGAATCAAATTCCTAAAGGGTCTTTTATCCTTGCAGATAAAGGCTATCAAGGGATTTATACGGTGTATCCAAATGGTCTATTGCCATTAAAAGCAAAAAAGCACTGTAAACTAGAACCTGAGCTAAAAGTTTACAATCAAGAAATCAATAAAAGAAGAATTGGGATTGAGCATGTATTTGGGACTTTGAAGACCTTCAAAATCCTTGCCGAACGATATCGCAACCGTGGTAAAAGATTGGGATTAAGATTCAGTTTAATCGCAGGGATTTATAATTTAGAACTGAGTTAAAAATGATTTATGAAAGAACCCTATTATTTTGGAATATAGAGAAGCAAAATATTAATAAGTATAAATTTTATAAATTTATGCTGAATTATGATGAAAAGAATAACCAATATTGCGAGTACTATGAAAATATTCCACAAGAACAACATATAGATGTTTTGGACGGACAACAACGGCTTTAATGTATATATTAAAATATGGAATTATTTCATAACATACTGTTATTTAAGTTAAAATTAGAAAAAATACCTAAAATAAAAATACTAAAAAAATCCATATAAATTTTATAAAAATTCATTTTTGATATCAAAAATTCCATATGTGAACGTAATTTTTAAAATATACTTAACATGAATATTTTAGGAACAGTGAATTAATATCTTCTAGAAATATTGTATATTTTTTATTAAGATCTAGACCAAAAAATTGTTTCTTTCATCTGTTACCAATTGATTGAAAATCAATCTAAGTTATTATAAATTAAATAAAATTTAAAATTTGGTGTGTGATGCAATATTCAAAAGAGTTTTCTGCCAAAGAATTTTTAAAAGATAGAAGACCAGAAGAGTTTTCTAGCTCTATTGTAGTTGAATCTGGAACATTGGATAGGGTTCAGTTAGAGCATTATCTAGCTACACTTAATATACGTAGCCAAGAACTAGAATTTGAAACATTTGCAAAAAAATTATGTGAAAAAATTATTTGTCCAAATCTTTTGGAACAAACAGGACCTGTTGCTGGTGGTGATGGAAAAACAGATACTCAAACATTTCCTGTATCATCACAGAACCAACTATTGTGGTATGAGGGGTTAAATGAGGGTGCTCACAAGGAGCGTTGGGCGTTTGCTGTAAGTACCCAAAAAGACTGGAAATCCAAGTGTAAAAAAGATGTTAAAAAAATTATCGAAACATATAGAGGTTATTTAAAAATCTTCTGTATAACAAATCAATCAATTAAAGCTGATCAAAGAAGTAAACTAGAAGATGAATTAAATAAGCAATATTCAATAGATATACGTATTTTGGATTTAAGTTGGATATTAGATCAAATTTATAAAAATCAGTTAGAATTTCTAGCAATTGATACACTAAGTATTCCCACGTCTTATAAACGGGAAATTGAGTTAAGTGCTGATGATTATCAGAAACAAAAAGAATTAGATAGACTTACTAAACTCATTAAAGAAACTGTAGACCCATCTAAAATTTCATTGGAGCAGGTAGATTATTTCCTAGAGGTAGCTATTCTGAGTAAGGAATTAGAATTAGCTATAATTGATACTCAGGGTTTATTTGATAGGGCTATACGAGTTGCGAAGAAGTTCGGCACATCGAATCAACTATTAGAAGCTCATTATCAGTATGCTTGGGCTGCTCATTGGTGGTTTGAAGATTATTCAATATTTGAGGATAACTTAGAGCTAACCTTTGAAAATCTTAATGGTAATACAAACTCAGAAAATTGGGAAAAGCTAGTAAATTTATTAACAATTTACTATGGAAGATATAGTTACTCAGATGATATACAGCGCAATGTAGATATAGACAATATTTGTAAACATACCATCAGCGTATTGGATCAGATATCAAAAGATGAAAGTCGTCCAAGCAATTCATTGATGGCATCTATTCACTTAGATTTATTACAGTTAATTTTTAAATTCCAAGATGATAAATATTGCAAAGAATTATTAATAAGAACTCTTAAAAATTGTCAATTAGGAAGTAATTTAATAGGTTTCCCTTTTGATAAATTTTTTAATCTATTTAAACAGTTAGATATCATTTTTGATAAATATGAAGAGTACGAAGATCTTTTAGATTATTTCACTGAGCAAGCAGGTTTACGACTTAGTGAGGTCAAAAAAGCGGAATTGCAACTTAACCGTGGTTTAAAGCGATTAAAAGATAATAAGCCTTACCTAGCGATTAAATTTTTAGGTAAAGCTTTTGCAGGTTTAAATAAAAGAGAAACATATGATGAAATGGTTTATGCAAATATATTATTGTCTGAAGCATATTCAGAAGTTGGTCTTAAATGGGCAAGTAGAGGAAGTTTATTATTTTCTGCATCCCTTCTAGCGAATTATTTTCATAAAGAACAATTGATCTTACCCTCAGCTATAAAAGTGTATTGGCAACTTGCATGGAAAGAGTTGGAGTTGGGAAGGATTCCCCAATCCTTGCATTGGGCAGAATTAGCCTTCTTAAGCTCAAATGCTATTGATGATAATTATATTAGTCCGGATAAAATAACTATTTTTGATGGTTGTATTGCACATTTATTATTAAATTGTTCATTGGAACAAATTAAAGAATTTGAATATTTACCTGATTTCCTAGATAAGCTTGGTTTTTTCTCTTCATATGGAGTCTTAATCTACCTTTTAGGTTATGAAGATAAATTCAAAGAAGAGTTTGAAGTTTCAGATATTGATGATCATGAAAGTACTCTTATATTGATAAGAGATGCAGATATTGAGCATCCTACATCCAAAGTTTTACCTACATTAGGAAAGTCTAATGTTTACACAACAAAAGTAGCAGGATGTGAGTTTAAAGTTCATTTCCCTAATCGCTCTCCTTATATTGAATTATCAGAATCTATTTTGACTACAATCGAAAATTTTTTTTCGACAAATCCAATTGAGAATGTTCTTACAAAAATTAGCTCGTTAAGCATAAATATTATTGGGGACGATGATGAAAATTGCACCATAACACATCAGTTTAATAAATCTCCGAAAGGATGGGTTGTAGATATTTTCTGTTCTTCTTTTCAATGGGGTTATTTAGATAAAAATAGGGAAAAGATATTTTTTGAATGGTCTGTCCAATTCATAATAGAATGTTTGCTCAAGATCTATCATATTCCTAATATTGATGATTTTTTAGAATCATCTTTTAAAAATGACTTATCAATTACAAGATCAATTGCTTTTAGTACATGTTTTGGTGCGATTTATAATGTTATGGGAAGAGATGCTCATAAAAATTTCGTAGATTGCCTCAATGGTAATAAAGGAACTAGATTCGAACTAATTAGAAAATTACCATGGGATGAGAAAAATCCTAAAAATATACAAAACGAAGCTAAAAAAATTCAGATGGGGGACCAAAAAAATGCTCCAAATTTCGAAAACTTAGATTCTATACGCCATGATCAAATTGCTATTACTACTCTTATAAAACCTGAATTATGGGATGAAGCAGGATGGTACGGTTTAGCTTTTATGTATTTCGTTGATAGTCCTCCTATTATCTTTTTGATTTTTAAGAAAGCAGGAGGAGAAAATGTCTTTATGGATTTATACGAGCAATTAGGTCAGGTTGATAATTTGGAAAGACTTAGATTTTCTATAATAAGGGGGATATCTAAAGATAATCCATATCATTATAGAGTTTTGATATCAGAAAATATTATGACTAATGATAAATATAAACTTATGACTATGCTTAGCCGTATTCATGAAATGACGCCATCTACAAATCAAAATTGGAATAATTTTGAAAAAGAATATAAGAAATATGGCTCATATAAGTTAAGTTTTGGTGCATTTTTTAATAATCAATTCTATCCATATCCTGAATTTGAAAAGTTTTCTATTAAGAAGAAAGAGCTTATTATTAAAAATGCTTGGGAGGTTGGGGTTAATGATATCGAAAGAATAGCATTAAGACCTGATGACGAGCCTTTAATTCCAAGAGAGGTTGAATATATTCCTTTTTGTGAACTTTTTGAAAAGTGAATATAAAGTTATTGGACTGTATTTAAATATGCATGAAGTGTACTAGATAAAACTTGATCTGGCAGTTACCCATTTTTATTGTGCCTGTCAGATCAAGTCTCACTGGACTGCCACCACTCTCCTAGACAAATATCGTCTATTCTTTTTACATAGGAGAGAACATTATGAGTGGACAACGATACACCCCAGAGTTTAAAGATGAAGCTGTTAAATTGATTACTGAACGTGGATATTCTGTCACTGATGTCGCAGAACGTTTAGGCGTATCACAACACAGCATTTATAAATGGCTAAAGGCAGTGCAACCTTTACGCAACAGCCCTGATGAACATGAATTGCTCGAGGCAAAGAAAGAAATCCTTCGCCTTAAAAGTCAGCTTAAACAGACTGAAGAGGAACGGGACATCTTAAAAAAGGCCGCAAGGTACTTTGCAAGCCTGCCCGAGTAAAGTATCAGTCTATTCTGGAATACAGCCATCAATTTAAGATTAAAACGATGTGTCGAGTTCTTAAGATTGTTCGTGCTGGCTATTATGCTTGGCTACATGAACCCGAATCAGGCAGAACAATTGAAGATAGATGGTTATTACAACTAATCCGTTCTTCTTATGATGCCAGTTATGGCATCTATGGTTATCGTCGCATTACGCTGGATCTTAAAGAGCTAGGTGAAAGCTGTGGACCTAATCGTGTGTTGAAGATCATGAAAGACAATGGCATTACCGCTGTTCGAGGATATAAGAAGCATAAAAGTTATGGTCGTGGTCGTCCTCAGATTGTGCCACCTAACCATTTAAATCGAGAGTTTGTTGTAACCTGATACCTCGTGGGTAACTGATATTACCTACATAAGCACCTGGCAAGGCTGGTTATATCTGGCGGTGGTTCTCGATTTATATTCAAGGAAAGTCATCGGTTGGTCAATGAAACCTACGCTTGCCAAGGATATCGTTTTAGATGCACTTCTTATGGCGGTATGGCGACGCAGACCCAATGAACCTGTGATCATACACTCAGACCAAGGCTCACACTACAGCAGTGGAGACTGGCGGAAATTCTGTCAGAAGCATAATTTAGTTCCAAGTATGAGTCGTCGTGGAAACTGTTGGGACAATGCTGTTGCAGAATCCTTTTTTAGCAGCTTAAAGAAGGAAAGAATTAAAAAGAGGATCTATAAAACACGAGAAATAGCGCGTGCAGATGTGTTTGATTATATCGAGATGTTTTACAATCGAATCAGGCGTCATTCACACCTCGACGGAATGAGCTCAGAAGCATTCGAGGCAGCTTCAAAATGAGGCTGTCTCGTGTCTAGGATACTGGGAGCAGTCCAACCTTCAGTTCAATTTCTGTTTTCACAGAGATGACCTTATACATGAGATATACAATTGGTTATATTGATTGAATTAAAATTTATTTATTTCAAATACTTATTTTGATTTAGGCTGACGCTATCATAAATTAATTGAATTTTTTTTAAACTAATTTAAGTCTTAAATATATGAACTAAAGATTACAGTAGTAATCTTTAGTTTATTAAATGAAATTTAGTGAAGTAAATGTGCAGTTAGAAGGAAGTATTAATGATTGAATAACAAACACTTTGGTAAATACCTGATAATCAGATATGAACTACTCCTAGTCTCCAAGGCGAATTTCGTCTTTTCTTTAAAAGTGTTTTCAGAGCTTGTTGTACTACATCCACTCGTGATTTACAGGATTTGTAAGCAGTCCAGTAAAACTAATCTAAAAGTATGATTCCTAGTTTTCTTGGGTATTTCAATATTCCTTAATTTGATCAGTATTAAATTTATATCGCTAATAGTATTTGGACATATATAAGCATCACTAATTTGTGATAATCGAAGGGCATGTATATAACTTATAGAAAGTCAAGTTTAGGTCTGTAGTGATCTGAAATCGTACATCATAGGTTGAGAAAATATGACATCTTTGGTTCAAAATCTTCATTTAGGGATTGGAGAAATAAAAGTCGTCATTAAAGACACAATTGATATTCAGAAATATCCTACATGTGCTGCTAGTTCGACTTTAGCAAATATATCTGCAGCAATAAAGCACGCTGATGTAGTAGAAAATATTTTAGAACATGACTGTGAAATTATAGGTAAAGCTAATTTACATGAACTGGCATTTGGTATTACAGGTTTAAATGAGTATACAGGTAGTCCGATAAATCCTAAATATCTCCATTTAATTCCTGGAGGTTCTTCTAGTGGATCTGCCACAGCTGTTGCAGAGAAAATTTGTGACTTTTCAATAGGAACAGATACTGGCGGATTTATTCGATTACCAGCGGCTTGTTGTGGGGTTTGTGGTCTTAAACCAACATATGGACGAATAAGCCGCAAAGGCGTATTACCGCAATATTCTAGCTTAGATTGTGTTGGGCCTTTTGCTAATAATATGAATATGCTTATTCAAGCTATGCAAATTATTGACCCAACCTTTGACCTTTCTAAGGTTCAGCATAATCAAGTGCATATACCTAGAGTTGGTATTTTACGTGTCGATGCGGATGACCTGGTTTGGGAGTGCATTAATAGACATGTTTCTCAGATCAATGACATTCACTTTGAAGAGATGGAGCTGAGTCATTTTAATGCTGCATATGAGGCAGGTATGACTTTAATCAGCTATGAAAATTGGCATTCATTTTCACATTTGCTAACCACAGGTAAATTGGGTACAGACATTCGAAAAAGATTATTAGCAGCATCTCAAATTACCATTGAACAATATGAAAAAGCACAAGATGTGCAGCATTTATTTAAAGCTGAACTAGATCTATTGCTGAAGAAATACGATGCTTTGTTACTACCTACATTGCCTACAGCGCCGCCACTACTAAGTGAAATAAATGATCCGCTTAAGCTATTAAATTTAACTGCATTAGTACGAGCATTTAACGTTTCTGGTCATCCGGCGATTACCCTGCCTCTAGAAACGGAGTTAGGCACACCGGTTGGTTTGCAACTAGTTTCAGGGCATAACAAAGATGAAAAATTATGCCTAATTGCAAAAATCTTTGATCCAAATAAATCACATCAGTTTAAGAAGCAGATGGTAATAGACAAGTAACTATGTCTCCACAAGTCTTATTCACAATTTAGGCAACTTAGAACTTACTTTCTATTCTCGTAATCTAGGTGGTTTGTAAGACTGGATACAAGAACTTTAAGACTATGGGGAGTCGTTTAAATTCAAGGCTTTAAAAATGAATGAGTTATTTCGATTATAAATTCAATTTAATACTCTAATTAATTGAATTTAATATTAAATCTTCAACTAGAAAATAGTCTTAGTTGATTAATTAATATAGGTTATAAACAGGTAATTTATTAGTAAGAAACATGATCTTTTAAAGATAGTAATGAGGGCAAATTATGGATAATGCAATCCAAATTAAAAATATCGAAATTGATTACAACGAACTGGTTCAAAGTGACCGTGTACATACTTCGCTGTATAAAGATTCAGCCATTTTTGAAGAAGAAAT